>JAFTKI010000016.1 GCA_017453335.1 Clostridia bacterium
CCTCAGTCAGCTTCGCTGACAGCTCCCTTTACACAAGGGAGCCTTTCCCACAAAAATATTCTGCGCTGACTTTTGCTTTTTCTTCTGCCCATCGGCATAGCCTATTTTGAACCCCGCCACGGCGGGGTTTTCGTGATACAACAAAAAACGGAACGCCCGCAATTATGCAAGCGTTCCGTTTCTGTTTATGGGAGTTCGATCGTTCCGTTTTCTTTTTCGTACTCATTCACACAAATTTGTGCTAAAAATTCCATCTGTGCATTAAAAGACCGTTTGTTTTGTTTGGCAATATACGCGATCTTCTCCAAAAGCTCCGGTTCAAATCGAATCCCTGTTTGAATTTTATTACTTGGCATATCAACACCTCACTAACATTTTGATAACATTTTATCATGGTTTATCTTGACAATCCAGTCACATTGTGTTATCATATTGTTATCACTCGGAGGAGGTTTTTATGAAAAAAGATAAATCAATTGAATATTTTTGTGCGAATGTAAAATTTCTGCGTCTTAAAGAAAAGCTGTCACGGAAGGAAATGGCAACAAAACTGAGAATAAGTGTCAATAGCCTTGCCAAAATCGAGTCGGGTAACCTGCCACCCAGACTAAATGCCGAAATTCTCAGATTCATCTCTGTCGAATTTAAAATACCTTTATCAAGTATATTTTCTTCCGATTTTCAAATGAACTATACGTTAAGAAAACATCATTCACTTTCAAAAACAGGAGAGGCTCCGTAAAACGGAGCCTCTCCTGTAAATATCTTACGCTCCGTATGCGGTGCGGCTGATGATATGGTTTTGGTATTCAAGATCAAGCTCGTTGAAATAACCGCTCCAGCCCCAAACACGAACGATCAGGTTAGGGTGATCCTCGGGATGCTTTTGCGCATCGCGGAGGCGATCGGGATCCAGCGAATTCAACTGAAGCTGATGTCCGCCCATCCCGATAAAGAGCTTGACGAGCTGAGCCGTTTTGCGGATCCCCATCTCGTTGCGCAGAACGGTGTCGTGGATCTCCAGCGTCAAGGGGCCTCCGTTGATGATCTCGGACATATCGTATTTGGTAAAGGACCCGATCACCGAGAGGATGCCATCGGTCCTGATACCGATAGATGGCGAAAAGCTGCAGGAAAATGGCTCACCGTTCTTTCTTCCGTCGGCGGTTGCGGGACAGCGTTGCGCCTTTTCCACATAGAACATTGCGCTTCCCGTTCCTGCACGGCAAATACCGCCTCTTTGATTGTCGCGCCCGTTCATGTGCTTGGAATAATACGACATGATAGAGCAAGCAATCTCATCGGTATAATCGTCGTTGTTGCCCATTTTGGGACAAGACCTCAGTTGCGCGCGAAGATCGTCATAGCCCTCAAAGTTCGCGTTCAATGCAGACAAAAGCGTATCGGGAGCAACGCTTTTGTCATCGTACACCAGTTTTTTGATGGCAACCAGCGCATCGGTTGCATTGGCAATGCCAAGCCCGTGGAAACCAAAGTTGTTGTATTTCGAGCCGCCTACCCAAAGGTCGCACAGCTTTTCAATGCAACCGTCCACAAAGACCGACAAAAGCGGCTGGGTACGGAGTGTTTTTGTCTGTGCTTGGCGCACCAGATCGGCACACTCGGCATCAATCTCGCGCTCCACAAAGCTCATCAACGCATCAAAATCGGCACAGCTCTTTAAGTGTTCATGCACGGCACGGTTGACCACAAAGGGGAAATTCATGGTCTTGATGTTGGAGACCTCGGCACTGCAGTTGGGAATGATATGCTCCCAGCAAGCGGCAACGCCGTAATTGTAAGCGTCTGCGGGCTCGTAGCCCAGCTTGATCAAGCCCGGAACCACCACGTCGTCGTTGCAGTATTGCGGGAAACCCAGTCCCTTTTTGGTCAGATGTGTCGCAAATTCATAGCGCTCGTCGGGCGTGTTCTTTCCAACGCGCAGATTGATCTTGGGATCGATCAGCGAAAGCTCCAACGATGCCTCCATGCACATCCGGGAAAGCTCGTTGTACTGATCGTTGCCGTCCGCATCAAATCCGCCCAGCACCATGCTTTGTCCGTTGTCACCTTGTTGGATTCCGTGATAGAGGTCGGAATCGTAATTGAGGGTAATGAAGAAAGCCTCCACGATCTCAAAAAGCTCCTCGGCAGGCAATCCTCGATCAAGATCGGCGCGGAAAAAGGGGTACATATATTGATCAAAGCGTCCCAGGCACAGGTGTTCTACGTTTGTGCGGCGCAATCCGTAAATACAGATCTGCATAAAAAGACACGCCTCGAAAAAACTCTCGGCACCGCGGTGCGGAACCTTTTGCAATGCGGTATACAGCCGTTTGTTGCCGCTTTTTTGAATTTTTTCCGTGTGACGGTCACAGATTTCCAGCAAGGCATCGATCTCGGCAAGCATGCGCTTGCCGTAGGCGATCTGCTCCTCGCTTTTCGCACACTGCATCGCGGTTACGATCTCCTCGCGCGTTGCGTCAAAGCCCTTTGCAATCACGCGCGCATAGTTTGGAATAATATTTCCATCGCTGTGCGGGAATTTTTCGGTGACTCCAAAGTGAAAACCGAAATATTCCACGGGATACAGGATGGGATCATCAACTGTGGTCGTGCGCAGCGATCGGTAGTTTTTTTCTTTGAGTTGAGAGAGCATCAAACAAATGATATCGGTCATGATTTATCACCTCATAAAATCTCGGCCCTTAGCGAGTATGTATCAAAAATTTCAAGACGGGGGTTGGAATCAACGGATTCATCAAATCCGGGGGTATATTCGCGCAACAGCATTTTGTATTTGCCGCCCGCCATTTTGTTGTACGGAAGCAGCTCGATGCGCTCCACACCGTTCTCACGCAGCAGCTTTGCAATCGCCGTCAGGTTGCTTTCGGTATCGGTGACACCGGGAATCAGAGGTGTGCGAACGGTAAACGCGGTATTACTCTTGGCAAGCAAACGGAAATTTTGCAGGATCGTGCGGTTGGAAACGCCCGTAAATTGCTTGTGAAGCGTATCGTTGATCAGCTTCAGATCGTAAAGAAAATAATCCGAAAGCTCCAGCGCGGTTGCAAACACCTCGGGTGAGCAAAAGCCCGAGGTCTGGATCGCCGTATGCAGTTTTCCCTTCAACTTTTTTAAGCACTCGAACACAAATTCACTTTGGAACAGTGGCTCACCGCCCGAAAAGGTCACACCGCCGCCATGCAACATGCTTTGGTTCTTCAGAAGCTTTTCACACAAAGCGTCGCTCCCGTACACCTCTCCCGACACGCGGAGCAGGCTTTGCGGACAGGCACGGATGCTTTCCTCGGTGAAGCGCAACTCACCGTTTTCGATAACGGCACGCTCCCGACATTTTCCGCAATGCAGGCATCCGTTCGGGCTTCGGACGATCTGCGGCTGTGCAAGCTGTCCCTCGGGGTTGTGGCACCAACTGCAACGCAGGGGACAACCCTTCAGAAACACCGTTGTTCGAATCCCGGGGCCATCATAAACAGAAAATTCTTCAATCGAAAAAACCGTTCCCAACATAGTCTCACCTCTTGTCTTCAGTATAACAATCCCGACTTGACAAAGCAAGAATTTTATTATATAATTATGGACAGAAGTTAAGATTTCAGGAGGTGAGCGCATGATCAAGCATCAACCGGATAACTCCAGAAAAAACTATCATTATAATGCCTATATCTACACGGGAGTGACATGGCATTCGCATTTTCACGGAAATTATGAGCTGATTTATGTCATGGAGGGCAATATTTCGGTAACGCTGAACGGTGAATCGTTCGGCATGGAAGCGGGCGAATTGCTTTTGATCTCACCGTACGTTGTCCACGGATTTGTGATTTCGGCAGGCTCCCGCGCTTGGGTGGGCGTGTTTTCGGACGAATACGTTTCGGCGTTCGCCGCCGCGCACGCGCAAACACAATTTTCGCATTTCCGATGTGACGAAAAGCTTATAACGCAACTGAGAAATCAACTTTTTTTCGAAGGACAGCCCGACCAATTTTTGTGCATGGCACTGCTCTATTCGGTCTGCGATGCCTGCCTGAAAAACGCCTCTCCCCTGCAGATCCGCTCCGATGCCACGCTGATCCGACGGATCATCGACTATATTTCCGAAAATTTAGATAATGACATAACCCTTGACGATCTTGCAAAGCACTTGGGCTACGAATACCACTATTTTTCGGCGGTCTTTCATCAATGCTTTGGGATCCACTTCAAGAAATTTTTAAACATTTTCCGCGTGGAAAAGGCATACTCTCTGCTTTTGAAGGACGGCCGCGATATCACCGAGATCTACCGCGCCTGCGGCTTTTCGGGGCTTCGCAACTTCAACCGTGTTTTCAAGGCGGTCAGCGGCTTTACCCCCACCGAATACCGCCGATCCCGTCGTACCCCCTCGCACCACCTCCCCGCAAAAACTTAAAAGCTGTGTGCGAAAATGCGGAGCGATATTGACAAAGCACAGGTTGTGTGTTAAAATAATGTTAAAATAAATATGTAGTTTTTAAAAAAATCACAGTAGAATAAAAGAGGTCATTAAGATGAAAATTATCATTGCAGGATACGGACAGGTTGGAGAAACGCTTGCCCGTGAGCTTTCTGCCGAGGGACATGATCTGACTTTGATGGATTCCGACCAATCGGTGCTGGAATCGGGCATGGAGCGATATGACGTGATTGCAATTCAGGGTAACTGCGCCTCCATGCAAACACTGCAGGATGCAGAGATCGAGAAATTCGACCTTTTGATTGCCTGCACGGGCAGTGACGAATTGAATATGCTTTGCTGTATGACAGCGCACACACTCAACCCGAAATTACATACCATCGCGCGTATCCGCGACCCCGAATACACCGAGCAAGCCTATCGGATGCGCAATGCGTTCGGGCTGTCGCTGGTCTTCAATCCCGAGCATCAGGCGGCTGAGGAAATCGGCAAGCTGCTCAAATTCCCAGGATTTTTCAAGCGCGATTCCTTTGCCAAGGGACGCGTGGAGATCGTGGAGCTTCGTATCGATGAGAAAAGCAAGCTTTGCAACGTACCGCTGAGCACTCTGTACAAAACGGTCAAATGCCGTGTGCTGGTCTGCTCGGTTATCCGTGACGGAGCGGCATACACCCCCGACGGAAGCTTTATTCTGAAGGAAGGCGACCGCATTTTCGTAACCGCTCCCACCAACAACCTTGCCGAGCTTTTGAAAAATTTGAATATCGTAACGCGTAAAACTCGCCGCGTGATGATTGCAGGCGGCGGAACCGTTGCCTATTATCTGGCGGAGATCCTGCAAGAGAGCTCCATGTCGGTCACCATCATAGAATCCGACCGCAAGCGCTGTCTGGAGCTTGCCGAGGAATTCCCCGATATGAATATCATATGCGGTGATGCGCGCTCCCAATCGATTCTGGAAAGTGAGGGTATCGAATCGACCGACGCACTCATCACGCTGACGGGACTGGACGAGCTCAACATGATGATCTCGATGTACGCAAAAAGCCGCAAAATCTCGCAGGTGATCACACGTACCGAGTATCTGGACGAATTCGACATCACCTCGCAAATGTCGCTTGGCAGTCTGGTTTGTCCCAAGAACCTGTGCTGTAACAACATCGTGCGTTATGTTCGCGCCCTGCAAAACCAGTCGGGCGCCGCTGTAACCGTCCACAGCATTGCCGACGGTCATGCCGAAGCGCTGGAATTCGAGGTGGACGAGAATACGCTCCACTGCGGCGAGCCGCTGAAAAGCATCTCTCTTCGCAAAAACATCCTCTTGGTCAGCATCACGAACGGCGGCAAGATCGAGATTCCCAACGGTGACTCTACCTTCTCGGTGGGCGACTCGGTTGTTGTAGTTGCAAGCGGAGATACAGTAATCGGTCAATTCAACGATATTTTTGCATAAAAAAGGACGAAACCTATGAATTTCAAAATGATCGGGCGTTTCTTCGTGATGATCCTTTCGATCGAGGCAATTTTTATGTTGCCCGCTCTCGGAATCAGCATTGCGGAGGGAACGCACGCTACCACAAAGGGCTTTGCGCTCACGCTTGCCGTTATGGCAGTGCTGATCGCTCTGCTTGCTATTTATTCCCGACACGCCAAAAAGAGCTTTTTTGCGAAAGAAGGACTCTTCTGCACAGGACTTTGTTGGATCCTGTTGAGTCTGGTTGGCGCACTTCCCTTTTATTTGTCGGGCGAGATCCCCTCTTACATTGATGCGCTGTTTGAAATGGTATCCGGCTTTACCACCACGGGAGCATCGATCGTTCCCAACGTGGAGGCACTCTCCAAGGCGGTTTTGTATTGGCGCAGCTTCAGCCACTGGCTGGGCGGCATGGGCGTTCTGGTATTCGTGCTTGCCATCATCCCCGTCAGCGGTAAAAACGAGGGCTTTACCATGCACGTGCTTCGTGCCGAAAGCCCCGGGCCCAGCGTGGGTAAGCTGGTGCCGAAAATGCGCCAGACCGCCGCATATCTGTACTTGATCTACGTTGTTCTGACCATGATCAACTTCCTGTTTCTGGTCGCGGGCGATATGCCTGTTTTCGATGCGGTCTGCACGGCACTCGGAACGGCGGGAACAGGTGGATTTGGCATCAAAGCCGACAGCATGGCAAGCTACAGCCCATATCTGCAAAACGTCACAACCGTATTCATGCTCATATTCGGAGTCAATTTCAGCTGCTACTACCTCTTACTGATGCGCCATTTCCGCTCGGTGTTCAAGGACGAAGAGCTGCGCCTGTATCTGGGCATCGTGATCGGCGGTATCATTCTGATCGCGCTGAACCTTTACGGAAAATTTGCCGACACACAATCGGTTGCCAATACCGTTCGTCATTCGGCGTTTCAGGTGTCCAGTATCATCACCACAACGGGCTTTGCCAGCACGGATTTTGATATCTGGCCTGCCTTTTCCAAGGCGATCCTGCTGTTTTTGATGATGGTGGGAGGCTGTGCGGGCAGTACGGCGGGCGGACTCAAATGCGCACGTTTTCTGCTTTTGATCAAGAGCATGCGCCGCAATCTGCGTCAGGTGCTTCGTCCCAACCGCGTGGAGGTGATCCGCGTAAACGACGAGCCTGTTCCCGAAAAGCTGATTGCAGGTACCAATGCATATTTTGGAATTTACATCATACTGATGGTCGTCAGCTTCTTGCTGATCTCTCTGGACAATCTCAGCATCGCCACCAACCTCAGCGCGGTTATGTCCTGCTCCAACAATGTCGGTCCCGCACTCGATGCCGCAGGACCTATGTACAACTACGATGTGTTCAGTCCGCTTTCCAAGCTTGTTCTGACCTTTGATATGCTGGCAGGACGCTTGGAGATCTTCCCCATCCTCGTTTTGTTCTCTGCAAGCACTTGGAAAAAGAACTGAACCAATTCCTACGGTAAGGAGTATCATTATGGGCAAAATTTACGAATCGATAGAAGAACTGATCGGGAAAACACCGATGATCGAGCTGAAGCGTCTTGCTTTGCACTTTGGGCTGAACGCGCGCTTGATCGCCAAGATCGAATCGTTCAACCCCGGTGGCTCGGCAAAGGACCGCGTGGCAAAGAAAATGCTGGACGATGCGGAGCGCGACGGCAGACTGAAGCCAGACAGCGTGATCGTGGAGCCTACCTCGGGAAACACGGGGATCGGACTTGCCCTGTGCGCGGCGGCTCGCGGCTACCGTGCTGTGATCGTTATGCCCGATACCATGTCGGCAGAACGCCGCCAACTGATGCTGGCGTACGGTGCCGAGCTGGTGTTGACCGACGGTAAGCTTGGGATGCGCGGAGCGATTGAAAAGGCAGAGGAGCTGGTCAAGACCGTCCCGAACGCTTTTTTGGCAGGTCAGTTTATCAACCCCTCCAACCCGTCGGCACACCGCGAAACAACGGGCCCCGAAATTTGGGAGGATACCGACGGATCGGTTGATAGTTTCATAGCTGGAGTCGGAACGGGCGGAACGCTCACGGGCGTGGGAGAATATCTCAAAGCAAAGCGCGAAAGCATTCGCGTGGTGGCTGTGGAACCAAAGGGTTCGGCGGTGCTGTCGGGCAGTTCGGCAGGCGCACACGGTTTGCAGGGCATTGGCGCGGGCTTTATCCCCGAAATTCTGAACACCGCTATTTATGACGAGATCCTTCCCGCAACCGAAGAGGACGCCTACGCAACCGCACGGATCCTTGGAAAAACCGAAGGGCTGTTGTGCGGGATCTCGGGCGGAGCCGCCTTGTGGGCTGCGATTGAGATAGCAAAGCGTCCCGAAAGCAAAGGCAAAACGGTTGTCGTTCTGCTGCCCGACACAGGAGAGCGATATCTTTCCATCGGACTTTTTGAATAACAAGAAAAATGAGCCGCCGTATCGCGTGATACGGCGGCAATTTTATTCGTCGTTTCATTTCTACTTACACCTCATCCACCGCAGCGGGGTTCCCCGAAACGAACTTGTGAGTTTTTGGGGTTCCCGCATAGTGGTGGATGAGGTGTGATCAAATAACAAATTTATTTGCAATCATCAAAAACAAAGCGCTTAAGGTCTTTCTGAGCCTTTAAAAACTACAACCTTTTTAAATTTGAGCCGCCGTATCGCGTGATACGGCGGCAATTTTATTCGTCGTTTCAATTCTACTTACACCTCATCCACCGCTTGCGCGGTCCCCCTTCTCCTCAAGGAGAAGGCTTCCTTGAATCAACCGCTTGGCTAGGATAAAATATAGCTATTTTGTGTTACGAAATACTTTACAATTTGAAAAATTTCTGCATAATAAAAAGCAAAATAAAAAGTCCATAGGTGAGAACTCAGAGAGCCTTCTCCTTGAGGAGAAGGGGGACCACGTAGTGGTGGATGAGGTGTACTCAAAAATTTCGAGCCGCTGTATCACACGATACAGCGGCTCTTCTTTGTAAAGGAATTATTTGTTCAAAAGCTTCTTTGCCAGCAGGTTGATGTAGAAGCCGCCAAGCACCGAGCGTGCCTGGAAGCCTGCCTGCTTGCCGCTGTCGGTGTAGTACCAGTCGGTCAGCGGAACACGGTCGGCGGTTTCATTGATCATACGAACGATCGACTTGTACGCCTTTTCGGTGTACTCTGCGTTATCGGTCATAACCGTTGTCCATGCAAGCCAGTCGAGCTTGGTGTACGTGGAACGACTATCCAACGGTGTGCCGTAACGGTTCATCTTCTTCATGTAAACGCGTACCTCTTCCTCGCTGACAGCCGCATCAAACAGTCCCAGTCCCAGCAGACGGTCCCAGATGATGTTGTACTTCAAGCTCCAGGTAGCATCCTTATCAAAGGTGAGTCTCCAGCCCTCGCCTCTCTTCTTCTTTGCATCCTTCACCCAACGGTCAGCCATATCCTTGGCAACCTCGGCATAGTGAGGTGCGTTGAAGAGCTTTGCATACGCGCCCAATGCAACGATTGCCTTCAAGGACAGGTTGCAGTTGTGTGCCAGATGTCCTGCAAAGTCGTCGGTGCAGAGCTGATTGTCGGGGTTGTAGCCATACTCAACCAGGTAGTCAGCCCACTGCTTGAGCAGGTCTGCGTTCTCTTCCAGCAAAGTGCGATCCTTGTCAACCGCATCGAGGGCTGCCATGGTCAGGATCGCGTTGCCGCATTCCTCAACAGGCATCTGCTTTTCCAACAGCAGCTCGCCCTCGGTATAGTTGGTCAAGCCGTAGCGCTGACCGTCCAGGAAGGGATAGCGTCCGCAGTCGTGAGGTGCAAATTCATACTTCCACTTGTCGGTGCGTGCGAAATCAAACAAAGGACGCATCATGCCGCGAACCAGCTCGGGATTGTACAACAGGAACAGAGGAATCGAAGGATAGGTAACGTCCAGCGTTGCCATACAACCGTTGGAGAAGTTTTCCTTGGAAAGGAACATCAGCTTGCCGTCGATCTCAACGACCTTGTGAGCGGCGATTGCCTGACGGTAAGAAAGTGCGCCGATCAGTGCATACTCGGGGGTGATCTTCTCCATCTCAGCCATCATTTTGGCATCGAATTCCTCGCATTCGCGGCGCAGAGAGTTCGCTTCCTTCACGGCAACTGCCAGCATGGTATCGAAATCGCCGTAGAACTTCTTGTAGTAAGCGTCGATATGGCGGTCGTAGTACTTGATCGACTTAATATCATCGTATGCGATCACGATGGTATCGGACAGCTTATCGGAAGTGGTAAAGAGAATGGGGTGCTTTTCAAAAGGAATTGCTTCTCTGGGATCCATCGCCAGCTTTCTTGCCTGCAGACCGCGTCCCGAGAAGATAGCGGTACGGCGGTATCCGGAGGATACGGTTGCGTTTTCGTGAACCATGTGTACATATCCCCAGTCGATGCGAACATCGTCGCCGTCTCTGTTGAGGATCTCCTGCTCGGCGTTGCCGATCCATACGTGGCCCTTGTCGATGCCCGCTTTATAGGACTGACCAACAGAATCGCCTGCCAGCTCGGGGGATACGTCAAGATAAACCTCAAAGGTATGACCCTCCTGCTTCGGGGTGATCTCGTAGAACACGTAAGAAACGGGACGCGTCATAACCTCCAATCGATCCATCAAAAGAGGGGTTACGAAGGAAACCTTCAGATCGCACGCCTTATGCGTAAAGGTATAAACGGTGGTGGTGGGATTTACGGTAACAGAAGTCTGCTTGAGGCAATCACTGCCGCCGCGGTATTGGTCCAGATTCTTGTTCAAGCCAAGAAAACGGTAGGGATAACCGTCGATGAAAAGTGCGCCGCACATTGATTGGCGCATACCGGTCCAGTGACGGGTGGAATCATCGTACAGATTGTCGGAAAAGCTCCAGACGCTGAAATAAGGATCGCAGACCAGAAGCGGTCTTGCGGTGGGACAAAAGGCTTTGCTCATGGGAATAAACTTCCTTTCTGCTATTTTTGCGGATGCATGTTCAACTCGGCATTCCGCTCATTCATGTCTATTATAGCGCATCCTTCCCCAAAAATCAATAGATATTTCTGTCATTGACATGAGGATTTTGCGCATTTTCGGTCAAAGCCTGCAATTCCTTCAAATAGCTTTCGGGGCGATGCGCATCCACGGCGGAATAACGTCCCCTCTCTCCGATCTCCGCATTCTGCCCAACGTGACAGTATCCGAAGGAACGCGGAGGCAGGTGCGTTACAAGATCCTGTGCGTTACTGATCCTCCAAAAATGCGACCAACGCGCGGCAATTTCGGGTGGTAAACAGCCGTATAAAACGCGCGGACAGCCGAATCCGTAGCCGCAAAGATGCTCCCGCAGATCCGAGCGGTGATACCAAACGTATTCATGGCAAAGCAGCGCAATCGCCGCGCCGTGACTGTACCCAACGATGCAAATTCTCCTCACCTGACGATCCATCACCAACGGATCCAGGATCGGACGCAGGATCTTCCAGACCTTTAAAAAACCTGCATGGCAACGCCACTCGGGATCCATCTCGCGGTACGGGAGCGCCGCAAAGCTGAGGTTGTTCAGCCAATCCCGAAGCCCGTTGCTATGCTCAAACCATAAATAAAGAGCGTCACCCACGCGGTCATAGCTCCAGGAAACCGCACCCCTCTCCTCGGTATACTCCTTTTGCAGGCACTCCTCAAAAAGACTTAACAAACAGTTCTCCATAATTCCTCCTTACATTCCATGGTATGCAAAAATGCAAAAAAGTGAGAAAAAGGCGAAAAAAAGAGGAAAAACTGTGTATCGGAGGATTTTGTTCCTTGACAACGCCGTAAAAAGATGATATAATAAAAATTGTATATTATTTTCTATGCATATTGATATTGCGCGTTTGCGCGGTATCACGCATTCCGATTATACTCGAGGTGCAAAAAGCAAATACGTTACAGAAGGTGTTATCATGATTTGGTCAAAAGAAGAAACTCTCCCGCGTGAGGAAATAGAAAAGCTCCAGCTGGAGCGATTGCAGGAAACGGTTACCCGCGTTTATGCAAAGGTTCCCGCCTACCGCAAAAAAATGGATGATGCAGGCGTGAAGCCCGAGGATATCAAAACCCTTGCGGATCTTGCCAAGCTTCCCTTTGTTACGAAGCAGGATATGCGTGACAACTATCCCTTCGGCCTCTTTGCCGTAGACAAGGACAGCCTGGTTCGTATCCACGCATCCAGCGGTACCACAGGTAAGCCCACCGTTGTGGGATATACGCAAAAGGACCTGGAAACCTGGACCGAGTGCGTGTCGCGTATCGCTTGCATGGGCGGTGCATCCTCTCACGACGTAGCGCAGATCTGCTTTGGCTACGGTATGTTCACGGGTGCCTTGGGTCTGCATTACGGATTGGAAAAGATCGGTGCCGCAATCGTTCCCTCCTCTACGGGCAATTCCGAAAAGCAGATCATGTACATGAAGGACTTTGAGACCTCTCTCTTGGTAGCAACCCCCTCTTACGCACTGCGTCTTGCTGAGGTCGCACGCGAGATCGGCGTGGATCCCATCAAGGATCTGAAGGTCAAGATCGCGCTGGTGGGCAGTGAGCTGCTGACCGATGCGATGCGCGAGGAAATGCACAAATATTGGGGCGAGGGTATGCTGATCACCTCCAACTACGGCATGAGCGAATTGATGGGCCCCGGCGTTTCGGGCGAATGCACCGAGCTTTGCGGTATGCACATCAACGAGGACTACTTCATCCCCGAAATCATCAACCCCGAAACCGGCGAGGTTCTTCCCGCGGGTGAGCAGGGTGAATTGGTGATCACTTGTATCAAGAAGGAAGGCTTGCCGCTGATCCGTTACCGCACCAAGGATATCACGCGCTTGTTCTACGAAAAGTGCAAGTGCGGAAGAACCTTCTGCCGCATGGAAAACCTGTCGGGCAGAAGCGACGATATGCTCAAGATCCGAGGCGTTAACGTGTTCCCCAGTCAGATCGAAGAGGTCATTCTCAGCTTTGAGGAGCTGGGACCGCACTATGAGATCATTCTGGAGCGCGAGGGCTACCTTGATAAGCTGACCGTAAAGGTCGAGCTTGCTCACAGCACAGACTCCTTCCCAACCCTGGAAAAGATCACCTCCCAAGTTAGAAACAAGCTCAAGGTCGTGCTTGGCTTGGACGCAAAGGTCATGCTGGAATCCCCCAACACCTTGCAACGCTTTGAGGGCAAGGCAAAAAGAGTAAAAGACTTAAGGAGTAAATAATATGGCAAAGAAAACCATCATGCTCGGAAACGAAGCCATTGCAAGAGGCGCATTTGAGGCAGGCGTTAAGGTCTCCAGCGCATATCCCGGAACACCGAGCACCGAGATCAGCGAATATCTTGCAAAATATGACGAAGTATACACCGAGTGGGCGCCCAACGAAAAGGTTGCTGCCGAGGTTGCCATCGGCGCATCGGTTGCAGGAGTGCGCAGTCTGGCTTGCATGAAGCACGTTGGACTCAACGTGGCGGCAGACCCTCTGTACACCTTCTCTTACACGGGCGTTACGGGCGGTTCGGTCTTTGTGGTTGCCGACGACCCCGGTATGGCAAGCTCGCAAAACGAGCAGGATACCCGTATGATCGCTCGCGCCGCACATGTTCCCGTATTGGAGCCTGCCGACAGCCAGGAAGCAAAGGACTTCGTCAAGTTCGGTTATGAGTTGAGTGAAAAATACGATACTCCCGTGATCCTGCGCACCACTACCAAGCTGGCACACTCGCAGAGTGCTGTTGAGCTTTGTGACAGAGTGGAGGTTGCCGATAAGGAATACGAGCGCAAGGTTACAAAGTACGTTATGATGCCCGCATCCGCGATCGGCAGACACCTTGTGGTGGAAGACCGCGAAGCACGCATGGCTGCCGACAGCGCATCCTTCCCTGTAAACAAAATTGAGATCAACGACAAAAAACTCGGCTTTATCACCTGCGGAATCGCATATCAGTATGTCAAGGAGGCTTTCCCGAACGCCAGCGTGCTGAAGTTCGGTCTGGTCAACCCCATCTCCAAAAAGCTGGTTGAAGATTTCGTTTCTCAGGTGGAAACCGTATACGTATTCGAGGAGCTGGAGCCTGTGATCGAAGAACAGGTTCGTGCTTGGGGCTTTGACGTCAAGGGCAAGGAGTGCTTCACCCGTCAAGGCGAATATAGCGTCAACCTGCTCAAGAAAGCAATTCTCGGAACCTCCGATATGGTATTTGAAAAGCAGGACGCTCCCAACCGTCCTCCCATTCTCTGCCCCGGTTGTCCTCACAGAAGCGTGTTCTCGGTACTTAACAAGCTCAAGATCCACGCATCGGGCGATATCGGCTGCTATACGCTTGGCGCGGTTGCACCTCTGGGCGTAATCGACACCACGATCTGCATGGGTGCAAGTATTTCGGCTCTGCACGGTATGGAAAAGGCAAGAGGCAAGGAATACGTGAAGAATTGGGTTGCCGTGATCGGTGACTCCACCTTCTTACATACCGGTATCAACTCGCTGGTCAACCTTGTTTACAACAAGGCAACCGGCACCGTGATGATCCTCGACAACCGTACCACGGGTATGACGGGGCATCAGGATCACGCCGCAACGGGCAAAACGCTGAAGGGTGAGGAGACCAATGCGGTTGACTTCGTTGAGCTTTGCCACGCCATCGGCGTTAAGAACGTGATCGAGGTCAATGCGTTTGACGTTGATCGACTGACCGCAGTGGTCAAGGAAAGCGTTGCAAGCGACACGCTGACCGTGATCATCACCAAGTCTCCCTGCGTTCTTCTGAAGGGACAGAAATTCCCCAACAAGTGCGTTGCCGATCCCGACGCTTGCAAAAAGTGCGGAATGTGCCTGAAGATCGGATGCCCTGCCATCACCAAGCAGGCTGACGGTACCATCCGAATCGATGAGACCATGTGCAACGGCTGTGGGCTTTGCAAGAGCTACTGCAAATTCAACGCAATTCAAACGGTGGAGAAATGATTATGACAAAGAATATTATGATAGTCGGCGTAGGCGGTCAAGGTACGCTTCTGACCAGTAGAATTATTGGTAAGACCGCAATGGAGCAGGGTCTTGACGTCAAGATCTCCGAGGTACACGGTATGGCACAAAGAGGCGGCAGCGTGGTTACCTTCGTTCGTTTTGGCGAAAAGGTTTACGAGCCCGTTGTAGAGGAAGGTCAGGCAGACGTGATCATCGCGTTTGAACGCCTGGAAGCTATGCGCTATTCTCACTTCCTCAAGAAGGACGGTGTTTTGGTGGTCAACGATTGCCGCATCGATCCCATGACCGTTGTGATCGGGGCGAAGACCTATCCCGAGAACATTTTGGAAGAATTGAAGAAAGAGCATACCGTATATGCCATTGACGGCATGGGTGCCGCAAAGGAATTGGGCAACAGCAAGGTGCTCAACTCTGTCGTGCTGGGCTACAGCGCAAAGTTCATCGGCTTTGACAAGGAAACTTGGCTGGGCGTTGTGGAAACAACCGTTCCGCCCAAGACCATTGAACTGAACAAAAAAGCCTTTTTACAGGGGTATGAAGCGCATTGTTAAGGGAATCCTAACAATGCCTCCCCATAACATTCTTACCAATCAAGGAGGAACCTACCGTGTTTGCAAAACAGCTTACCGTTTTTGTTGAAAACAGAACAGGCAGACTTTGCGACGTACTGGACGTGCTGAAAAGCAATAACGTCAACATTCTTTCGCTCAGCCTTGCCGACACCGCCGAATTCGGATTGCTCCGTTTGATCGTTGATCAGCCCGCGCTGGGACGTGAAAAGCTTTCCGAAAACGGATTTTCTTCGCTTCTGTCCGATGTTTCGATCATCAAGATCCCACACAGTGTGGGGGCCCTGAAGGATCTTTTAAAGGTGATCGACCGCAGCGGCGTAAACATTGAATACATGTACGGTCTGTCCATCGAGGCAGACGATGCCTATGTTGTTCTCAAAGCGTCCGATATTGCCGAGCTTGACTCGATCCTGACCAACTGCGGCATCGAGACCATTTCCTGCGATCATCTCGCAAACTGATTTTTCGAGGTAAACCATGATCATCGATTTCCACGCGCACATTTTTCCCGATAAAATCGCGCAAAAAACCATCGACTATCTTGCGCAAAAGGCAAATATCCCGCCTCATACCAACGGCTCGACCGACGGTCTTCTTCACGCGATGGAGGCAGGCGGCGCCGATATTGCCATCAATCTCCCTGTAGTAACCAATCCCTTGCAATTTGAAAGCGTCAATCGCTTTGCCAAGGAGATCAACGAGCGTTTTGCAGGACAAGCAAGACAGATCCTCTCGTTTGGCGGTATTCATCCCGCTTGCGAGGATATCGAGGGTAAAATGAAATGGATCCGCGAAAACGGCTTTCGCGGTGTAAAAATCCATCCCGACTACCAACAGACCTATATCAATGACGAGGGGTACGTTCGTATTCTGGAGTGTGCGCGTGATCTCGATCTGATCGTGCTGACACACGCGGGCGTGGACGGCGGTTACCCCGACTGCCCCGTTCGCTGTACTCCCGCACTTGCAAAAGAACTGATCCGTCGGGTGCCTTATTCCAAATTCGTGCTGGCACATTGCGGTGCAAACGAGATGTTTGACGAGGTTCTCAGCCTTTTGTGCGGTGAGGATGTTTACTTTGACACCGCATACGTGTTGCGCTTTATCGGAGAGGAAACCTTCAAAAAGATCTTAGAGCGGCACGGTGAGGACCGTATTCTGTTCGGATCGGATTCTCCTTGGAGCGATATCCGCGGCGACGTGGAAATTTTAAAATCATTTTCTTTGAATCAACAAACCGAGGAAAAGATCTTTTGCGAAAATGCAAAAAGATTGCTCGGACTATAAGGTGGATAATTATTATGGGATACAATCAAAAAATGTTCGGGCTTGGAAGCAAGCGTTCGATCATCAGAGAAATTTTTGAATACAGCAAAACCCGCGCAAAGGAGATCGGCCCCGAAAACGTGTTCGATTTCAGCTTGGGTAACCCCAGCGTTCCCGCTCCTGCGGCGGTCAACGACACCATCCGTGAACTGCTGGACTCCGAGAATTCGGTACTCCTGCACGGATACACCTCGGCGCAGGGCGACCTGAAGGTGAGAGAGGCGATCGCGGACAGCATCAAGGCGCGCTTTGGTGTACAGATCACCCCCAATCACATTTACATGACCTGCGGCGCGGCAGCATCGCTGTCGATCTGCCTGAAGGCTGTGATCGAAGAGGATTCGAAAGACGAGTGCATCGTTTTCGCACCCTTTTTCACAGAATACCGCGTGTTCATTGAGAATGCGGGCGGCAAGATCGTGGTCAGCCAACCGATGGAAAAGACCTTCCAGATCGACATTGCAGATTTTGAGAGTAAGATCAACACCAACACCAAGGCGATCACTCTCAATTCGCCCAACAACCCCAGCGGAGTGGTGTACTCCGAGGAAACCGTCAAGGCACTTTGCGAGGTGCTTCGCAAAAAGTCTCTTGAGTATGGCAAGCCGATCTATCTGATCGCGGACGAGCCCTACCGTGAATTGGTCTACTCCGATGTAACCGTTCCCTATCTGATGAATTACTACGATAACACCCTCGTATGCTATTCCTATTCCAAGTCGCTCTCGCTCCCGGGTGAGCGTATCGGCTACATCGCAGTCTCTCCCAAGATGGAGGACGGCACGAATATTTATCTCGCTGTGTGCGGTGCGGGCAGATCGCTCGGCTACGTTTGCGCACCCAGCCTGTTCCAGCACGTTATCGCACGCTGCATGGACGCAAAGGTCGATATCGAGGTTTACCGCGAGAACCGCGACCTGCTCTACAACAACCTGACCGCTTACGGCTACGAGTGCGTCAAGCCCGACGGTGCCTTTTATCTGTTTGTTAAGGCATTGGAGGAGGACGCATACAAGTTCTACGAAAAAGCCAAGGAGCATGAGATTTTGGTGGTTCCCTGCGACGATTTCGGCGTGAAGGGATACGTCAGAATTGCTTACTGCGTAGACAAAGCTCGCGTTCTGGGAGCTCTGCCCGCATTTGAAAAGCTGGCTGCGGAGTACCGCTGATAAAGATCATCATGGAGGACGATATGTCTGTTTCTTTACAAATCCAAGCCGTCGTTTACAAGAACGAAAAGGCATCGCTCAAACGCGCGTTTGAGAGCATGGCAAATGCCGTTCGGGTAAACCGCAACACAGGCAAAGAGCTGGGAGAGGTTGTTGTGTCCTACGGAGATGCCTCCCCCGAGCCGATCTACACACAGGAAGAGATCGCGGCACTGTCCGAGGAATACCGTGACTATTTCACCTTCCGCTATACCTTTTTCAACGAGAACACAGGTTACGGAAAGGGACAAAATCTTTTGAGCCAAAACGCCGATGCCGATTATCTGTTGATCATCAATCCCGATATTCTGGTTTGTCCCCGTATGTTTTCGGGAATGTTGGAGCCGTTCCTGGCTCCCGACAGCGAGGTTGGCATTGTGGAAGCCAGACAAACGCCCCTGGAGCATCCGAAGGAATACAACCGCAAAACGCTTGAAACCGAATGGATCACGGGTGCTTGCTTTATGATTGCCACCGAAACCTTCCGTAAGGTTTCCGGATTTGACTGCGAAAGCTTTTTCCTGTACTGCGAGGACGTTGATATTTCCTGGCGCGTTCGTTTGCTTGGCAAAAAGCTGATCTACCGTCCCGATTGCGTAGCCTTCCACGCAAAACAGCTTTCGGCAACCGCAAACTGGCAGCCCACAGCGGCAGAGGCTTATTATTCACAAGAATCGGCGCTCTTCATGGCGTATAAATGGTGCAACCGCGACCGTTTCAAGAAGCTTTACCACAGATTCGCAAACGGCGACGAGATCGGCAAAAGGATCATTGCAAAATTTGAGGACATGAAGGCAAAGGGAACGCTCCCCAAGCAGCTTGATCCCGACCATAAGGTTGCAAAATTTTACGGCGATGACTTTGCGAAGAGCCGCTATACGTACTGAGTGAGGTGACCGTTTGATGAATGATAAGAATTATAACCCCACGTCGGTAAACGAATACTTTGCGTGGCTTGAAAAAAATATTCCCGCCGACACCGCTTTGCACGAGGCGGCGCACACCTACATGGAAAAAGAGCGCGCTGCTTTTGCCAAGGACGATACGCACGACGGTCCTTTTCTGACCGTTATCACCCGTACACAGGGCAAACGCCCCGATATGCTGACCGAAATGCTGCTCTGTCTGACGGGACAAAGCAACACCGATTTTGAACTTTTGATCATGGGACACAATCTGTCCGATGAACAGCACACGCTGGTCAGCGGCTTGATCGATGATCTGCCCCAATGGGTACGCGAAAAAACGCGTCTGATCCCCGTCATGGGCGGTACCAGAACCACTCCCCTCAACCGTGGCTTTGAAGAAGCACGCGGCAAATATATCGCCGTGCTGGATGACGACGATCTGGTATTCGACCATTGGGTACAAGCCTTTTATGATCTGCACAAAAAGCACAACGGCACGATCCTGCACGCTTATTCGGTTCTGCAGGACTGGGAAACGGTGGGCGGCAGATTTGAAAACACCCCCAGAGCCGCAGGCGCTCCCGACAATGTATATTGCTCGAAATTCAAGCTCTATGATGAGTTAAAGCTGAACACCTGCCCCCTCTGCTCGCTGGCATTCCCCGCTTACGCGTTCAAGAACTACGGTCTGCGCTTTGATGAGTCTTTGACCACCACCGAGGACTGGGACTATCTGGTGCGCTGTGCAATGCTCACGGGCGTATCCGATACCGAGGAGATCACCTTCCTGTACCGCAACTGGCTCAACGCGGAAAATTCCGCTTCGGTACACAAAAAGGACGAATGGGATCGCAACTACAAAAAAATCGTAAAGCGGTTCGTGGAAACTCCCATTCTGATGCCCCCAAACGCACTTAAGGGTGCGGTTGAAATGGAGGAAGAGGACGCTACCTTCATGCAGGAGCTGTTCTATAATGACGGAAACGGCTTTGACCAAAAGAAAAAGTTTTATCCCGATTTCAACGTCAACAACAAGGAATTCCGTTTCTGCTTCGTCCCCGGTCAAAAGGAGGTCGATGCGATCTCCGAGATCCGATTTGATCCGTACCAATACGGACACCTGACCGTGACCGATCTGCGTATTCGCGTGATCAACGAGGACGGAACGCAAACCGACTACACGGCAAAAGACGTGACGAACAACGGACGCGTGATTGACGACCGCATGGTCTTCCTCAAAAACGATCCGCAGATCCACCTGACCTTCTCTACGCCTGTGAAGATCTCCCGCCTTCTGATCGACTGCACACTCAGCCGCATCGTGTTTGACGAGGACATCGACGTATTTTTGGTCAACAGTCACGGAAAGATCCCCGCATTTTTCTATCGCGCCGCGCGCAAGATGCTCCGTATTGCAAAAAGAATTCTCAGAAGATAAAGTCTCTGTTGCATGAAAAAGAAACTGACCATTGGAATTCTGGCGCACGTTGATGCGGGAAAGACCACGCTCTCGGAAGCGTTGCTCTTTCTATCGGGAAAGCTCCGCTCGCTGGGACGGGTGGATTACAAAAACTCCTTTCTTGACACAAACGCCATCGAACGGGAGCGCGGAATCACCATTTTTTCCAAGCAAGCGCGTTTTTCCACACAAGGCTGTGACTTTATTTTGCTGGACACACCGGGACACGTTGATTTTTCCGCCGAGACCGAGCGTACACTCGCGCTATTGGATTATGCTGTTTTAGTGATCAGCGCAACCGACGGCGTACAAAGTCACACGCGCACACTGTGGCAGCTTTTGGAATTCTATCAAATTCCAACCTTTCTGTTCGTAAACAAAACCGATCTTGCGATCAAGCGCAAGGAAGAAATCGAAGGCGAGATTGCCCATGCACTCTCGCCCCTTTGCGTTGCCTTTCACGAGGCGCAAACCAAAGAGGAGCTGGACGAGCATTTGGCACTGATCCACGAATCCTTTTTGGAAAACGTGTTGTCGGGCGAGCCGATCGACGACGCAGATATCGGAGAGCTGATCGCCCAAAGGAGGCTGTTCCCTTGCTTCTTCGGCGCGGCTTTACGCATGACGGGAATCGCTTTCTTTTTGGAAGCACTTGAAAAATTCACGCCTGCTCCGATCTACGAGAAAAACGGATTTCGCGCACGCGTTTATAAAATCTCGCATATCGGCACCACCCGCCTGACCTACATGAAGATCACGGGCGGAACCCTGACGGCGCGGAACGAAATACGGTATCAAAGCAGCACCGGTGCGGCGATGGCGGAAAAGGTCTCCCAGATCCGACTCTATTCGGGTGAGAAATTTGAGCAGGTAGACAGCGTTTCTGCAGGTGAGATCTGCGCGGTATGCGGGTTGTCGGCAACATATACAGGGCTTGGACTCGGAGAGGAAAGCAACACCTGCGCCCCCATTCTGGAGCCAGTGCTCTCCTATCGCATCCTGCTCCCCGACGGCTGTGATCCGATACAGTATTTTCCAAAGCTCAAGCAGCTTGAGGAGGAGGAGCCTTCCCTGCATTTGTATTGGAACGAGGAACTGCACCAGATCGAGGCGCGCTTGATGGGCGACATTCAGATCGACCTTTTGAAGCGGTTGATACACGACCGTTTTTCGATTACCTGTGAATTGGATACGGGAAAGATCCTGTACAAAGAAAAAATTGCCAAACGCGCGATCGGCATTGGGCATTTTGAGCCGCTTCGCCACTACGCCGAGGTGCAATTGCTCTTGGAGCCTCAGCCTGCAGGAACAGGCTTGGTTTTTGATACCCGTCTGCCCGAAAACACGCTGGACACCAACTGGAAGCGATTGATCCTCTCACACCTTTACGAAAAGGATCACAGGGGTGTGCTGATCGGCGCGGCACTGACCGACACCAAGATCACGCTGGTGGCAGGCAAAGCGCACCAAAAGCACACCGAGAGCGGCGACTTCCGCGAAGCGACCTGCCGCGCGGTGCGTCACGGACTGATGGTTGGAGGCTGTGAGCTGTTGGAGCCCTATTATCGCTTCCGCTTGTGCATTCCCTCCGATTCGGTGGGACGCGCCATGTCGGATCTGCAATTGCGTGCGGCAAGCTTTGAGGTGGAGTCTGCGAACCGCGAAAGCACTGTGCTTTGCGGAAAAGCCCCTGTCTCCGAGCTGCACGACTACACGCGCGAGGTCATTTCCTACACGCGCGGAAAAGGGACGCTCACCTGTCAATTTGACGGCTACGCCACCTGCCACAACGCGGACGAGATCGTTGCCAACGCGGGGTATGATCCTACGGCAGATCTTGAAAACACGCCTCATTCGGTCTTTTGCGCACACGGTGCAGGCTTTGTGGTTCCCTGGAACGAGGTGGAAAACTACAAGCATCTCGAGGCGAACGTCACCATGCCCTCTGCCGAATCAATCCTTCCCAAGCCAAAAACGCTGGCAAAGCGGTACGACCTGAGCGATGAAGAATTGGAAGCGATCATGCTACGCGAATTCGGCCCTATCAAACGCCGCCGATACAGCGAGCCGCGCGTCAATTCCGCTGCAAAATCGGGAAAAAAGACTTCTAAAAAGAATATTGCACCGCGCAGAAATCTGGTGCTTGTGGACGGGTACAATCTGATCCACGCTTGGGAGCCTCTTCGTGAGATCTCCGAGTTTTCTTTAGAAAAAGCACGGGAAAGCTTAATGGATATTCTGAGCAACTACGTGGCGTTTACCAAAACCGAGCTGATCTTGGTCTTTGACGCGTACTTGGTCAAGGACGGCACGGGATCGGATTTTCGGCATGACGGCTATCGGGTGGTCTACACCAAGGAAAATCAGACCGCCGATGCCTTTATCGAGGGGCTGATGCATGAAATGGGCCCCGACTACAGCATCCGCATGGTGTCTGGTGACCGCTTGTTGCAATTTTCCGCTGTTCATTCGGGAATTTTGCGTATGACCGTTCAGGAATTCGTTTCCGAGCTGACCGCCGTTGGCAACGAGATCACCGAATTCTTAAACCGTTTACAGGAAAATAAGATATAAAAAAGGATTCTTACTGTTTTGGTAAGAATCCCTTTTCGTTTAGTCATTCAAAATCGTGATCTGGCACATTTTCATGGCACTGAGCGCATTGCGGTGGCTTTCGGGTGTTACCCCCGCACATCCCTTAGCATCCACAAACAGGGGCAGTTCCGGATAGAACGCCTTGACCAGCATTGCATTCGAGATCACGCAAATATCGGTGCAAAGACCAACAAAGGTAACGCTTTCAAGATCCTGCTCGTTTGCTAAGACAGAAACCAGATCCTTGGAGCCAAAGGTGATCTTATCGATCGCCTCGGTCTTGCGCAAAGCCTCCAGCTCGGGGCGGATCTGCCAACCGTGGCTATCCTTGATACAATGCGGGACAGGCAGATTTTGCCCTTCCTGCGTTTCCATATAGCGCGTATCGTGCGTGTCACGCGTGAACAGCACCTTTCCCTCAAAGCCTTCGATCAACTGCTTGACGTAAGGCACGATCGAGACCGCTTCGGGAGTTCCGAGAGCTCCGTCGATAAAGTCGTTTTGCATATCGACCACAATCAATAGCTTCATAGCGTCTCTCCTTTTTACTGTTGCGGAACCACCGCAAAAAAGACCAGATCCTCCGTACCGCGGTTGATCAGCGTGTGCGTGTGTCCCTTGGGACAATAGTGTGCGTCACCCGCCAGCAGCGTTTCCTCCACGCCGTCCAGAATTGCGGTTCCAACGCCCGAGATCACATATAAGATCTCCGAGGAATCCGCGTGCGTATGCAAGCCGATCGAGCATCCCGGCTCCAGCTTTCCGCGCATGAAGCGGTTAAGATCGTCCACCACCATGTGTGCGCGAAGTGCGCCCTCGCCGCCCTTGAAATTGTGCAAAACAGTTTCCGAAATCTCATCAAAACGAATCATAATTTTCCCTCCTGAAAAAAGCTGCGAACAAATGCCATGGAGCGGTGAACCTCTTCATCGTCCCCCACAAATTCCAACGAAATATCTCCGTCATATCCCACTGCCATCAGTTTTTCAAAGCAATAAGCGAAATCGGTAACGCCCTCTCCCATGCGGCACTCGCACAGATATTTACCGCCTAAGCTGACATAAGGCTTGACGCCCTCTGCCGCGGAGTTCAGCACGAGAAAATCCTTCACGTGTACATGTTGGATGCTGTCGATAAAAGCATCATAGATCTCTTGCGCACTTGTGTCGGCAAACAACCCGTTTGCCACGTCACCGCAGATTCCCACATTAGGACAATCCCGATTGATTTTTGCAAAGAAGCGTCCCAGCCCCTCGACACCGTTAAAATACAAGCCCTGCGGCTCATACAGGCAGGTCAGCCCATGCCCACGGCAACAATCGGCAATCCGCACGGCATAAGGGTAAATACGCTCCAGTGCTTCATCGTAGGTAACACTCATCAAGCTCGGAGCCAAATTCACCACCAAGGTGTGGTGGAAACGGGGAGAACCCAGCTCCGCCGCATAACCGATGATGCGCTCCAGATCCGATACGGTGCGCTCGGGATCCCCCTCTAACAGATTCAAGGCTACCGAATAGCAGGACACGCCAAGTCCGTACTCACTCAGAATGCGTTTTGCTTCGGTTGGTGTATAGCGGTTGAGCGAAGAGCTTTCACACAGCGGTGCAAAATCCAAAAATTCAACGGCATCACATCCCAGCTCGCGCGTATGACGCGCCGCGTACTCCAAGCCGTGATTTTTCAAATCTTTATAAAAAATACTGTAATTGACAAATCTCATTTTCTTCCTCAGTTTACACAAAAACAAATTGAACCAACAGCATATAAAGAAGCGTTCCCGAAACAATGCTGATCAACGTGTTTCTGCGCCACAGATGTAACAGTGCCACCACAACGCCTGCAATCAGCTCGGGCAGCCCGAAGGGGTAGGTAAGCACCGAAACGTCCTTCAAGCAATACACCACCAGCATACCCATAATGGCAAAGGGCAACACGTGGCCGAGGTACAAAATGATCTTGGGCGTTTGGCGTTTGCCTCCAAAGATCAAAAACGGGAGCATCCGCAAAGCGGCGGTCACCACAGCAATCACGGCAATAATGGCAATCGAATGCCATACAGGAATCGTTCCGTTCATGTCAGTTGTCCCCCTTTCCCTCGAGCTGCCGCTTTGCAAGGCAAAGCAGAAGACCGATCACCATCATGGAGGGGATCAGGAAGCTGTCCTTCCCAAAGATCAAAAGGCACACAAGGGTTGCAACCACGCCGATGATGGCGGGAATATGATTTTTGGTGGTCTTCCATTGTTCCACGAAAACCGTGATAAACAAAGCCGTCATGGAAAACTCCACACCTGCCGAGTTAAAGGAGAACAGCGTTCCCACAGTTGCTCCCAGAACACATCCCGCGATCCAATAGCAATGGTCAAACAACGCCAAAAAGAATGCATATTGATGGAAATTTACCCCCTCGGGGCCTTTTCCGGAGCAAACCAACGAATAAGTCTCATCGGTCATCGCAAACATCAGATAGGGCTTGTACTTCCCCGCCCCGCGGTAAGGCTCGATCATGGAGATTCCGTAAAACAGATGACGCGCGTTGACCATAAAGGTGGTAATGGCGGCGGTAATGAGCGAAACGCCTCCCGAAAGAAGCGTGACCGCAACATATTGCATCGCTCCCGCATACATGGTAAGACTCATAAAGAATGCCCAGATAATGCTGTAGCCCGCCTTTTGCAACAGGATCCCGAATCCGAATCCCAGTACAAGGTAGCCTGCCAGCACGGGCAAGGATTTTACAAATGCCGAACGTATCGCTTGTTTCATATCATTCCCTGATTTCTTTTGCAATTATCCTTAATATTATATACTTAACATCCCGAAAAGTCAAGCCCTATCACAAAGAACTTGACTTGATTTCCCAAATATGATATAATAGACCAAGTAAGGTCGGCGCCCTTTTGTGCGCGGAAGCAGGAGTGTGAAATTTATGAAAATCGGAATGACGGCAGGCGTTTACAATCCCGACATGGCTGTGTTTGAACAGGAGCTGAAGCAGCTCAAATCGATCGGCTTTGACTGTATCGATTATCAAGGCTTTGTCAACACCCAAACCGATCTGTTTTTAATGGAAGAATCCGAATTCGATGCTTATGTGCGCGCACACAGGGAAATTGCCGAGCGCGTGGGGATCACGGTTCATCAAGTCCACGGTCCGTGGCGTTGGCCCACGGTGGACGATACCAAGGAAGGGCGCGCAGAACGCTTTGAGAAAATGACAAAGGCGATTCGCGGAACTGCACTGCTTGGCTGTGACCGCATGGTTCTGCACAACCTCATGCCGCAAAAGCGCATTGATACCGATCCCGTGTTTGTCAGAGAGATCAACAAAGAATTTTTCACCCGTCTTTGTGCCTTTTCAAAGGATTTTGGCGTAACAGTATGCTTGGAAAATATGCCATTTCCGTGTCAAAGCCTTGCCCGTCCGCAGCAAACGCTCTCACTGGTCAAGGAGCTGGGGCTTGAGAGCTTCCGTATGTGCTTGGATACGGGACACGCGCAGGTACTCAATGTCACACCCGGAGAGGCCGTACGTCTGATCGGAAAGAACTACCTGTATGCCCTGCACGTTCACGATAACGACGGCTTACGCGACCGCCATTGGCTGATCGGTGACGGCGTGGCAGATTGGAAGGATTTTGGTGCCGCTCTTGGCGAGATCGGCTTTGACGGTTGCTTTTCGATTGAAAGCAAGATCGATCCCAAGCTTTCCCCCGAGGAGCGCGACAGCGTTTTGCGCCGCCTCTATGCAAAAGCAAAGGAGATCGTTACAAACAATTCATAAATATACAAGAAGCCGATGAGGATCCGAAAATCCTCATCGGCTTTTATTTATGCTCTGGGGTCAATGCGGCTGGGGGAAACGTAACGTCCGTAGTGATTGAGCTCGTACGGACCTTCACGGTCAAGATACAGCCGCTCGGCATCCAACTCCTCAATCGTTTCCAGCTCTCCGTCAAGATACGCCTTGACCTGACGGATCGCACTGTCGATGCGCGCCAGAAGCGCACCGTATCTCATATCGATGATGTCCCAACCAAAGGGCTTGTAAAGCTTCATCCAGTTCTCCATGTGCGAAAGACGCTGTGTCTGCACGCGCGCAGAAAGCTCGGGAAGCTCCTCTTCCACGAACCGCCGAAGAGCCTCTTTGTCGCCTGCACGGTAAGCGGCAGTCAGACGCAAGCCCATCTCGGATTTGATGGAAAGCGTGTGCGAAACCAGCGCGGAATAAGCAAACAAATTGTCAAGCGCTCCGTTTCTGCCAACCGCCTGCTCAAACACGGGAGTGAGTGCCTCGTAGTGCGCATTCAGGTTTGCATTTTCGTAGTTTTTATCTGCCAAGCCCGTGAGAATATCCTGCCACATCATAATCTTGGAGGTGTTGCAATGGTGGGGCTTGGGATGATTCAGGCTCTTGATCCAATCGTTGAGATCCAACAACTGCAATTTTTCGAAATCGTCGAGGTTGCCGCCTGTACAGAAGCGGAAACGGCGCGCCAGCTTTTCGCGGTCATAGTCCTTGGCATATCCCAGCTCGGCAAATAACTGACAGCCAACCAGATTGACCGTGGCAAGCGATTCGGTTCCGTTATCGCCCCAGGTGGTCATAAAAATGTCTTTCACACCGCACGCACGGCAAGCGTTCAAGGCATCAAGGGTGGAACGCAAGGTTTGATCCCATGCAAGACCAAAGCCGCGCCAGCTCCAGCAACCGCCTGCAAAGATCAGATCCCGATCAAGAAGAAGGTGCTTTCGCAGAAGTGCTTCGTATTGATCCTGCCCTACCGTGTAATAATCCCACAAGATGCAGCGCATCCCCTTTGGAAGTGTCTCATAGGCATCCTCGGGAATCGGTGCGTATGGATCGTGATATTTCTGTCCTGCTGTACGGAAGAACATATCGTCCCACATCATGGGCTGCAAGCCAAGCTCACGCACGATATCCATCACGCGTGCCAGATGCTTTTTCATGATAGCACCCGGCTCCTCATAGCCAAAGGTATCGATGTATTTTCCTCTGCCGAGCTTCCATGCCTCGTCAAGTCCCACGTGAATACGCTTTGTGCGGAAGGGCGCACTTGCCGCAACCAACAAGTCACGGATGAATTCGTAGGTCTCCTCCTTGCCAACCAAAAGGCAGTCGTCGTAGTCGCGGATCTCCTCAAAGCAAGCCCAGCGAAGTCCGTCGGGCATGTGCGCCAACGTTTGGATACAGGGGATCATTTCAATTCCCAACGACCACGCATAGTCATCCAGTTCGCGCAATTCCTTTTGGGTGTAGGTGGGACGCATATAACCGAAATAGGGACGGTTCGGAACCTCGTAGTTATCCTCGGTGTAAAGCATCAGAGTATTCAAGCCCATCAGTGCCAATGAGCGCATGATTCCCTTCAGCGTTTTGACATTGAACGCCGCATTGCCCTGCGACATATCAAACATCGGTCCGTTCATGCGGAACGCGGGCTGTTCCTCAATACAAAACGCTTCTTTTCCCTCGCGTATCGCCTCCACGGCAAGTCCCAACGCACGGAAGAATTGACAACGCTCACAGTACACGATCTCCAGCTCGTTGCCCGACAAGGATACACGCAAAGTCGGCACATCCACCTGCTTGGCGTTCAGAACGTAGCCGCCCTCGGCCAGCGTAATTCCAAGATCGGACGCAAGGCACGCAACGCCCTCCTTCAACAGTTCCGGATCACCCTTCAAAAGAATTTTCATAAAAAGCCTCCATTGTATTCATATTTTGAACAAGGAATAAATTGCTTATTTTTATAACATGGGACAGACCAACGGCCTGTCCCATGATTATCAATCAAGATTATTTCAACATTGCTGCAAGCGCATCGTTTGCAGCGGCAAGTGCCTCTGCAACCTTTGCTTCATCGCGTCCGCCTGCCATTGCGTTGTCGGGGCGTCCGCCTCCCTTACCGCCTGTCACTGCCGCAACCGCGCCAACAAGCTTGCCTGCGTGTGCGCCTGCTGCAACTGCGGTCTTTCCCGCAACAGCAATAAAGTTCAGCTTTCCGTCACCGTGGATCGAGAGAACCGCAACAACGTCCTCATAGCGTGCCTTGATCTCATCGGCAAGGCTGCGAGCCGCATCTGCCTGCATACCTGCGAGGTCTGCGCAAACCAAACGAACCGACTTGACATTCACGGCATTTGCCATAATGTCATCCAGCTTGGAAGCCGCCATCTTGGAGTTAAGTGACTCGATCTCCTTCTTCATTGCCGAAAGCTCTGCCTGAAGCTGAGCCGCGCGCTTTGCAAGATCGGAGGGCTTTTGAACCTTCAATTCCTTTGCCGTGTCCATGATCAGCGCATTCTTTTCGGCAAGCAAGCCAAGAACACCCAAGCCCGTGGTTGCCTCAATACGGCGAACGCCTGCGGCTACCGAGGATTCGCTCAGAATCTTGAACATACCGATCTTTGCGGTGTTATCAACGTGCGTACCGCCGCAGAATTCGATGGAATGTTCACCCATGCGAACCACGCGAACGATCTTGCCGTATTTTTCTCCAAACAACGCCATAGCACCCAGCTTCTTTGCCTCTTCCAGAGCCATAGGAGTCATGGAGCCTGCCTGTCCTGCCAGAATTTCGGCATTGACCAGATCTTCCACCTTTGCGATCTCCTCTGCGGTCATTGCCGAGAAGTGTGTGAAGTCAAAGCGGCAAACGCTATCCGAAACGTAAGAGCCTGCCTGCTCAACATGCGAACCGAGAACGGTGCGCAATGCGCTCTGCAACAGGTGGCAAGCCGAGTGATTTCTCATAATTGCCGCACGTCTGTCTGCGTCAACCAACGCGGTTACGGTGTCGCCAACCTTGACAGCACCCGAAGCCACGGTGCAAAGATGAATATAAATGCCATCGGTCTTCTTGGTATCGGTAACGATCAACTCAGCGGTTGCGGTGCGGATCACACCCGTGTCACCGATCTGACCGCCGCCCTCTCCGTAAAAGGGAGTGGTGTCAAGAACCACCGAGCAGTCACCCTCGGAGATCTCGTTTACAGCCATATCATCTGCCATGATTGCCACAACCTTTGCCTCGGCAGACATCTTATCATATCCAACAAATTCGGTTTCCTTCAAGCCCTCCAAAAGCGTTTTGGACGCATTCGACCAACCGCTGATATTGGCTCTTGCCTCACGCGCACGAACCTTCTGCTCCTGCATCAGTTCTGCGAAGCGCTCCTCGTTGATCGAAAGTCCTGCTTCCTCAGCGATCTCACGCGTCAGGTCGATCGGGAAGCCGAAGGTATCATACAGCTTGAACACATCCTCACCCGTGAGCGTATTGCTGTTCTTGCTCTTGGCATCCTCGATCATGGTGTTCAGAATTGCAAGACCTGCATCGATGGTAGCATCGAAGCGCTCTTCCTCCATTGCAACCACCTTGAGGATGTAGTCACGCTTTTCTGCCAGCTCGGGATATGCCTTATCGGACTCGCCAATGGCAACAGCACCCAGCTCGGGCAGGAAGGAACGGTTGATGCCCAGCAGCTTACCGTGACGGCAAGCGCGGCGCAAAATACGGCGCAAAACGTAGCCGCGGCCTTCATTGGAAGGAATAACACCGTCCGAGATCATAAAGGTTGCCGAACGGATATGGTCGGTAATTACACGAATCGAAATGTCGTCGTTCTTATCCTTGCCGTAGTCCTTACCCGCAATCGCGCAAACGTTGTCGATCACCTTGTGGATCGAATCAACCTCGAACATATTGTCAACGCCCTGCATGACACAAGCCAAACGCTCCAGTCCCATACCCGTATCGATATTCTTCTGCGTCAGCTCGGTGTAGGTTCCGTCACCCATGTTGTTGAACTGGGTAAATACGTTGTTCCAGATCTCCATGAAGCGGTCGCAATCGCAACCGGGCTTACAATCGGGAGATCCGCAGCCGTATTTGATGCCACGGTCAAAGTAGATCTCGGAGCAGGGGCCGCAGGGACCTGTGCCATGCTCCCAGAAGTTGTCGGCTTTGCCAAGACGAACCACGTGCGCGGGATCCACGCCAACCTTGTTCACCCAAATATCATAAGCCTGCTCATCGCTCTCATAGATCGAGGACCACAGAAGATCCTTCGGGATCTCCAAGGTCTCGGTCAAAAACTCCCAAGCCCACGGAATTGCCTCGTCCTTGAAATAATCGCCAAACGAGAAGTTTCCCAGCATTTCAAAGAAGGTACCGTGACGTGCGGTGTGTCCCACGCGCTCCAGGTCGGGGGTACGGATGCACTTCTGGCAGGTGGTAACTCTCGTACGGGGAGGCTGCTCCTCACCCGTGAAATACTTTTTCATGGGTGCCATGCCCGAGTTGATCAGGAGCAGGGATTTATCGTTGATGGGAACGAGCGGAAAAGACGGCAGACGAAGGTGTCCCTTCGATTCAAAGAATGCCAGATACTTTTCGCGCAGGTCATTGAGAGATGTCCATTTCATAGTAAAACAATCCTTTCGCTTTACACTTAAAAAATCTTTACAGTATAGTATACCATAAAATAAAAAGGATGTCAATCACTTCATCCGAGATTTTCACGGGTTATTGCAAAAAAGGCTCCGCAATGCGAAGCCCTTTCCCTGTTTCAAAGGTTATCAATTAAAAACAACCGTACCATCGGTACAAGTCACGCCAACAACTGAGGTGTCCATATCCCAGCCGAAGCCCTTGGAAACTGCCATCCACCGAGCTGTCGAGCCATGATAGGTCACGTTGCTCAGTTCGGTACATTGATAGAAGGCATAGTTCCCAATGGTTTCCAGCCTGCTGTTTTTGGCGATTTCAACCGTTTCAAGATCTATACAATCTCTGAAGGCACTCGCACCAATGCTTGTAATGCCCCCCGGAATTGCAAGCGTTTTTAGGGAAATGCACCCTGAAAACGCGAAATCTCCAATGCTTTTCATCGAATTCGGGAGAGCAAGCTCGGTAATTTTACGGCAATCTTGGAACGCCTGCTCACCGATCGATATCAAACGGTTTCCAAAGGTAACGCTTTTCAGATTGGTACAAGAGTAGAAAGTAAGATCTTCAATGGTTGTAACACCGTCCGGAAGTTCAATACCCGCAAGTCTGACACAGCGCGTAAATGCTCCCTTGCCAATGCTTGTAAGACCGCTTCCCAAGGTAATACTTTCCAAAACAGTACAGCCCGAAAACGCGAGTTCACCGATTGTTTCTACGCTATCGGGAATTTGAATACTTTTCAGCGCGGTACAACTGCCGAACGCATGATCCCCAATAGAGGTGAGTGACTTCCCAAGCGTAACATCGGAAAGCTCTGTGCACCAAGAAAATGTATCTTCTCCCAAAGCGGTCACTCCATCGGGAATGACAATGCTTTTAATAGCGGAACAATTTCGGAACGCGCCTCTTTCAATCGTTTCAACGCTGTTGGGAATGGTGATGTTCCGAAGCCCTGTGCATTGCGCAAAGCAATCTCTGCCAATATGCGCAAGCCCCTCCGAAAGCTTCACGGTCTTCAAATTGGGAGACTTGGCAAAAACGAAATAGTCGAGGAACATTACAGTAGATGGAATCGAAACACTTGTCAGACATGTATTGTTTCTGAACACACCCGAGCTAATAGCCATTACGGGAACATCCCTGTAATATGCGGGAATATCGACCTGTGCAGTTGTGCCGTCATATCCAACCACGGTATACGCAATTCCCTGCAGCTCAAGCTCCAAAATTCCGTGTTTGTATGCTTCGCCGCAAGCCTTACATTTATTATTGATGCCGAAATAGTGTCCGCCCAAGGTGGGGATTTTTTCGGTAATCGTATCGTTACAAACCGAACAGATCTTCGATTTTATGCCATCTTCAAAGCATCCGGCAGGAGTGGTTTCTGTCCAGTCCCCATAGGTATGTCCATTTTCACACAAAACGGGAGGTTCGTTGCCGCTATCGGATGGTTCTTGACTTTCGCCGCCATTTTCAGGGAGATCGGGCGAGGTTGTTTCGGGTGTTTGACACGCGCACAGGACAAGAGTCAACAACAGCACTATGAGAAAGCCTAAAATTTTTTTCATTGAAAATCCTCCTTTTTGTTTTATGGTTGCAAATCTTGTTATTTTCAACTTTTTATGGCATCCGATTCCCCTATAGTATATCAAATCAGAGAAAGCATGTCAATAGAAATCAACCAACGGTTGTTTTTGGAGAGAAACAAAAAGGAGCACTTGAAATGAAGCACTCCCTTTCATGTTGGAAGGATCAACCCTCGATATATTTCTTCAGGTTCTTGTAGCCCTTTTCAATACCGATCATGCAATCCTCGTTGCCCTCGTATTCGATGGTCATAAAGCCGTCGTAGCCCGCGCGCTTCATGATCGCCACACACTGTGCAACGTTTACGTCACCCTCACCGATCGCGCATCCAACCAGCTTGTTGCATCCGCGCGTGGAAAATCCCTTTTCCTCGGTCACTCTGCCGTGGGGGTAGATGCGGAAATCCTTGGCGTGAACATGGATCGCGTAAGGAGCCAGACGGGAAACTGCCTTTGTGCAAACCTCATCCACGCAAGCAAAGTTACCAAAGTCAACCAACAAACCGTAGTTTTCGTGGTCCACCGCATTGTAAAGGGCTTCTACGCGGTCGCTGTCCTGTGCCACATAGCCGTGGTTCTCGGAACAGGTCTTAATCCCCTTGCTCTGCGCGTAATCCGCGATCTTTCTTGCATTTGCGGCAATCGTGGGCAGCATCTTGGCAAAGCTTACCACAGTTCCGTCCTCTTGACGCTCCTTTTTGCAAACGTCGTGACGCATCACCTTGGCACCCATTGCAACAGCAACATCCACCTGTCCCTTCAGGCGCTCAACCTCAGCCTCATCTGCCTCGGGAGAACCCTGATACAGATTTGCGGGAACCGTGTAACCAACCACCTCAATGCCGTACTTCTCCACCTCGGCGCGGATCTGCTTGGCATACTCAAGCTGATCCTGCAGAGTGGGCTCCGCATTGGGCTTCAGCTCGGTGAAATCGATTCCCTCGATGCCCATTTCAGACGCAACGCGCGGTACGTCAAGCTGCGTCATTTCTCCCGTTTTGATTTTCTGCTGATAAGAATAAGAACTAACCGAAATCTTCATGATATTTTCTCCTTGCTCAGTTGTTTGCAATAATATTTAACAGGTGATCCTTGGCAATTCCGATGTCGCGGGAGGGATCCTCTCCTGCTTCGCGCTCGATGGTCAAAAAGCCGCGGTATCCGATCTCCTCCAAAGCCTTCAGGTACGGCACGAATGGAACGCTTCCCTCACCAAGCGGCACTTCCTTGAAGAACTTAATGCCCTGCATATCCTCGGGCATGGGAGTTACGCGGTAGATGTATTCGGGATTGGTGCGCTCCAGCATCACGCCGTCCTTTGCGTGGGTATGCACGATATAATCCTTGAGGTTGTGAACAGCCTGCACGGGATCGTCGCCTGTAACCATCACAAGGTTTGCGGGGTCAAGGTTGACACCAACACCGGTAGAGCCCAGCGCATCCAAAAAGGTTTTGAGAACCATAGAGGTCTCGGGGCCCGTTTCGATTGCGAAATGCGAGCCGATGCTGTCTGCATAGCGGGACAGCTCAAAGCAAGCCTGTTGCATAATGCCGTAGCGCGCAACCGTAGGATCGGTGGGAACCACGCCAATGTGGGTGGTTACGATGTCGGTCTCCAGCTCCTTTGCCAGATCAAGAATACGCTTGGATTTCTCGATCAGCTCGGGATTGAGGTCGGGATTGCCAAAGCCCTTGCCGAGGTCACCGCAGAGTGCCGAGAAACGGAGTCCGTTGGACTTCACGATATCCAACAGCTCGCGGCGCTTCGCGGGAGTCAGATTTTCGGGAGAGTTCTCGCCCTTCGTGCTGTACATTTGAATACCCTGTGCGCCGAGAGCCGCCGCCTTTTCGATTGCGGTGCGGGTGTCGGTGCGGAAGGAGTCGATAATTACGCCGATCGGAAATTGATACATAATAAATTTTCCTTTCTCCATGTTCTTATTCATTTTAATCCAAGCAGGACGAAAAAGCAAGCCACAAAATTATGAAGCTGTTGCACTGTATTGCTTTTTTACCCTGTTGACCGTTTTCAAAACAGCAAAACGATCAATGATTACGGTAAGTTTATTATACAATAAACAAACGGCAATGTCAAGTAATCAAAACCTCTTTTCAAAGCGGATTTTCACGGATATCTTGACAATCTCCTTTTATCGTGTTAAAATAATATCATAGAATCTACAAAGGAGTAGCGTATTATGAAATTTCAGAAAAATCAACCTAACCTTTCCCCGCGCCAGTTGGCACAAAACCGCTATAACTCCGCCAGAGCGAACCTGTTGCTGGTGCTGGTCTTCACCGTGATCAATATCGTCCTCGCTGTTGCAGAGGCGAACCTCTATTTTTTGTTTTCGGCAACCGTCCCGTATTACATCACAATTATCGGACAATTAATCGCCTTTTTCCCCGAATTCGGAATGCTTGGCACCCCTGCTTTGGTCACCGCGATCGCCATTGCGGCAGTTCTCCTGTTGCCCTACCTGCTTTGCTGGATCTTTTCCAAAAAAAGCTCAGGCTGGATGATCGGCGCACTGGTCTGCTTTTCGCTGGATACTCTGATTTTGCTCCTCTTCGCTTTGATAGCGTTTGACACGAGCATGATCGCCGATCTGCTGTTCCACGCATGGGTCATTTACTATCTGATTCTTGGTATTAAATCGGGCAACGACCTTAAGAAATTGCCTGTTGAAAGCGAAGAACCGTCGCTTGTAAACGAGACAGACTCCTCCGATTACAATCCCTCCGATTACACCCCGAACACATAAAACACATAAAACATATTAGTCATGACCATCAGCCGTGCCGGTGGCTTGCACAAGCCCCCTTGGGGCATTTCACACGCTGAGCCTATAGGCTCGTCGAATGATCCGCCACTTGCGGAAGTTGCCCCTCTGCCACAGATGTGGCAACTATCCTTTAGCCTCCCTTTACACAAGGGAGCCTCCGCTGCGGCGGGAACTGTGCAAAGCGAAAGCTTTTTGGAACCACCGGCTCTGCTGGTGGTTTTCGTTATATAAAAAGCAATGCGCGGAAGAGCTTCCTTCCGCGCATTATTTTTGGTAGATTTCCGATCACTCTGTTTTTTTCCGTGTTTGCTTTCCGTATTTCAGCGGTGTAGTGCCGTAGGTCTGTTTGAACAGTGCGATGAATTTGGAATAATCCGAAAAGCCGCACTCGCGGCAAGCCTCACCCACGGTAGCCCCTCGGTGCAACAGCTCGGCGGCAACGCTCAGCCGTTTCTTTTTGAGATAAACCGACGGCGGTATATGCAGGATCTCTTGAAAATGCCGCTCCAGCGTGTTCACGCTGACGTGCGACAGTGCGGCAAGCTCTGCCACCGTGATCGGAGACGCATAATGCGTGTTGATATAGTCCAACGCCGATGCAACGTCCGTGCGTTCCTGCTCCAACGGAGGCAAGGAGGTCTGTGCGCCGTTCAGCAGATGCAACAAACGGAAAAATCGGTACTGTTGCTCGGCGGCACCCTGCTTACCGTCGATCATTTCATGGCAAAGCGCCGTCAGCTCGGTCTGTTGCTCGGCAGACAGCGCAAGCAGGTTTCCCTTACCGATCGGGCGGTCAAAAAAGCGTCCCAACAGCCGCTCGTTCTCTCCCACCGAAAACAGGATCCAGAAATGCTTGTGCAGAGCGTTGCTGTGATAGATGCAATGATGGTATTCATAAGGTCGTGTAATCACGATATTCCCGGGCAGAATGGGATAGATCTGCTTTTCCACCATAAACGAAACGTCGCCCGAAAGATTGACGTAAATCTCACACTCGGAGTGAACGTGCGAATCGTACTGATTGTTGGGAGAATCGCGTGTGATCTCAACATACGAGATACGGAAATCGAATGGGCTGACAGCACCATGCTCGATCCTTCTGTTTTTGATCACGTCCATGTCATCACCTCTCTTTATTGGTGATTATATCATGTTTTTTGGTGAATTGTCAATAGAAATATCCGTTTTTTCATGCTATAATACATTTGATATCAAAAACAAGGAGGATCCATGAAGGATTACGGACTTTTAGGACTGGCGGCGATCCTGTTGGCTGTTGATTTTGCGCTGTCCAAGCTTTATCAAAAGCGCGCAGGGGCAACACTTTCGGCAGGCTTTGCATTCAATGCGCTTTCGGGGCTTTTCACCGCCTTGATCTTTTGGGCGATCGGCGGCTTTCAACTTGAGTTTTCACTTTACTCCGCGATCATGGCGTGCCTGTTGTCGGCACTCGGAATCGCTTACACGCTGTTCGGCTTTCGTATTTTAAAATCGGGCAGTATGGCTCTTTACTCTCTCTTTTTGATGGTGGGCGGCATGACACTTCCTTACATTTGGGGACTTTTGTTTCTGAACGAGCCCTTTTCATGGCTTCGCACGGCAGGATTGGTGGTTCTGATACTCGCCGTCCTGCTATCCAATCTGCCCAAAAAGGGCGAACGCCTTAACGCAAAGCTTTTTTTGATGTGTCTGGCGGTCTTCGTACTCAACGGCCTTGTGAGTGTGGTCTCCAAAACGCATCAGGTACAGCTTGACTTTGCGGCTGTCAGCGCATCACAGTTCGTAGCATTCAGCGGCGTTGCAAAGCTTGTGCTGGCGGGAACGGCGTTTCTGATCACTCGAAAAATTGACCGACAGCAGTCGGCGAATGCTCCCCGCGCAAAGCTTCCGTTTGTGCTCGGAATCGTAGCAACCTCTGCGGCGGTTGGAGGGATCTCGTATCTGTTCCAGCTCATCGGTGCCGAAAATCTGCCTGCCACGGTGCTTTATCCCTTTATCACGGGCGGGAGCATGATCTTTTCCTCGATCGTTGGAATGATCGTTTTCCGCGAAAAACCATCACGCGCCCTGCTGTTCAGCATCGGTCTGTGCTTTGTCGGCACGCTGATATTTCTGTAAAAAATAAAAAGAGAGGATTTGAAAATGGAATATTTGAAAAACACACCTCGCCTTTCCTTTTTGCTGGGAGGAAAGCCCGCATTTGAACAGGGATACCAAAAAGAGCAATCCGAAACCGATTGCGAGATCAAAACGGTCTACCGCTTTGCCTGCGGGCTGACCGTAACCAATATTACGAAATTATATCCCGACTTTGGTGCGCATGAAAGCATCAATTATTTTGAAAATACGGGAAGGGAGAACACACCGCTGATCAGTGAACTGTGGGATTGCGACATATCGCTCCCCTGCCCCCATGCAGAGGTCCGTAAGCCTACGCCGTGGATCCCGCATCCCGACCGCGATATGTTCATCCTCAATCCGCGCGGCTCCGACGGCATTGACGAAACCGATTTTTCGACACATTTCGACAACGGAAGTCTTTCCCAATCCGGTTATCTGTTTCCAAACGGTTCTCCGAAAAAGTACAAAACACGCGGAGGACGCTCCAGCGGTGGCAGCGCACCCTTTTTCAACATCTACCAAAACGGCAAGGGCTATTTCTTTGCGGTTGGTTGGACAGGTCAGTGGAACGCACAAATTTCACGCACCGAGGACAGTCTGCATCTGCAATCCAAGATTGAGGACACCCATTTCGTGCTGTATCCCGGAGAAAAGATCCGCACCTCGTCGGCGCTGATCCTGCCTTACACGGGATCGGTAGAAGACTCACAGAATCTCTGGAGACGCTTTTTGCGCGGGCATATCATCCCCCAAAACGCACAGTGCGCTCCCCTTACGGTAGGCTTTTGGGGCGGCACGACCACCGATAGAATGCTTGCGCGCATCGAGCAGATCGACGAGAATCACATTCCCAACGATGTTTTCTGGATCGACGCGGGCTGGTGCGGAGAGAACACTCTGCCCTCCGACAACGAATTTGAGGGCGATTGGTCGGAGCGCGTTGGAGACTGGGAGATCAGCCGACACATCCACCCCAACGCGCTTCGTGACGTGGCAGAAAAAATCAAAGAAACAGGCAGAAAGTTTGTGCTTTGGTTTGAGCCCGAACGCGTCAGATACTCCACGCGCTTTGCCGCCGAGCATCCCGAATTGTTGCTTCGTAAGGGCGATGCCCGCTCGCTTCTGTTGGATCTCGGCAAGCCCGAGGCTCTCGACTACTGCATCGATTGGATCACCAAGCGCATTGAAGACTTGGACGTGGATTGCTACCGCCAGGACTTCAACATGGATCCTCTCGAATACTGGCGCGGAAACGACACCGAGGATCGTCAAGGCATCACCGAGATCAAACACATCATGGGGCTTTACACCTTGTGGGATACCCTCTTGGAGCGCTTCCCGAAGCTCTTTATCGACAACTGTGCCTCGGGCGGCAAGCGCTTGGACATTGAAATGATGAAGCGCAGTACCGCGCTTTGGAGAAGCGATGCACAATGCCCCGCAGATCCAAACCCCGAGGTTACACAGGTAAACAACGTCAATTTCTCGCTTTGGATGCCCTACAGCGGTACGGGCTCGGGACGCGTATATGACACCTACCGTATGCGCAGTGCCTATGCAACGGGCGGTCTTTCCACCACCTACTCCTATTCGGCAAACGAGCATTTCGGCTCGGAGGCAGGACAGGTGGAGTGGCTCCGCGACCGCGCCGAGGAATACTGCCGCGTGCGTCCCTATTTCCAAGGCGACCTCTATCCCCTAACCAAGCCTACCAAGGACGAAACCGCTTGGTGTGCCGTACAGTGGCACCGTCCCGAATCGGGTGACGGCATGATCCAGGTGTTCAAGCGCGAAAACAGCCCGTATACCGAGGCGTCCTTTGATCTTTGCGCGATCGATTCGACCAAAACCTACCGTTTTACCGACATTGACGGCGGTGAATTCGAAATTTCGGGACAAGAGCTTATTCAAAACGGACTAAAGCTTCGTATTGCCGAAAAAAGAGTTGCTAAAATTTATTTTTATCAAGTACTGTAATCAAAAAAGACCGACTCGCTTTGAGTCGGTCTTTTTTCTCATTCACCCCATTTTGCCATGGGGACAACATCATATACTTTTTCGGTTGCTCGGTCGCCATCGGCAAGCAGGCGGCAGACCACAGCCATACGAAGCTTCTCCTTGTTTGGAACGCGAACCGTCAAGCATTTCCAACCGTTCTCATCCTCGGTCAATTCGAATTTTGCGGGAGAACCAACGCCGCACAGCTTGCAGCCCATGCGCTTTCCGTTCAACTCCAACACGGCACTCCGTCCGCTTCCGCTTACCTTGGTATTTGCCTGTGTCCAAGCACTCCAAACAAAATCGGCGGGCTCGGCAAAGGTGATCTCGTCCTGGATCACCGCAACGCTACGGTTTTCGGTCAGCATCACGCCGCGCTTTGCACGCACAGCCGCATCGAAAGCACTCGTCATATCGGCAACGGCATAAGCACGCGCTGCAGAAGAACGCATCTCAACAATCTTCACATCCGCATCGGCATTCTGTTCGGGCGATTCCTTACCCGCGTTGGCAAAAAATCGCTCTCCGCCCATTTCAAGCAGAACAGCTCCCGCGTTTTTCTCGCAAGCATCCAGATGATTCTTTCCGCCGTGCAAGCCCAGAACAGTTGCATCGGGATGCCAATTCGAGCGCATCACGGAAAGTCCCGCCTTGCGATAAACAGTATCCAAAGCCAAGTGAGGCGTCATTGCATCGTCAACGGGGGTATAGAACAGAATATCAAACGGATGCACATCCTTTTTGCCCGACAAAAGCTCCTGTCGGCGCATCCATGCCAGAACATCGTCCTTTGTGTACTTCGCAAAGAAATACTGCATCGAGGTATCCACCGCATCAGCGGCAAAGCCATGGTAGTTCCATGCTCCGTTCGCCGTTTCGGTGTAGATCGGGAAATACGCAGTTGCGGCAAATCCGGGCATTTCACCAAAGCCGTAGTCGGTTCCGCAGGCACGCTCCAGCATCGCAACGGTCAAGCCAAGCGCGCGAGCCGTTTGTTCCCACACCACGGTGCTGATTTCGTTGCCGCCATCGGGAGCGACCTCGGCAAAGCAGGGCTCCATATTGCGCACAACACGCTCCAGAAGCTTATAGGTGGTTTGCGGATAGATATCGGAAAGAGCCAGCGACAGTGCCAAAGTGCTTGCGTTCACAACGGCGGCATAAAAGCCACCCTCGTGCCACATGCCGTCGGGAGCATCGTATTCCTCCAGCATCGGGCGCAGTGCGTTCCGCAGCATCGAACGCTCCAATTTTGCTTTGCGTCCCTCGCTCCACGCATAACGACACCAGTCATACGTCAGTGCCATAGCAAAGACCACCTTGGAGAACAACAGCCACGAATCGTCCCGTTTCCAGTCTGCAAGATCAGCAATCGCCTCGGCTTCGGCGGCGGCGCGCTCGGCATATTGCTTATCGCCCGTTACACGGAAAAGCATCACAAATGCAAGCAGTGCATCCGCAGAAGCTTTCAATGCCTTCGCACCGTCATCTGCCGTAATTGCGGGACGCAGAAAAGCATCGGAGTTGTGACCGTAGGTCTGTTTCAACGCAGAAACATAGCCGCCCAATGCCGCATCGCTCTTGGCAAGACGGCGCAGCTGCATCAGCTCATCAAAGGACGCAAACAGCTTTCCGCGCGTGGGATTCGGGAAACGGCGGCGCAGATCGTCAACGATACGCTCGCCCGTAGGACGGACAAACGACGTATCGGCAATCAAACGCCAGATCAGGTCCTCGTCACGCGCGCTGTCGTAGATCGCCTTGCGGTTGGAAAGCACCACCAAGCCCATCGGATCCAAAAAGCTTTGTCTCCAATGGAAAAACTCTTTTACAAAATTCAACGGAAAGAACAGGGTTCCGTTCGCCGCAATCGGCGCAAAATCAAGCGGTACACGCTCACCGCTGACAACCATCTGATCAACGGCGGCGCAAAATTCATATTTTTTCCGTCTGTAGGTAAAGTTCAAGGTTCCCGCCTGCGTGTCCACAACAGCCGCGTGTGCAATGCCTGCGGCAATCGGTGCCATCGGCAGCCAGATACTGCCGTCACGCTCAAAGGGGCTTACCGCTTGTCCGTCGGGAGAAAAGGCAATGCGTTTACGGTCTACGATGGCAAAGCATCCGCTTTTGGAAAATACCGCCGCGCCCTTCAATTCAGGTCTTGTACTGTACAACGCCTGAGCCGACGGATTCAAAGCAACCGTCTGCTCAACGCAACATTTCATATTTTTCTTCATTCGTTCAATAATCCTTTCTAAAGCCGATCAGATCTGTGCAACAAAGCGATTGAAAGCGGCTCTGCCCTCGGGCGTGCATTTGTAAACACCTGCGTCCTCCAGAACAGCCTCAAAGGTCTTTCCGACCTCTTTTCGCAGGATCTCGGTGACGTTATCGGCACAAAGCGTGTAATTTCCGATAAAGCCGTCCACCCAATCGGCGTGCTTTGCAAGCATTTCATCGGCACGGAGGTCGCGCTTTTCGAGCAATGCACAGGCAAGTGCCTCCAACTCAGCCTTGAGTCGGGACGGAAGGACCGCCAAGCCCATGACCTCGATCAAACCGATGTTTTCTTTTTTGATGTTGTGCTTTTCGGCATGAGGGTGGAAAACGCCCAAAGGATATTCCTCTGTGGTAATGTTGTTGCGCAATACCAGATCCAATTCGTAATCGTCCCCTCTGCGGCGCGCGATGGGAGTGATGGTGTTGTGCGCCTCTCCGTTCGTTTCGGCGAAAATGAAAGCATCTGGATCGCTGTAGCCTCTCCAAGCCGTCAAGATGCGGTCGGAAAGCTCGATCAGCGCGTCACGGTCGGCACTCGTCAGACGAATGACCGACAGGGGCCACTTCACGATACCTGCGCGTACCTGCGGAAAATCGGCAAACTGCAATTTTTGTTCAATCTCGGCACGCTCCATTGCAAAGGTATAATGACCGCCCTGCATGTGATCGTGCGTCAGGATCGAGCCCCCCACGATGGGCAGATCGGCATTGGAGCCGAGGAAATAATGCGGGAAAACGGTTACAAAATCCAACAGCTTGACAAAGCTGTCGCGATCGATCTTCATGGGCGTGTGCGCCGCAGACAGCGCGATGCAATGCTCGTTATAGTAAACGTAGGGGGAATACTGCAAAAACCAATCCTGTCCCGCCATGGTGATCGGGATCAGTCGGTGCGACTGTCTTGCCGCCTGGGAAAGGCTGCCCGAATAGCCCTCGTTTTCACGGCAGATCGCGCATTTTGGATATCCCGTCTGCTTTTGCGTTTTTGCGGCGGCGATCGCCTTGGGATCCTTCTCGGGCTTGGAAAGGTTCACGGTGATATCAAGATCGCCGTATTTGCCCGTATAAACCCATTTCAGGTCCTTCTTCACACGCTCGGTGCGGATGTAATTGGAAGCGCAACTGATGTGATAGTAATAATCGGTTGCCGCCTCGGGAGAAAGTGCATAAAGCGCATTGAAGTGGCGAATGACCTCGCTCGGGCGGGGCGTGAGATGTCCCATCAGCTTGGTGTCAAACAGGTCTCTGCCCGTAATTCCGCAGTCCTCGATGATACCGTGCTCGATGGCATAATCGCAAAGGGCTTGCAGAATATCGTCAAGCGTTTCGTGTTTTACAGGCTCACGGTCGGCTTCAAAGGCTCCGCCGCCAAGCTCTGCCTGCAAAATGTTCTGATAGAACACGCGGTCAGAGTCCTCGCAAAGCTCTTCTCTTATCGCGTAGTCCACCAGATCCGCAATCAAATTACATACATTCGTTTCCATAATTCGTCCACTCCGTTCGGTGATTTTATATTCACTATTTATTATATCACGCCGATCTTTTTTTGTAAATGGGATTTTTCTGTTTTTTCAAAAAAATACATGAGATTTCTGCGCAAAAATTTACAAGTTTGTGATAGCATTCGTTTAAATGCTGTGATATAATTGCAGCAACCAACAAAACAAAGGTTGTTTTTACACCTGGGAACGGAGCAAAATGATGTATTTTTACGGGCGACTCAAGGATCTGAGAGAGGATCACGACCAAAAGCAGGAAACGGTTGCAAAGGCTCTGAACATAACAAGACAGCAGTATCAGCTTTATGAAAGCGGCAAACGCGAGCTACCCATGCACCACTTTGTTACGTTGGCAAAATACTACAACGTATCGCTCGATTATCTTGCGGGCTTGCTCGATACCCCGAAAAAGCTCTATTAACGAAACGTATCGATCGAAAAAATTAAAGAAGCGGAGCCAATCATTTTTCGATTGGCTCCGCTTCTTTTATGATTCCGATCGGTTGATTAAAACTCGATCTTCTTTTCGATATAAGACTTCAGCTCGGAGATCGGGATACGAACCTGCTCCATGGTGTCACGGTCACGAACCGTTACGCAGTTGTCTGCGGGCTTGGTATCGTCGCCCACCGTTTCAAAGTCAACGGTGATGCAAAGAGGTGTACCGATCTCGTCCTCACGGCGGTAACGCTTACCGATCGAGCCGGTTTCATCGTAGTCCACCATGAAGTACTTGGAAAGCTCCTCATAGATCTCGGTTGCCTTGTCACCCAGCTTCTTGGAAAGAGGCAGAACGGCTGCCTTGAAGGGAGCCAGTGCGGGATGCAGGTGCAGAACGGTACGAACGTCGTTCTTCTCGGCATCGATCACTTCCTCATCGTATGCGTCAACCAGGAAGGCAAGAGCCACACGGTCGGCACCCAGAGAAGGCTCAACAACGTAAGGAATGTAGTGCTCGCCGGTCTCCTGATCGAAGTAGGTCATATCCTTGCCACTGTGATTCTGGTGCTGACCGAGGTCATAGTCGGTTCTGTCGGCAATACCCCACAATTCGCCCCATCCGAACGGGAACAGGAACTCGAAGTCGGTGGTTGCCTTGGAATAGAAGCAAAGCTCTTCGGGATCGTGGTCACGCAGACGAAGGTTCTCGTCGCGCATACCGAGGTTCAAGAGGAACTTGTGGCAGTAGTCCTTCCAGTATGCAAACCACTCAAGGTCGGTTCCGGGCTTGCAGAAGAACTCCAGCTCCATCTGCTCGAACTCACGGGTACGGAACACGAAGTTACCGGGCGTGATCTCGTTACGGAAGGATTTACCGATCTGCGCGATACCGAAGGGCAGCTTCTTGCGCGCACTTCTTTGTGCGTTGTTGAAGTTTACGAAAATACCCTGAGCAGTCTCGGGACGGAGATATACGGTGTTGGTATTGTCCTCGGTAACACCGATGAAGGTCTTGAACATCAGGTTGAACTTCTTGATGTCGGCAAAGTTGGTGCTGCCGCACTGAGGACAAACAATGCCCTTTTCCTTGATGTAATCAGCCATCTGCTCGAAGCTCCAGCCTGCGGGGTTATCGTCAAGGCCGTTCTGGAAAGCGTACTCCTCGATCAGCTTGTCGGCGCGGTGACGCATCTTGCATTGCTTGCAGTCCATCAACGGGTCGGAGAATCCGCCAACGTGTCCCGATGCAACCCATGCCTCGGGGTTCATGATGATCGCGCTGTCAAGTCCTACGTTCCACTTGCTCTCCTGCACGAACTTCTTCCACCATGCGCGCTTGACGTTGTTTTTGAACTCAACGCCCAAGGGGCCGTAGTCCCAAGAGTTTGCCAAGCCGCCGTAGATCTCGGAGCCGGGGAAAATAAAGCCGCGTGTTTTGCACAACGCAACGATTTTGTCCATTGTTTTTTCGGAATTGTTCATTTTTGTCACTCCTGTGTGTAATAATAAATCATCTCATTATAACACTCAAAAATCAAATTGTCAAGAGTTAAATCTTTTTTCACAAATTTATCTTATACTGTAGTATTTTTGGTTTTTCTATTTACAAACGGCACGAAATGTGTTATACTTGTCATAGACTCCTGACATTAAGCGTTTGGCTGCGTGAAAGGATGCGAACCAACTAAAATAGCGGAAAACACATTCGTGTTTTTCGTGTTGTTTTTGTGCCGCATCCCCTCGGGAGATGCGGTTCTTTTTTTGGAGGTAACGGAATGGAGAACAGAGTGGCTGTTATGAGCATCATTGTGGAAAACAAGGATGCCGTGGAAAGGATCAACTCGCTCTTGCACGAGCATGGCGAATATATCATCGGGCGCATGGGACTCCCCTATCCCAAGCGCGGCATCAGCATTATCAGTATTGCGTTGGATGCACCGCAAAACACCATCGCGGCACTGTCGGGCAAGATCGGAAATCTTGCGGGCGTGAGTGTGAAGACCGCGTATTCGGGGATTCAATCGCATGAGTAACCGTTACAAAGAGCTGATCGATCGGCTTGCCGATACGCATCACTTAGAGCTTGAGGAATACAGGGAATTGATCGAGTATCGCACCCCCGAGCTTGCAGACTACCTTGCCAAGCGCGCCGTGGAAGCGCGCAAAGCGATCTACGGCAATTCGGTCTTCATCCGCGGCTTGATCGAGATCAGCAATTATTGCAAAAACGATTGCCTGTACTGCGGGATCCAACGCTCCAACAAGAAATGCCAGCGATACCGTCTCTCGCCCGAGGATATTCTGGGCTGCTGCCGTGAGGGCTACGCGCTCGGCTTCAGAACCTTCGTCCTGCAGGGCGGCGAGGATGCCTTTTGGAGTGACGCGGTTCTGTGTGATCTGATCAAGGAGATCAAGCACCGTCATCCCGATTGCGCCGTGACGCTCTCGCTCGGAGAACGCTCCAAGGAAAGCTACGCGATCTTAAAGCAGGCGGGTGCCGACCGTTATCTTTTGCGCCACGAGACCGCCGACAAAGCTCATTACGAAAAGCTTCATCCAAAGGAAATGTCCTTTGACGCGCGTATGCGCTGTCTTTACGATCTGCGTGAATTGGGTTACCAGGTCGGTTGCGGATTTATGGTGGGGTCCCCCCATCAAACCGCGCACGAGCTTGCGCTTGATCTGCAATTTGTGGAACGCTTCAAGCCTGCCATGTGCGGGATCGGTCCTTTTATTCCGCAATCCGACACGCCGTTCGGCAATCAATCGGCGGGTTCCTTGGAATTGACCTGTTATCTTCTTTCGATCCTGCGACTGATCCACCCCAACCTGTTGCTCCCCTCCACCACCGCGCTTGGAAGCATTCATCCGCGCGGACGCGAAATGGGGATCCTGTCGGGTGCGAACGTGGTCATGCCCAATCTATCTCCCCCATCGGTACGAAAAAAATACGCCTTGTACGATAACAAAGCATCTGACGGCTCCGAAGCCGCCGAATGCCGCGATGCGCTTGCCGCTCGCATGAAGGAGATCGGCTACGAGGTGGTCACCGACCGCGGTGACGTGAAATCTTTGTAAATTCATCATCAAGAAAGGACATATATTATGGCAACCTACAATCCCAAATCGCTCAAAGCCGAGGAATTCATCTCGGACGCGGAGATCCGCGAAACGCTGGCTTATGCCGAAGCAAACAAAAACAACCTCCCTCTCATCGAGGAAATTTTAGAAAAAGCAAGACCGAAGAAGACCGAGACCGGTCACGTTTGCGCAGGTCTTACCCACAAGGAGGCATCGGTTCTGCTTGCCTGCGAGATCCCCGAGGTGATCGAAAAGATCTACGCCATTGCCGAGGAGATCAAGCTTGCCTTTTACGGCAACCGTATCGTTATTTTTGCACCCCTGTACCTCTCCAATTATTGCATCAACGGCTGTGTTTACTGCCCCTATCACCGCCAGAACAAGTCCATTCCGCGCAAAAAGCTGACGCAGGAGGAGGTTCGCGCCGAGGTCATCGCACTTCAGGATATGGGTCACAAGCGTCTTGCCATTGAGGCGGGCGAGGATCCCAAAAACAACCCCATCGAGTACATTCTGGAGTGTATCAACACCATCTACAGCGTACATCACAAGAACGGCGACATTCGCCGCGTGAATGTCAATATTGCCGCCACAACGGTTGAAAACTACCGCAAGCTCAAGGAAGCGGGCATCGGCACCTACATTCTGTTCCAGGAGACCTATCACAAGGAAAGCTACGAGCAGCTTCATCCCACGGGTCCGAAGCACGACTACGCTTACCACACCGAGGCGATGGACCGCGCAATGGAGGGTGGAATTGATGATGTGGGCTTGGGCGTGCTGTTCGGCTTGGAGCTTTACAAATACGAATTTGCGGGACTGCTTTTGCACGCCGAGCATCTGGAGGCGGTTCACGGCGTTGGCCCCCACACCATCAGCGTTCCTCGCCTGAAGCGTGCAGATGATATTGACCCCGATAAATTCGATAACGGAATCGATGACGAAACCTTTGCAAAGATCACCGCTTGCATCCGTCTGGCAGTTCCCTACACGGGCATTATCATTTCCACGCGTGAGACCGAAGCGGTGCGCTCCAAGCTGCTGCGCCTTGGTGTGTCGCAGGTATCGGGTGGCTCGCGCACCTCGGTGGGCGGCTACGCGGGATACTCCAACGAGGAGCGTCCTCACGACACCGAGCAGTTTGACGTTTCCGACCAACGCTCGCTGGACGAGGTGGTTCGCTGGCTGATGGAAAACGGTCATATCCCGTCCTTCTGCACGGCTTGCTACCGCGAGGGCCGCACAGGCGACCGCTTTATGAGCCTGTGCAAAACGGGACAGATCCTCAACTGCTGCCACCCCAACGCGCTGATGACGCTCTCCGAATATCTGGAGGACTACGCCTCGCCCGAAACCAAGGAGGTGGGCTACCGCATGGTGGAAGAAGAATTGAACCGCATCCCCAAGGAAAAGGTTCGCGCCATTGCGGAGGATAACATCAAAAATATCCGCAATTCCAACCGCCGCGACTTCCGCTTCTGATACAGGAGAACACTATGGGACTGAATGAAACCGTATCGGCCGAACGCCTGCATATTGGCTTTTTCGGCATGCGCAACGCAGGAAAATCAAGCCTTGTTAATGCGGTAACGGGACAGAATCTTTCGGTGGTATCGGATGTGAAGGGTACCACCACCGACCCCGTAAAAAAAGCCATGGAGCTGCTCCCCTTGGGGCCTGTGGTCATTCTCGACACCCCCGGTCTTGACGACGAGGGAGAGCTGGGACTGTTGCGCGTTCAAAAGGCAAAGGAAATGCTGGCAACCACCGACATTGCGGTGTTGGTTGTGGATGCCGCACGCGGCATTGGGGAGCAGGATCTTCTCTTGCGTGGAGAATTGGAAACGCGCAAAATTCCCTTCCTTGTTGCCTATAACAAATGCGACCAATGCGAAAAAGAGCCGCTTGCCGACAAAAACGCGCTGTACGTCAGCGCCAAAACGGGAGACGGCGTGGAAGAACTGAAAAACCGCTTGGGCGAGTTTGCACGGTCGCTCAAAACCGAAAAATTCGTGGTGCGCGACCTGCTTTGTGCGGGCGATCTTGTGGTGATGGTCACCCCAATCGACGAGGCCGCGCCCAAGGGACGGCTGATCCTGCCTCAACAAATGGTTTTGCGCGATATCCTTGACGCACACGCAACGGCTGTGGTCTGCCAGGACACCGAGCTGCCACACACGCTGGCGGGACTTTCCAAAAAGCCGCGCATGGTGATCACCGATTCTCAGGTGTTTGGCAAGGTTGCCAAGGACACCCCGCGTGACATTCCCCTGACCTCTTTTTCGATCCTCATGGCACGCTACAAGGGCGATCTTGCTACGCTGGTACAGGGCTTCGCCGCCTTAAAAAATCTGCGTGACGCTGACCGCGTGCTGATTGCCGAGGGGTGTACGCACCACCGTCAGTGTAACGACATCGGCACCGTGAAAATGCCGGGCTGGATCGAGGGCTTCACAGGTGTTAAGCCTGTGTACAGCTTCACCTCGGGCGGTGAATTTCCCGATGACCTTTCCGAATATAAGGTCATCGTACATTGCGGCGGCTGTATGCTGAACGAAGCGGCAATGAAGCACCGCATGGAAACGGCAGGCTCTGCCCGTGTGCCGATCGTCAACTACGGCATCGCCATCGCGGGAATGCACGGAATTTTGGCACGAAGCCTTGAGTTGTTTCCCGATATTCTAAATCTGCTTTAAAGAAAAAAGCAACGAAACGGTTCGTTTCGTTGCTTTTTCATTTATTACAGCTCTGCCAAAATTTCTGCCGCGTTGGTATCGGGCTTGACCTTCGGCATCACCTTTTTAATCGTACCGTTCTCGTCGATCAGAAAGGTAGTGCGTACCACGCCCATGCTCACCTTGCCGCACATTTTCTTTTCCTGCCATACGCCATACGCCTGTATTGCTTCCAGCTTCGGATCGGACAAAAGAACAAACGGCAAATTGAATTTTTCGGCAAATTTTTGGTGAGACGCCACGCTATCCTTGCTGACACCGATCACCTCAACACCCTTTGCGCGAAATTCTCCGTACGCCGCGCCAAACGCGCATGCCTGTCTGCTGCAACCGGGGGTATTATCCTTCGGGTAAAAATACAAAACGACCTTCTTGCCCAAAAAATCCGAAAGAGAAACGCTCTTTCCGTCCTTATCCTGCAAGGTAAGATCAGGAGCCTTCATTCCAACTTCCAACATCTTAATTTTCTCCTTTTTCAAAGCATTAGTCAAGGTTCGCGCCACCCACCCGATCCTCCAGGTGTCCCGTGAATCCAACCTCTTTCAATCGAACCTCTCCGTTCTCATATTCGATCACCGTAATCGATGCATTCATCACAGGAGGCGTTTCCATCAGGTGACCGATATCATATCCGTTCCATACACAAAGCATGCAGCGAAGCACACCGCCGTGAGTGGCAATCATCACCGTTTTGCCATTGTTTTCCTTTGCAATCTCGTCCAGAGCCTTCGAAACGCGCGTCACTACATCAAGCGAGCTTTCCCCATCGGGATAGGTAAACCGAGCACGGTCGTTAGAAAAGATCGCGTATTCCTCGGGAAACTCCTCTTTTACACGTTCGAAATAACAACCGCCCCAGCGACCTACATCGGTTTCACGCAGATCCTTCCGCTTCTGTATCGGAAGTCCGAACAGGCAAGCTGTCGGTTCGGCGGTGGCAACCGCGCGGGACAGGTCGCTGGAATAGATCGCATCAATCTGATAATGGGAAAATAAATAGTCCCCCACGCGCTCGGCTTGCCAAAGCCCCACTTCGTCCAGATGCACGTCAAGGTGTCCCGTGAAGCGATTTTCTTTATTGAATTGACTGTAGCCGTGTCTTACAAGAATAAATCTGACCATTTGATAAGTGTCTCCGTTTGGCGTTTGTTTATGCAATCAGTTGATCTGCAAAAGTGCGTAGCTTCTTTCGCGGTCAAGCGTTACACGAACCGAGCCGTCCTCGGCAGACACACCAACCTGTCCGTTGCTTGCAAGCACTCGGATGTTGCTCGATGCGCTAAGATCCGCCACGTCAAAGCGATAGGACGCGCGATCGTTCACCTCACGGAACACCAGCAGATATTCGGTCTTGCCGCCATTCGCACACGCAAAGCCCGTCCAGCTCCTGCCGCTCGGCTTTTCTCCGATCGGTGTGATATCAGCACCAACCAATGCTCCGCGGTGTTGCTTCCAGACCTCCATCAAGGGGGCAAGCTCTGCTCTTCTCTCGTCGCTCAGGAATTGCATCTCCATCCAGAACAAGGGGTTGCTCAGCATCACGGCGGCAAACAGATAATCCATGGTGTACAGCGACGGGACAAAAGGATCCCCCTCGTTATAATGGTCGGTTACACGGTCGGGGTTAACCAATTCAAACTGGAAGCGCGACAGGGGCAAATATTTTCCGATATTCCACTGATGGCGCAGAACGCGGTGCGGGAAGTAGTTTGCCAGCTTGGTGTAACGGTTCTCGGCAAAGATGGTACCGAATTCCGCACCGCAGAGATAATTGAGTCGGTCATGACGCGTAACGTCCATCTGAACCGATACATCGTCCCCCAGCGAATAGATCGCGCGAAGCATTTCCAAAAGGCGTTGCTTTCCGCGCTCGCTTGTCACCTGATACATATCCAGCTTGAAGAAGCGGAAGCCCCACTCGTTGTAGGCACGGCGAGCCACCTCGATATCGCGCTCCAGAGTTTCAAATTCGTTCCAGCTGTAGGGTACCATCCACATACCCACGCGGATATTCTTTTCTTTTGCGTAATCATTGATCACACGCAAGCCCTGCGGGAATCGCTCGGTGTTGATCTCCCATGTGTCCTCTGCCGAAAAATCACGGAAGCCCTCGGCATTTCGGGGTGCTGTGCATACCGTTCCGTTGATCTGCCAGCCGTCATCGATCTGCACGATATCCACGCCGATCTTTTCCGCCGCGTCGATCTCCCCCACCACAAAGTCGTGGCAAACACACTCGCGTCCGTGTGCATCTCCCCATGTGTTGGACATGGTCACAAGTTCTTTTCTTTGGTTCCAGTGGCGGTAGTAATTGCGGCAAAGTGCCTCGCACTCGCCCTGCTTGCAAAATCCGATCACCACGGGATTGGTTGCATTCTCCAACGAGATATATCCGCCACCGCGCTCCTCGCCCGGCTTGAAATTCGGTTTTCCCTGTGTGATCGAAAGCTTGGAGTGAATGTAGTCGGGAGCTTCCGAAAGGATCATCAGCGCATCCCCTCTCTCGTTATCCTCCAAAAAGAACATTTCTCCTTCCACGGGGTGCTTCAGGCCTGTGCGGAAGGTCGGCTCCCAATGCTCCTCTGCCAGCACATCGCTGTCATCGGTGAAGGCACGCAGCTTGACGCTTCGCACCGTCCAATGTGCGCCCTTGATACGAGCCAGATATTCCTGGCTGGACGGAGACATACGGATCACGGGCAGATCTCCCCACATCTGATAGATCTTTTCTTCTTTTCCGCAAACGGCGCGCACCTCCATAAAAGGTGCGGAACAGCCGAAATTATCATTTTTCGCTACCGTAATGCTGTCAACATCCTTGAAAGTCCGCTCAATCAGCGCATTTTTAAGGGTAAGGATTCGGTCTTGCAGCACGGCCTCGCATCCGCAAATCAAATTACTCATGTTTCTTGTCCTTTCTCTCGGATTGCTTCCGATAAAGTTTATTTTATTGTATTCCTCTTTTATATTAATGTCTTAATTATAAAGGTATCGGAGTCAAAAGTCAATGAAAACAACAGACATTCCTAAAATAAAATGTCCCTTTTTTATAATTTTCTTTGCATTTTGGCTTGATATGCTTTATAACGGAGAAAAGTAGGTGAAACGCTATGCGACGACTTTCACGCCAAAAAAAGGTCAAGCAAACGCAGAAAGTTTTTCAAAAAAAGCTTCTCAGGTTTCGACGACCACGAAATCGGTTCCCGAATACTGCTCCTTTGTCTTTTGGTCGAACACATAGTTACTGATCACGCGATCCACCTCGCCGAAATCGCAAAAGACCTCATGGAAGGGCTGATCCACCTTCTGGTGATCCACCAGATAAAAGACCTCCCCCGCGTTCTTTGCAACCGCCCGAAGCATCAGATCATACACACCCGATGCGATCATCCCGTTGCTTGATACCGCTCCCGTGGAAAAGAACATCTTATCCACGCGGTATCGGGCGGCATTTTCCACGCTTTCGGGGCCGTACAGCATACTGGGAGACTCCACGATGGTGCCGCCCAAGCAGATCACCTTGATCTCGTACGCGCTCAGGTTTGCCGCCAATACGATGTTGTTGGTCACAACGGTCAATCCCTTTCGCCCCACCAGATATTGCTCCATACATTGGCAGGTCGTGGAGCCGTCCAGAAAGATGGTGTCGCCGTCCTTTACAAAGCCTGCCGCCGCCTGCCCGATCTGCCGCTTTTCGGCGCGCATCTTGTGCGAGCGGAAAAAGACGGGAATGTAGGTCGACCGCACAGGCTCTACGCCGCCGTAGCTTCGCTTGATCAGCTGTTGGCTTTGCAGAGCGTTCAGATCGCGGTTCACGGTTGCCGAGCTGTAATGCAACACCTCGGTCAGATATTTCACGGTGACGTGTCCCTGCTTCTCCAGAATTTCAAGGATCCTGTCCTGCCGCGCTTTTGAACTCATTTTACCGCCTCCTTTTCTCATCATTTCTCATTATACCATATCTTTTCTCATTTTTGTACCGTTTTTTTGAAAATTTTATGAGAATTTCATGAGAAATTTGCAATATGAAGAACCCCGATTGAAAAATGGCGAAAAAAGAGGTATACTAAACGTAAATGATAGAAAGAAAAGAATTCCCCAAATCACCGAAGGGAGCGAACAAATGAGCAATCTCCAAAAAATCGAACAGCTCAAGGAGCTGGTTTTTGAACAGAAAAACGACCATTGCTTTATCGAACGCGAGCGCTTTCTGAACAGCCGTCCCGCGTGTGCCGAGCATCCAACCGATTTTTACGCCACGCTTTTTTCGGATATGCTGGACTACGTATCCACACCGATCAACGAAAATGATATTTTCGCAGGGCGTGTGCTTGAGGATGCCCCCGAGGCACAGTGGAAAGAATGCCCCAACCGCACGCTGTTTGCCAAGGCACATCTGACACCCGATTATAAGCGTCTTTTGACGCTGGGCTACAGCGGAATCTTGAAGCAAATCGAGCAGAATGCGGAAAAGATCAACACCGAAACGGCAAGAATCTACGCGCACAACGCCAAGATCGTTGTAGACGCCATCCACCGTTTCGCGCTCCGTTACGCAAAAGCCGCAGAGGCGGCAGGCATGACGCGCGCGGCAGAGGCATTGAAACGTGTTCCTTATGAGCCTGCGTACGATCTTTACTCTGCCCTGCAGGGAATGTGGATCACCCACATGATCACGGGCTGTTACGTGGGCGGCCGCGACTACGCGTTCGGCTACATGGACGAATATCTCTACCCCTATTACATCAAAGAAAAAGAAAACGGCGCAACCGACAGAGAGATCAGCACGATGCTGGCAGGATTTTTCGTAAAGTGCAACGAGATCTGCGGACGCCATCCGCACAACTATCGCCAAAAGCCCGTGCTTTCCCAGTCCTCCAAGCAATACGTTCTGCTGGACGGCGGAAGAGCAAACGAATTTTCAAAGGTCATTCTGGATGCCGCCGTGATCAACAACATGGCACAGCCCGAGATCACCGTGGTGCTGTCGGAGAACTCCTCGGAGGATTTCCACAAGAAGGTCTTTGAATCGATGTCGGTGCTGGTTGACAAATTGCAGGTCTACCATTGCGAGAAGGTGCGCGACTTCCTGCTTGCAAAAGGACTTCCCGAAGAGATCGCGCTTCGTCCCGGATTTTCGGCTTGCTGCACCTCCGACCTGTATCTGCACTCCTGCCGCGAGGAGTTCTACCTCCCCACCGTTCAGATTTTCTGCAAAACGCTGTTTGAAAACGAGTTTTCCTCCAAAGAAGACCTGTTGGCGGCGTACTCGGCGGCGGTCACGGCAGAATGTGAGGGATATCTGGAAGAAACGCGCGCCCCCGAGCTTGATTGGGTACGTTGCGTATTCGTTCACGACTCGCTCCTGCTGGGAACCTGCAACGACGTGTGCGACTATATCCCCTATGGCTTGACCTACCGCGCGAAAAACATTTTCCTGCCCGGTATCGCAACGCTCGGCGATTCGCTCTGCGCCCTTGACACGCTGGTGTTCAACGGCGATGTTCCCTACAGCAAGTTTATAGAAATGCTCAAAGCCGATTTCGTGGGCTATGAGGATATCGATGCCCGTATCGCCGCACTTCCCAAATTCGGAAACGATCTGGAAACCGACCGCTACACCACCGAGATGGCAAATCTCTTGGTGGATGCGGTGGAAGCCTCCGAGCATCCCGCAAAAGAGATCCTGCTCCCCTCGTTCTATTCCCTGGAGCGTGAGAACTCGTGGGCAGAGGAGGTTCCCGCAACGCCAGACGGCAAACGGAACGGCAAAGCATTCTCCGAGAATCAGTCGCCTGTTTACGGTGCCGACCGAAACGGCATCACGGCTCTGCTCAACAGCATTGCAAAGCTTCCCTTCCACAGAACCGCGGCGGGCGGACTCAACCTGACCTTCTCGGCAAAGGTTGAACCCGACATCCTGCAGGCTTTGGTAAAGACCTATTTCCAAGAGGGCGGCTTGCACGTGGGAATTACGGTGCTGAACCGCGAAACGCTGCTGGATGCGATGGAGCATCCCGAAAAATACAGATCCCTGACCGTTCGGATGTACGGCTTCAGCGAATACTTCGTCACCCTTTCCCCTGTTCAGCAGATCGGCGTACTCAACCGCACGGTGTACTGATATGATAACGGCAAACATTCTCAATATTCAACGTTTCTGCACCAAGGACGGGCCCGGAATCAGAACCACCGTTTTTTTCAAGGGCTGTCCGCTCTCCTGCCTTTGGTGTCATAATCCCGAATCGCAATCAACCGCTCGGCAGATGATGTACAATTCCGAAAAATGTCTGCATTGCCTGCGTTGCGTTGCCGCTTGTGAAAAGCAATGCCACAAGCAAGACGGCGGAAAGCATATCTTCGACCGAACCGACTGCATCGCCTGCGGCAAGTGTCTCTCCCCCTTGTGTGAGGCATTGGAGATCGCGGGAAAAACGGTATCAGCCGATGAAATTCTGCAAGAGGTTCTCAAAGACAAGCTATATTATCAAAACTCGGGCGGCGGCTTGACGCTCTCGGGTGGCGAACCGCTGTTGCAGTGGGAATTTTGCAAAGAATTGCTCCAAAAAGCCAAGGAACACGGCATCCACACCTGTGTGGAGACCTGCGGACACGTCACACGCAAGGCTTTGGAGCAAACACTTCCCTACGTTGATCTGTATCTGTTCGATTGGAAGGAAAGCGATCCCGAACGGCACAAGCAATACACAGGCTTTGACAATCAACGGATCCGTGACAATTTGCAGTTTCTCAATGCAAATCAAAAAGAGAGCGTTCTGCGCTGCCCGATCATTCCAACGCTCAATGACCGCGAGGAACATCTTCTCGGCATTGCCGAGCTTGCCAACACGACCACGGGAATTTCGCGCATTGTCCTCGAGCCGTATCACACGCTGGGCGTTGGCAAATACGAGCGACTGAACAAAGGCTATGCGCTCACCGAGCTTCCCGCACTTGACACGGAAACCGCGCAACAGCTTGCAAAAAATCTGCAAGCCATGACGCACATCCCCGTAGAAATCGCGTAACCGAAACAAAATTTATAATTTAAAAAATAAAACATAAAAAACGAAGGAGATTAACATCATGAAATTCCTTGCACTCACCGACCATTTTGTTAGAAAAGAGCATTACGAAGAGCTGTTCGCAAACTTCCCCGAGCATACCCTTGCAACCGTTTTCTACGGTGAAGAAGACCGTATCATCATGCGCGATATGTTCCGCGAGGTTGAGGTAAACGGTCCCGATGCTGTGGAAATTCCCCAGGCTGTATACGATGAAGCAGTTGATGCGGACGTTATCATCACGCACCTCTGCCCCATTCCCGCAAAGCTGATCGAAAAGGCTCCCAAGCTGCGCGCAATTCTCTCCAACCGCGGCGGTCTTGAGAATATCGCTGTAAAGGCAGCAACCGCAAGAAACATTCCGATTCTGAACAACCCCGCCCACAATGCAAACGCAGTGGCAGAGTTCACCGTTGCCCTGATGATTGCCGAAGCGCGCAACATGGTTCGTTCCTACTACAGCGTAAAGCACGGCGATTGGAGAGAAAACTACAGCAACTTCGGCAACATCTGGGAGATCCGCGGCAAGACCGTTGGTCTGATCGGATTTAGCACCATTGGTCGATTGGTTGCAGAAAAGCTCAGCTCCTTTGGCGTAAAGATGCTGGTAAGCGATCCCAAGTGCGATCCCGAGGACGAGCTGGTAAAGCGTCTGGGCATTAAGGTTGTTGACCTGACCACCCTGATGAAGGAAAGTGATTACGTATCCCTCCACGCAAGAGCAAGCGGCTGCTTCCTGACCAAGGATGTTCTCTCCCTGATGAAGCCCACCGCGATCTTTGTAAACACCGCTCGCGCATACATGGTAGACTACGATGCTCTGTACGAGCTTCTGCGCGACAAGAAGATCCTGGGTGCCGCAATCGACGTATTCCCCATGGAGCCCCTGCCGATCGACTATCCCCTCTTGACGCTGGATAACTGCACCGTTACCACGCACCGCGCAGGCGACACCGTGAACGCATACAGCGAAAGCCCCGCTATGCTGATGGAAGACTACGGTCTGTATCTTGCAGGCAAGAAGCCGCGTTTCTTCGTAAACCCCGAAGTCGGCATGGGCAGATAATTCGATGAGAACCTATAACAAGCTGCTGGACGGTGAAAAGATCGTTCTCGGAGGACATCGCGGCGACCGCAAAAACTTCCCCGAGAACACCATGCCCGCATTTCTCGCAATGGAGAAAATGGGAGCTGACGCCATTGAAACCGACGTTCGAATGACACGTGACGGTCACTTGGTTCTGATTCACGACCGCGATGTGCAAAGAACCACCAACGGCTCGGGCTTTGTGGACGAAATGACCCTGGAAGAGATCCGTGCGCTGGACGCAGGCTCTTGGAAGGGTGACGAGTTCAAGGGCTTGCAGATCCCCACGGTTGAGGAATTTCTGGAGTTCGTCAGCAAGACTGACCTGCTCATCAACTGGGAGCTGAAGCAATACCCTCTGGAGCTTGGTGAGGATAAGGCTTATGGCTGTATCGACAAGCTGGTGGAGCTGATTGATCGCTACGGCTTGGCAGAGCGAAGCATCATGAACTCTTTTTCCGATTGCAATTTGGAATATGTAGATACAAAGTGGCCGCACAAATTTGCGATTCACGGATACATCCACTACAAAAAGCCCAAGGATACCCCCACCCAACCCATTGAAAACTTCCTTGACTGGGCGGCGATCTGGAGAAAGGACGAGGATCACACCGCAGGCTTTGAAGAGGATTACGCCTTTGCAAAGGAGCGCGATATCCTGACCTGTATTCTGGTTCCCGATACGGTGGAGGACTACAAAAAGGCTTTGGATATGGGTTGCCGTATGTTCACCAGCGACGATCCCTCAACCGCCATCAAGGTTTTGAAGGAACTCGGAGAGCGGTAAACACATGAGGTTCCACCTCATCCGTCTCGCTTTGCGAGCCACCTTCTCCTCAAGGAGAAGGCTTCTGAATCACCTGCTTTTGCAAATTGAAGCATAGCAATTTTACATCCAAAGCATCTACGAAACTAGGGATCTTGCTATATTAAAAACATTATCGGAACCTTTCAAAGCAATGAACCTTGAGAGCCTTCTCCTTGAGGAGAAGGTGTCAGCGTAGCTGACGGATGAGGTGTTATCAAAACCGCCTGTACCTCTTGACGGTCGGGCGGTTTTGTGATATGATAGACGTGAAAAACACACGGAGGAATATTTTATGAACATCAAAGGCTATAAGGTCAATTTTTTGGGTGACAGCATCACCGAGGGGGTTGGCGTTACCGATCGAGAAAACTGCAGATACGACAACCGCGTCAAAAAGATGCTCGGTCTGGCAGGTGTTAACAACTACGGTGTTGGCGGTACGCGCTTGGCGCACCAGATTCACGCCAGCAGCAAGCCCCGTCACGACCTGTGCTTCTGCGGCCGCGCATACGACATGGACAGATCTGCCGATATGGTGGTAGTCTATGGCGGCGTGAACGATTACATCCACGGCGACGCACCGTTTGGTAAAATCGGTGACACCACGCAGGATACCTTCTGCGGTGGTGTGTACTACCTCATGAACTATCTGAAGACCTCCGAGTCCTACAAGGGCAAGCCGATCCTCTTTATGACGCCCGCGCGTTGCAAATACGGTGAAGTGGACGATCTGTACCCTTCCCCGAGAGATGTAAAGAGCCCCGATGCAAAGCCCCTGATCGCTTATGTTGAGGCAATTGAGGAAACCGCAAAGCTGTTTGGCATTCCCGTACTCAACCTGTATTACAAAATGGGCTTGGATCCCCACGATCCCGCTGTTTCGGAAAAGTACACGGTGGACGGATTGCACTGGAACGATGCAGGTCACGAATACATCGCCAAGGCTTTGGCGGAGTTTATTGAAGCACTTTAAAATACACTCGAAACGAAAAACAGACCGATCAAATGATCGGTCTGTTTTTCTATGTCATTCATATACCAGCAAATTTTCTAAAAAGGCTTTCAACCGCTTGGCAGGTCTTCTGAAAGCAAAAAACGGCAGTCCAAAGCAAAACAAAAACACCGGGATTCCAATCGCAAGCTCTGCGTCTCCCACAATAAGTCCCACCACTGCCGCAACCAATGATAACACAGATAACAAGTATAACGGATACCATATTAAACAAATCAAAAAATTCATCCGAATCAGCACCGATATCACGGTCATTCCGTCCTGTTCGGAAGCTTTCGCCGTTGCAACGGGAGCAAAGGAATTGTTTGTGCGCACAAAACCGGAGTGCTTTCTTGTTTTTTCCGCCACGCAAAAGCCTTTCTTCGAAAAATAGGCACGATAATCGTAGTTCTGACGAGTTTCAAATTCCAAAATTCTTTGCACTCTTTCTTTGGATAATTTCGTCTTGATCTCAAATTTTTCGATAAAAAGCAATTTTTGAAGAATTTTATTCATCGAAATCCTCCTCATACAACTCACTTTGTTTTCCGATACTCAAAAAGGTCGGTATGATACGCCATCACGACTCTTTTCGTTTTCTTTTCGATCACCACGATAAATTTGTCGCCGCGGTGGCTGTTCTCATAGATGTACCCATCTCCCATAGGAAGCTCCCCGCTCCAAAGATAATTGTCTTTGGGGATCAACCAGTAACCAAATTCTTCAAACCGAAGCACATAATACGATACCCACACGCGATGTCTGCTACCCTGCCGCGATACCTCTTCTTCCCAATGGCTTTCATCCACCGAATGCAACAAGGTTGCGGTGGTAACCTCGTAGTTCTCTATCCGAACCTTCTTTACCTTGTGTCGGATACGAAGATTGATAAAAACGCAGTACACGATCAAAAGCTGAATCAGCATAGGAATTACCCATGGAGCCCACACCGCACAAACAATCATTGCAACAATCATCGCAATGGCTAATAGAGTGGCAGAAAGGGTGCTCCTTTGATATTCGATTTCCGATTCTCGCTTGGGCTCTTTTATTACGTTTTGAATATCCTTGATAATCTCCGCATCGGTAATCCGTTCTTTTTTCGGCAATTCACATCCCCCTTTTAAGCACCAACAGCGCCCCTTGCGGTGCCAAAACCTCATTCAGCCGGGCAGTTAAAACAACGTCCTTGGCAATGCATTCGCCCATACAATCGTAAATATTCATCCGAATCGGCACACCCGCCGTGTTTTTAACGATCAGATTTTCCCCGCCCGTCAGATTCACCGCGTAGATCACTGCCGCACGTCCGTCAAATTCCGGAACAGAACAGTCAGCAAGCTGAACGATCTTTTCCCGCTCATTTTCCACCCAAGCCGTTCCGTAACCGTTTTCGCAAAGCGTCATTCTGACCTTCTCGCGCATCAAAGTATCTCTGTGCGCATTCCAGAATTGCAGATAATTTCGCAAAACCTTGCTGTGCAGATCGGTCACTTGCTCCATGCGAACCGAGATCTGGGGTACCGAAAACATGGTTCCAAAGAGCTGCTGTGCCACGTTTTCGGGCGTGTCGGCAGCGTTCCAAACGATCATGTCCGAATGTACCGCGCATCCGCCGCACACCAAGCGAAGATTGAGCGATTGCACTCTGTTGCGAGCACCGTCCAAGGGGCAATCCCAAACGCGCATCATATTGCCGTAGGTGGAAACGACAGGGCCAAAATAAGGCTGACGGAACTCGATCAGTACGTTGGGGTTGATTGCTTTGAGCGCATCGGACACCTCCGACAGCAAGCGCTCGGTTGCATCCTCCACCGACACCGTGTCCATGATCTCGTTATACTCTCCGTTGGTTTTAAAGCGATCGATAAAATCCAGCTTCAAGCCGTCAAAGCCCCAATCGCGCACCGCGTGGGAAAAGGTTTCGATCAAAAACGAACGAACCTCACGGTATCTGGGATCAAGAAAGTAAGTACTCATTTTAGAGGAATACTCCAAGCACATCGCCTGAAATTCCTCGTATTTTTGCGCAAATTCTCCCATAAACGGCGTTGCGTACCACAGCATCGCCTTCATGCCAAGTGCATGAATCGCATCGGTAAACGCCTTCATATCGGGAAACTTTTCGGGCGCGGGATTCCAGTCGCCACAGTTGCCGTACATCGAATCGTATCTGCCCGTTTGCCAGCCGTCATCCACGATCACGGTATCCATTCCGTAGCGTACCGCCTCCCGACACTCTGCCAGAATCGACTCCGTATCAATGCTTTTCGTATAGGAATACCATGTGGAATACATCGGGCGAAGAGCCGCATCGGGAACGTAACCGTTTTGATACCCCAGCGCATCAAACCATTTGCGCGCCCCATAGATTGCCTCGTCAAACGCGATCTTTCTGCAATCAATCCGAAGCTCGGTCTCATAGTGCGAAAACGGCCCGCAAAGCATGGTAAAGAAATCAATCGAAACCGTTACGGTAGGACGCTCGTTGTTGCATCTCATACGAATTGACAGCGGAGTTTTTACATCCGACAGCGCAACTAAGTAGGCATTGTTGCCATTGCGCGACACCAGCGATTTGAGCGGCATTCCCCACGGCAAGCGCGACTCGGTGGCACGGTAGGAAAAGGAAAGATTGCGTTGGGGATGGATCGCATCCCACATATAATACAGGTCGGTTGCGGGAATCTCATAAGAAAGTGTGATCGGCTTAGGAGAGGTCAACTCTCCCCAATCAAAGCAAACGTGATAGACAGCAATCCCGTTTTCTTCCGACTTCTTGGAAAACGCAATCCGAGCCTCTTCCTCGTATTCAAATTCAAAAATAGATTCATTGATTTCAATCGTCTGTTTCATATTCTTTCTCCCGATCTGTATTTTTTTGCTCTTCGTATTGATATATTTTCGTGTGATACGCCAAAGCAATGGTCGGTTTTCTCGTGTGAAGAATCACCAGATAAAATTCGTTGCCGTTCGAGGAAATCTCAAAGGCGGTCCCTTCTGCTACGTATCTTCCATACGTTGTAAAATAGATCGCGTCCACGGTGTGACGTCCGATACGGGAAGGTTCGCCTCTTGAAAGGTAAGATGCCGTGTCGGTTACGATCGAAAAGCCGCCGTGGGAGAGCAAATAGAGCGTATGAATGGAACGAATCAACTTATAAAGCCAATAGGCAACAGGGAGCACGGATAACACAAGCGTCAGTATTCCCAACACCACGGACACTTGGAACATATACGAACTCAAATAAGCCATCAACGCAAAGAAAAGACCAAATGCGACAAAAAAGGTAATTGCCAGATGCCGATCCAACTCGGCTGTTTTTTTGATATCCTTTTTACAAGAATCTTTTGTAATTTTGGTTTTGGTTGTTTTTTGCACCGCGACACCTCTCCTATCCATCTTGAAATTTCATTCAAAAGCCCGTTTTGGGGTTTGATGTGTCAATACAATCGGATTTGCTGTCAGCCCTTATTTCCAATAGCCCTGCTCTTCCCGCGCTTCCTGCTCACGTAATTCCCTTTGCCGCTTCTCCTGCGCGATTTTCGCTTCCTTTGCTTCGTGAACAAGCCGTATGAGATAGCGAATATAGAAAATCACCTGCGGTTCAGCCCCAACCGCAATCGTCAAGAAAATCTGCGGTACCCCCGACACAAAAAAGATCGTTGGGAGGAAGAATGGGACGGCAACACAGTAGATCAGCATGGAAAGACGGAATTCCTTTTCGTATTCCACGGTAAAGGTCTCATTCCGATCCTCCTCCCACTCATGCCACTTGTTGCGGGCAAATTTGAAGTAGTTGTCCTTGTGCTTCAAAAAACCTGCTAAAATACCGTTCAGAATGGCAATAAGCAGCATTGCAAGTGGGAAAAATGAAAATTCAGTAAGGGCGGCTTGCTCCCAAAACACGATCACGGGAATGATATTCAAGGTAAGAATCGCTAAAACAATCCAAAAAATATGTGCATACTTCAATTTCGGTTCCACCGTTGCATCCTCCTTTTTGAAAAGAAATTATACTGCCGCCAATCCGAAGTATGACAGGATCCCGTCATAGATCCCCTCGGCAAACAGCTCGGGGCTTTGTGAGAGCAATGCGGCTTCCTCGGGATTTGTGATAAAGCCCATTTCCAGGAGTGCCGCAGGCATGGTGGCGTTTTTGAGAACGTAAAGCTCGGGGCGTAGCTTCATGCCGCGATCGGTCAGATTTGTGGAGCCGATCAGCCCTTGGAGCAAGCTGCTGCCGAAATCGTAGGATTCGCCAACGCTGTCTGCCACCAGCACCTCGATCCCGTGAACGCTTGCATCATCAAAAGCATTGATGTGCAGGCTAATAAAATAATCCGCACCGAACTCCTGCGCTCCCTGCACACGTGCCGCAAGGCTTGAAGTGTTATCGGTTCCCAGCACGGTATCCGCCGTGGGACGCGACAGACAGACCTCAAAGCGACCGTCTGCCTCCAGTATTTGCGCAAGATAGCAACCAATGGTAAAGGTCAGGTCCTGCTCGTAAAGTCCGTTACCCGATGCTCCCGAATTATGGTACGAGGTGGGATTGTGGCCTTGGTCGATGTAAATCCGAATTTTCTCGGTGGTCTCATTGTTTTTGATGCTGTCCTGCAGATCCTTGATTTGCGCTTCCAGCCCCTCGATCAGCTTACGCAGTGCCGCGTTGTCTTCCTTAAGCGATGCAATCTCCTTTTGCGCCGCTGTGTTGGCACTCTTTAGCGATTCGATCTCGCGCTGTGCCGATTGGTTGGCACTCTTTAGCGAATCGATTTCTTCGTTTGCCTCTCGGTTGGCATTTTGGAGCACACCAATCTCATTCTGCGCCGATGCGTTGGCACTTTCAAGCGCATCAATCTTACTCTGCGCCGATTGGCTTGCACTCTTGAGCGAATCGATCTCCCCCTGTGCCGCTTCATTGGTAGCTTGGAGCGATCCGATCTCTTGCTTGGCTCCCGAAAGCTCGGTCTGCAGTGCAGTCAGCTTTTTTTCCGTCACATAATGGAAGTATCCGATGCAGGCAACGCAGCAAAGCACTGTGACAAAGATCACGCAAACCGTCCGCACCCATCCTCTTGATTGTTTCGTATTTTTCTTAGATTGAACGCTCATTTTTTATTACCTTTCTAAAATTAATTTATAACCGATTCAAGCGACGCTGATCAGCGTCTTTTTTTGATTGTCCTGATGATCCGATAGATAATTCCTGCCAAGGTCTGCACGCCCATGATCCCCAGCGGTACGAACAAGAGATACGCACCAACCGTTTTGGTCGTTGAAGGCGGTTGTATAAACATGAAAAATCCGATGAAAGCACACAAAAACAACAAAACGGCAAATACGGTCACTCCGTTTTTGATTCTTTTCTGTAACCGCTCACTAAACTGATGCTCGGGAACGATCAGCATCATCAGCTTCATATAAAGCGTACCGACCACCTCAACGATCAATTCAAAAACAACCTCAAAAAGCAGTTCGAATAGACATCCCATAAAATCACTATCCCTTCCGGGTTCTATTATAACATACCTTTGCGGGAATGTAAAGAAAAATCTGCACAGCACTCTAATGTTCGCACATCCTTGCCCGTAGGAGCGAATGCGAACCAATTCTGTAACTATGCAAAGCGTTAGTGCCCAGCCAACAAGAAAAGCCACCCGATTGGGTGGCTCAATGATATGCGGCACTAGGGTATTCGCACTTCGTGCGAAGATACCCACCGCTTGCCGCTTACGAGCGAGCTCGACGCGCTCTGCGCGGGGGTATGCGAACCTAATTCCGTAACGCAAAGCGTTACGGGGCTAGGTGAGAATCCGCGGTGACGCGAACAAAAAAATACAGGGTAGCGATGCTACCCTGTATTTTTTTGGCTGCGGCACTAGGATTCGAACCTAGGTAATGACGGAGTCAGAGTCCGTTGCCTTACCGCTTGGCGATGCCGCATTTATTCACAAGGCGTATTATATCACACTCTGCCCCGTTTGTCAATAGTTTTTTGAAAACTTTTTTGGTCATTTTTTCGAAACTTTTTCGTCCTCTTTTCGCTTGACAAACATCGGAACCCATGCTATAATGTCTACACTCTAAATCCTATTTTTCAAAGCGTTAATCAACATTATTTGAAAGGAAATCATCATGAGCAACTCCAAAAAAATCGTTCTTTCCTTTGACGTTGACGCCTCTTTGCAGGTCGGCATCGAGCGTCTTTCCTCGCTCTTACCCTTTACCGTTGGAAATGACGGTATCCGCGTTGTTGCAAAGCAGTGCGACAAAAACGGCGTGTGTCTGAAAAATGGCGTTGCAACGATCTGTTACACCAAGAAAAATATCTTCTACCGCGAGCTTTCGGTGCTTTTGGAGCATGCCGCATCCGAATCCGAATTCTGTATCACCGAAGACACCCATTTCACAGGGCTTTCGACCATGATCGACACCTCGCGTAACGGTGTTCCCACCCTCTCCGCGCTCTACCGCCTGATCGATCACCTTGCCGTGATGGGCTATGACACGGTTCTGATGTATATGGAAGATACCGTCAAACTGGAAAACTACGAATATTTTGGCTATATGCGCGGTGCTTACACAACTGCCGATCTCAAGGCGTTGGACGATTACGCCTTTGAATACGGCATTGAGATCATGCCCTGCATCGAGTGCTACGGTCACATGGAAAAATATCTGTTCTGGCCCGAAGCCGCTCCGGTCAAGGACACCAACAGCGTTCTCCTTGCCCGTGAGGAAAAGACCTTTGTGTTGGTCGAGGAGATCATCCGCACCGTTTCCTCCTGCCTCAGATCCAAGCGCATTCACGTTGGTATGGACGAGGCGTGGAATATGGGTCGCGGTGCCTTCATGGATAAGCACGGCTACGTTCCTCCTTTCGATATTTTCAACGAATACATGGAGCGCTTGATGCTGATCATAAACAAATACGGTCTGACCGCAATGATGTGGTCGGATATGTATTTCCGCAATAAGAGCGCAAAAGGAAGATATTATGATACCACAGTCGAGTTCACCGAAGAGGATGTTTCCAAGATTCCCAACGGAATCGAGCTGGTGTTCTGGCACTACGGCGAAGGCCCGCACTGTGACGATCTGATGCTCCAAAAACACAATCAGCTTGGCAAGAAGGTCATTTTTGCAGGCGGTACGTGGAGCTGGATCGGACATTTGCCCGAACATAATTATATGATGGAAACCTCGCGCATCTCGCTGGATGCTTGCCGCAAAAACAACGTCCGCGAAGCAATGCTGACCCTGTGGTTCAACGACAATGCCGAGTGTCCCCTGTCCGCAAACCTGTTCGGTCTTTCCTTCTTTGCCGAGCTTTGCTTTGATGCCAACCCCTCCAAGAAAAAGCTGCGCTCCCGCTTTGAGATCACCACGGATGGCGACTACGATGCCTTCTACACCATGAGCCTGTACCACAACACCTTTGGCAAGGACGATGCCTACCCCAACTTCCATGATCGTTTCCTTGGCAAGCCGCTGTTCTGGCAGGACGTGCTGGAGGGACTTTACGACAGCCACCTCTACAAAAAGCCGATGAGCGACCATTATGCCGCCTGCGCCGCAAAAATGGCAACCTATCAGGGCGGTCGCTGGAACGCGCTCTATCGCTATGTGCAAGAGATTTTTGAATACCTTGCCGTAAAGACCGCCATTGCCCAAAAGCTGGCTCCCGCTTACAAAAACGGTGACCGCGACACGTTGACCGACATTGCACAGGTACAGTTCCCAAAATTGAAGGCTTGCGCGGAAAAGCTGTTGTTGACGCACCGCGAGCTTTGGAGAACCGAACACAAGATGCTGGGCTGGTGTAACCTGGACTATCGCTACGCGGGTGTTGCCGCAAGATGTACGTCGGCAATGGATCTGCTCAACCGCTACCTTTCGGGCGAGGATGCGTCGATCGATTCGCTTGAGGAACCTCGTCTTGACAGACCCCTCCACGGATTCACAGCATTTAGCCGCCTTGCAACCCCGAACCTGAACATCTGATTTTTGCAACCGAAATTTGATACAAAAGCCGTCCTTGGCGCACCTGCGATAAAGCAGGTGCGCCGAGGGACGGCTTTTTTGTGTACTTTCACACTTGCCGACACAATATCTTGTGTTTGGCGGTTCAACATCGAAAAACGCTGTTTTTGTCATATACCGCTTGACTTTTTCGCGTTTTTTGCTCTCTTTTTTCTTGTGTTTTGCCCTTTAGCAAACCACAAGATATTGACGAAAATGAACAATTAAAATACTATATATTGTGTTATTTTGCTAATTGACAGGATTTCGGATCTGTGATATACTATACGGGCATCGACAAATTCAGAGGTTTTTGAAAATGAATGTTCAAGGCTACCAAAAGTTGACGCTCTTGGATTTTCCGGGACGTGTTGCCTGTACGGTATTTACCGGCGGCTGTAACCTTCGCTGTCCGTTCTGCCACAACGCGGGGCTGGTGCTGACACCGCACGCGGGAGGCAACATGGAGGACGAGGTTCTGGAATATCTTTCGCGCCGTAAAGGACTGATAGAGGGTGTTTGCATCACAGGCGGTGAGCCGCTCCTGCAACCCGATCTTGAGGACTTTATCCGCAAGGTGAAGGAGCTTGGCTATCTTGTGAAGCTTGATACCAACGGCGCACTCGCGCACCGACTCCGCGCACTTCTGGAAACAGGCCTCGTCGACTACGTTGCCATGGACGTCAAAAGCTCGCCCGAGGGCTATGGGGCGGCGATCGGCGTTCCGCTTGCTTCGGATCTGTTTGCAGAGAGCATCGGTATCCTGCAGGCATCGGGGATCCCGCACGAATTCCGCACAACAGCGGTCAAGGGGATCCACACGGTTGAGGATTTCGAGAAGATCGGCAAATGGCTGCCTTCCGATTCCCATTATTTCATTCAAACCTTTGTACCATCCCCCAATCTGCTCGGAAACGGCTGTGAAGCCTTTTCGCCGGACGAAATGAAGGCACTGCTCTTGGCAGTGCAACCCTATCTCCCCCAGGCCCAGCTTCGGGGACAACCTTGATAAATAATTATTGAAAGAAACGGAGAAAGCTATGTATCGCGTAAACAAACGAGACGGGAAGATCGTGGATTTCGACATATCCAAGATCACAGACGCCATCAAAAAAGGCTTTGAAGCCTGCGGGCGTCAATCCAACGACAACATCATCGACTTTTTGGCACTGAAGGTCACCTCCGATTTTGAGCCTAAGGTTCAGGACGGATTGGTAGCAGTGGAGGACATTCAGGACAGCGTGGAGACCGTGCTGGTGCAGGCAGGATACGCCGACGTTGCAAAGGCATACATTCTCTACCGCCGTCAGCGCGAAAAGCTGAGAAACATGAAGTCCACCATTCTGGACTACAAGGATCTGGTAGATAAGTATGTAAAGAATATCGACTGGCGTGTAAAGGAAAACTCCACCGTTACCTACTCGGTTGGCGGTCTGATCCTTTCCAACTCGGGCGCGATCACGGCAAACTACTGGCTCTCCGAGATCTATGACGACGAGATTGCAAACGCACACAAGAACGCAGATATCCACCTGCACGACCTCTCGATGCTGACCGGTTACTGTGCCGGTTGGTCGCTCAAGCAGCTGATCGAGGAAGGACTTGGCGGTGTCCCCGGTAAGATCACCTCGGCACCCGCAAAGCACCTGGCAACGCTGTGCAATCAGATGGTCAACTTCCTTGGCATCATGCAGAACGAGTGGGCAGGCGCACAGGCATTTTCCTCCTTCGATACCTACCTGGCTCCCTTCGTAAAGGCTGACGATCTCTCCTACGATCAGGTAAAGAAGTGCATTGAATCCTTCATTTACGGTGTCAACACGCCCAGCCGTTGGGGTACGCAGGCTCCCTTCTCCAACATCACGCTTGACTGGACCGTTCCTCACGACCTTGAGGACGAGTACGCAATCGTTGGCGGCAAGAAGATGGACTTCAAGTACGGCGACTGTAAGAAGGAAATGGATATGGTCAACCGTGCCTTTATCGAGATCATGATCGAGGGCGACGCTCACGGTCGCGGATTCCAGTATCCCATTCCCACCTATTCCATCACCCGTGACTTTGACTGGTCCGAGACCGAGAACAACAAGCTTCTCTTCGAGATGACCTCCAAGTACGGAACTCCCTACTTCTCCAACTATGTAAACAGCGACATGGAGCCCTCCGACGTGCGCAGTATGTGCTGCCGTCTGCGTCTCGACCTGCGTGAATTGCGCAAGAAGTCGGGCGGATTTTTCGGAAGCGGCGAAAGCACCGGCTCGATCGGCGTTGTTACCATCAATATGCCCCGTATCGCATATCTTTCCGAGAACAAGGAAGATTTCTTCAAGCGTCTTGACCACATGATGGATATCTCGGCTCGTTCACTCAAGATCAAGCGTACCATCATCACCAAGCTTTTGGACGAAGGTCTGTACCCCTACACCAAGCGTTACCTCGGCACCTTTGTAAACCACTTCTCCACCATTGGTCTGGTTGGTATGAACGAAGCAGGTCTCAATGCAAAGTGGATCCGCAAGGATATGACCAGCAAGGAAACCCAGGAGTTCACCAAGGAAGTGCTCAACCACATGCGTGAGCGTCTGTCCGACTATCAGGAGCTGTACGGCGACCTGTACAACCTCGAGGCCACTCCCGCAGAGTCCACCTCCTACCGTTTGGCAAAGCACGACCGCAAGCGTTATCCCGATATCATTTGCGCATCCGATGCCGAAACTCCTTACTACACCAACTCCTCTCACCTGCCTGTTGGCTACACCGAGGACATCTTCTCGGCGCTGGACATTCAGGATGAGCTGCAAACCCTGTACACCTCGGGTACTGTATTCCACTCCTTCATCGGAGAGAAGCTGCCCGATTGGAAGTCGGCTGCGGCAATCGTGCGCAAGATCGCAGAAAACTACCGCCTGCCCTACTACTCGCTCTCTCCCACGTACTCGGTATGCCGCGACCACGGCTATATCGCGGGCGAGCATTTCACCTGCCCCACCTGCGGCAGAGAGGCTGAGGTTTACAGCCGTATCACCGGCTACTACCGTCCTGTAAAGAACTGGAACGACGGTAAGGCACAGGAATACAAGGAGCGCAAGGTTTACAACATTGCAACCTCCGTACTCACGCACACCGGCCCGCTCAACAGAGACTGCGCTTGTGAGCAGGAGCAGGAGCCCTCGCTTCTGGGTGACGGCGTATATCTGTTCGCTTCGGCAACCTGCCCCAACTGCAAGATCGCAGAGGCATTGCTCACCAAGGCAAACGTTACCTACGCAAAGATCCTTGCCGAGGAAAACGTTGCTCTGGCAGAGGCATTGAAGATCAGACAGGCTCCCACGCTGGTTCACGTTGTGGGCGGCGAGGTAACCAAATACGTGTCTGTTCCCGAAGTAAAGAAATTCATTCAAGCAACCGCATCGGTGAAATAAACCCAAAGAGAGGGAGATGCTCACGAGCGTCTCCCTCGCTCTGATTTTATGATAATGAAAGGAATTTACTCCTATGTATGATTTGATCGTTGTGGGTGGTGGCCCTGCAGGCCTTGCCGCCGCAATCTATGCGCGCCGCGCCAATAAAACCGTTCTGATCCTTGAGAAAAATGCCTTTGGCGGTCAGATCACCTTCTCTCCAAAGGTGGAAAACTACCCCGCTTTTGAGACCATTAGCGGCAGTGAGCTTGCCGATAAAATGGTGGGACAGGTGCTGGCACAGGGAGCCGATGTGGAGATCGAAGCAGTTACCGCCATCCGCACCAACGGAAATTGTAAGGTGGTAGAGACCGAGGAAGGCAACACCTACGAAGGCTTGACGGTCATCGTGGCAAACGGTGCGCGCCACCGCCACCTTGGACTTCCCAATGAGGAAAAATTCATCGGTGAGGGCATCTCCTTCTGCGCGGTTTGTGACGGTGCGTTCTACAAAAACAAGACAGTTGCGCTCATTGGCGGCGGAAACTCGGCACTCCAAGAGGCAATTTTGCTTTCCGAGACCTGCAAAAAGGTTTACGTGGTGCAAAATCTCGACTTTTTGACGGGTGAGAATCGCTTGCAAGAGATCCTTTCCAAGAGAGGAAACGTGGAGATCATTCTCGGCACCGTGGTATCCGAGATCGCCGACACGCCCGAATTCTCCGAGATCACCTTGAAGCGCACCGCAGACGGCACCGAGACCAAGATGGCTTTGGACGGTATGTTCGTTGCCATTGGTCTGGTTCCCGAAAATGACGCATTTTCCGATGTTGCTGATCTGACCGAGAACGGCTACTTTGATGCAACCGAAGCCTGCACCACCAAAACGCCCGGTGTGTTCGTTGCAGGTGACTGCCGCGCAAAGGCTGTCCGCCAGGTTGCCACCGCAATTTCCGACGGTGCAGTTGCCGCAATCGCCGCTTGCCGCTACATCGACGCGCTTTGATAGCAAAGAACCCCGACAGGATTTTCATCTGTCGGGGTTCTTTTATTTTACTTATTTTACACCTCATCCGCCTCGTTCCTCGGCACCTTCTCCGTTGAGAAAAGTTCCTTCCGCGCTTCACACGGATCATTAGAAAAAACTTTTAATTCCGCTTTCCGATTTGAATTTCTCCGTGTTTTTCTTCGTACGCCTCGATACAATCACGAATCAGGATCAGAATTTGGCTATTCGCACTTCTTCCCTCATAATCCGCAACAACGTGCAATTTATCAAGCATTTCTTCTTCAATTCGGATAGATAAACTTTTTGTTCCCATAATAACCTCAAAATTAACATATTATATGTTTATTTTAATTCCATTTTGTGTTATCATGTGTAAAATAGATGCAAAATACATCTAAAATATATTCATATAGAGAAAAGTTTTAAAGTTCGCTTTTTTTGTTGAAAAATAGCGAAAACACTTGCAAGTTGGAGAATTTTATGTTATACTATTCTCAATCTATCCATCGAGGTGCATGAAATGGTACAAAGTGATCTCATTCAGGAATATAACAGCAAGATCAAGCAGGTCTTGATCACCAAAGAGCAAATTGATGAAGCCATTGCAAAAGCGGGTAAGGAAATCGATAAGCTTTACGACGGCCGTCCCATCCTGCTCGTCAGCATCCTCAAAGGCGCGTTCGTCTTTTTGGCTGACCTGTGCCGCGCGGTGTCGGTCCCTTGCGAGATCGGCTTTATGTGCGCGAAAAGCTACTATGAGGGAACGGTATCCAGCGGTGTGGTGAAGATCACCATGGATCTGGACCGCGACATCAGCGGATACCACGTTGTGATCGTTGAGGACATTGTGGATACGGGCAGAACCTTGAACGATATCGTGAAAATGCTCAAGCTGCGCAATCCCATCTCCCTGCACGTGGTCACACTCCTGGACAAGCCCTCGCGCCGTTTGGTTGACTTCAAAGCAGACCTCTCGCTGTTCACCATTCCCGATTACTTCGTGATCGGTTACGGTTTGGACTGCGGCGAGCTTTACCGCAATCTTCCCTACATTGCAGAATACGATACAGAAAAAAACTGAATTGAATAAAATACATAAACCACCTCGCTGTAAATCAGCGAGGTGGCTTTTGCGTTATACTGCCTTCTGCCCTTTGGCAAAAACGGCTTTGATCTTCAATTCGTCATCCAATACCGCAAAATCGGCATCGGCATCGGTTGCCAGCACACCCTTATTGTCCAGTCCCATGATTGCGGCAGGCGTTGCGGTCATCATCTTCACCGCATCAAACAGCGAAATGCCCGCATCCTTCACGGCAACCTGCAAAAGTCTGTCTGCCGTGGCAATACTGCCCGCAAACGCGCTTCGGTCAAGCAGCTTGCAAACGCCGTCCTCAATGATGTACTCGGTGCTGTGCATGATTCCCTGTTTCACATCGGTACCCGCCAAGGACAGGCTATCGGTGATCAGCGCGATCTTATCCGCACCCTTGATACGATAGATCATTTGGATCAGCTCGGGCGGCAGATGCTTGCCGTCACAGATAATCTCAACGTACATATCATCCCAAAGGTATGCACTCTCAATCACGCCCAAGCGGCGGAAGCCGTGGTCGCGTTTAACGGTAGAAGTACAGGAATACAGGTGCGTGATCAGATTGCATCCGTTTTCTTTTGCAAGCTTCATGTCATCATAAATCGCATCGGTGTGACCTGCCGACGCAACGATCCCGTTCTCCTGCAAAGCCTTGGCAAACGCCGCATCCTTGTCGTTTTCGGGCGCGTAGGTCCAGCGCGAGATCGCCCCCTTGTGTGCCTCGATCAGCGGCAGATAATCCTTTGCAATGGGATCGGTGATAAAGCCCTTCCCCTGCGCGCCTGCTTGCGCGATCGAAAGATAGGGACCTTCCAAGTGTGCGCCGAGAATGGTACCTGCAAAGCGTTCGTCTGCCATTGCCTTTTCGGTCTCTTCCACTGCGCGTTGCATTGTTTCAAAATATGCCGCCGAAACGGTGGGAGCGATGGTGGTGGTTCCGTGCTTCAGGTGAAACTCTGCCGCTTTGATGATCTCGTCGGCAGTATCGCTGAAGTTGTGACCGCCGCCTCCGTGCGTGTGAATATCAATGAATCCGGGCGTCACGTAATACCCCGTCATGTCAAAGCTTTTCGCAACAGGTTTATCCTCGTTGGAAATATCAACGATCTTTCCGTTTTCAAAGTAGATGTACCCCGAAAACAGCCGATCATTCCATACGATACGGTCCGATTGAATCCGTTTCATCGCAAGCACCTCACAGAAGCGCGCTGCTGTCGCCGTCCAGATAAAGAACAGCGTTTGCGTGGCGGCGCAAAATGCTTGCAGGACAAGCCTCGCCGATCTCGCCTGTCACGGTAGCGTATACCGCATTCGCCTTGGTCTTTGCGGGAACGATGCAGAAGAGCTGCTTGCCCGCAAACAGCGTGGGAACGGTCAGTGTGATCGCGGTCTTGGGAACGTCATCCAGCTTTGCAAAGCATCCGTCGTTGACCTGCTGGTTGCGGCAGACCTCGTCGAGCTGAACGGGCTTGACCGTTTTGGGATCGTTGAAGTCGGCAACGGGAGGATCGTTGAAGGCAATGTGACCGTTCTCGCCAATACCCATCACAACGATATCGGTGGGATATTCCTTCAAAAGTGCGGTGTAGCGCTCACATTCCGCATCGGCATCGGTTGCCGCGGGATTGATATAATGCACGCTCTTAAAATCGGCAAGACCGAAAATATGTGCTTTGAGGAAGTTGCCAAAGCCTTGGGGTGCCTCGGGAGAAAGACCGATGTATTCATCCATGTGGAAGGCGTTGACACGATTCCACGGAATGCTCTTGTCCTGCGCCAGAGATGCCAGCACCTCATTTTGCGAGGGAGCTGCCGCAAAGATCATATTGATAGTCTCCTTGGTTTCCAGCATCGAAAGAACAGCCGCCTTGATCTCCTGTGCCGCAACGGCACCCATCTCGGCTCTGGTTTCAAAAATTTTCACGTCCAAAAGATCTTTTTTCATGGTTCTCATAAGGGAGCCACCTCCTTGAATTTTGCTACCGCATCGTCAAACGCACTTGCCGAGTCGGGATATGTGTAGGGATTGGTAAATTTGCGCTCTACCACCAGAGAATCCAAGCCCGAGAACACCGTCAGGTGCGGCTCAAGGCTGGTGAAGAAGTCATTTTCAGCATATTTCTTGTGGCGAGTCAGAATCTCCGCGATCGCGGAATCCCCCTTGCCGGGAGGCACAATGGCACCGTTTTTGCATCCGTCCTTGATATGGAAATACTCGATGTGGGGCTTGAGCAGCTCATAAGCCGCGATCGGCTCCACACCCTCCAGGGTGAAGTTGCCCATATCAAACACACACTTGATGTCACCACAAAAGGCTTGCAGAATTTCCAGGCAACGCTCGGGGATGTCGCCGTAGATCTTTGCCTCGTTTTCATGGCAAAGCAACACACCGCTCTCCTTTGCAACCTTTACAAGACGGCCCAGTGCCTCAAAGACCTCATGCTTCATTGCGGTGATATCCTTGCCGTCAGGAGCATAAAAGCTGAAAAAGCGAATGTACTTACTTCCCAACACGTTTGCCGTTTCGAAGATGCGCTTTGCCGTTTCCATATGACCGTCCAAGTCTCCGTCCAGCTTGATCTTTCCAAGCGGCGAACCGATTGCGGAGACCGAAATGCCGTAGGCATCCAGCTTGTGCTTGATTTCGCGCACCTCCTCTGCCGTCAGCTCGGAAACGTTCTTCTTATCGGCATGGCGAAGCTCGATATATTTGATCCCGTAACGGTTAAAAGCCTTCAGCTGGTCTTCAAAGGGCGTTGCGCACTCATCGGCAAAGCCCGAAAGAATCAGATTTCCCATATTGGTCACCTCAAATACAAATTTAGCGAATAATTAAAACTTCACGGGAAGAGGATTTTGCGCATGTGCGGTCTCCACCACGGAGATCACCCCTGCCGCCATCTCGGGAGTAACGGTCATCGGCGTTCCCTCGGTGATCAGATCGTACATCTGCTTGTACAGCTTCGCCGTACCCACGTCGAACGCGGTTCCGTTGAATTCTCCGTTCTCGGTGTGCTTGATCAGCGTTTCTTTGCAGTAGATCGGCTCGCCTGCCTCGTTTTGCAGGAAGGTTTCCACCACGGGTTGTTCGGGATTTTCGCCGTCCACGATATAGGTCATTTCATACTTCTTCATGGTAGCCTTGTAGGTACCCTTGGAGCCTTGCACCTTGATGTTGTAATCGGAATACGCATCGGTGGAATTGATCTCGATGTCCACCAAGGGACGATTGGGTGCGCCAAGCAGGATCTTTGCGTAGTCATCGGCATCTCCGCTGGTCAGCGCGGTGTCAAGACGGCTGTACAAAACCTTCGTTTGCGGATCAAAATCCAAGAATCCCAAGCCCATGCCGATCGGATGAGGACCTGTATTGTAGGTGCTTCCCGCGCACTTTTTCTGCAAGGTCTGCCAGTCCCAACGGCGCGAAAAGCCGTTGTAATGGATGCTGATCTGCTTGATATCACCCAATTTACCCGAGTTGATCAGCTCGTAAGTATATTCATAAACGGGAGCTAAGAAGGTCTGCTGGAATACTGCCAAAACAAGTCCCTTGTCCTTGGCGATCTTCATCAGTTCATCACACTCATACCTGGTGCGACCAAAGGGCTTCTCCACCAGCACATTGAAGCCGTGCAGCAACAGATCCTTCGTGATCGGATAGTGCATTTCGGAATAGCTTGCATTGACCACAACATCAATATCCTTGCAATCGAACAGCTCGTGATAGTCAGCAAAGGTCGTACAGCCGGGGAAGATCTCGCGGGCGACCTCACGGCGATGCTCATCCATGTCAACCACATATTTGACATCGTAATACAAATTATCCTCACTGCGGTAATAGACTCCGTGGATATCCTTTCCGCTTCGTCCCTGTCCGATAACGGCAAGATTCAGTTTTTTCATAGCAACTCACGTCCTTTCTTCTTGTTGTCTTCATTATAGAATATTATTTTTGCAAAGTAAATTGTGAAAACTGCATTTTTATATTGCAAAAACTGAACTTATATGTTACAATAGAAACAGAAGAAAGAAAGGAGACCGTTATGAACGCACCTCTGATCGAATTGACCTACCGACATCACATTTCCGCCGCGCCCTCGCCCGATGCCTATTCGATGCACACGCACAACACCTATGAATTGCTGTACTTTATTTCGGGAGACGCGACTTATGTAATCGAGGACCGAAAATACAAGCTCAAGAAGGGCGACCTCATCATCGTTCGCCCTTTGCAATATCATTTTATCCAAATCGACTCCTCGGCAGACTACGAACGCTTCAACATCCTGTTTGATCCCGCCATGCACGGAATCGAGGGCGTTGATCTGATTCCCGACAGTATGGAGGTGATCAATTTAACCTCCAATCCGATTGCCGACAACCTCTTTCAAAAATGCGATCTTTACCGCAAGGAATGCTCCAAGGAAACCTTTCACCGCCTGCTTTCTCACTTGATCTCGGAGTTATTCTATAACATCAGTTTCTTTGCCGATGATCAAAAAGGCGGCGAAACTGCCTCGCTGTCACCGTTGATCTCGGGAGCCTTGCGATACATCAACGAAAATCTCTGCACGGTTTCGGGGATCACCGAGATCGCCAACCACCTGTTTATCAGCGAAAGCTATCTGTTCCGCATTTTCAAGGCAGAGCTTCATCAAACGCCCAAAAACTATATCTTGGGAAAACGGCTCACCTTGGCACAAAAAAGGATCCTTTCGGGTGAGAAACCGAGCGTGGTCGCCACCGAGTGCGGTTTTGGCGATTACACCGTCTTTTACCGCAATTACGTCGCCCGTTTTGGACGCTCCCCATCACAGGAAGCAAGATAACCAAGCATAAACCAAGCCGATTCGCTGGCGACCAAAGTTCGCCCGCGAAAGTTTTACCTAATTATGTAACTGAAAGCAACGCGCATAGCCGTCCCTCCTCATCCGTCGGCTACGCCGCCACCTTCCCCGCTGGGGAAGGCTAAAAAGATAGTGCGTATGTTCAAATTAGTGCATAAACCTTATGCGGGAGCTATTGTTCTGTCAGCGTACAAAAAACACTGTTTCACAAACGAGCCATGCGCGATCTATAAACATTGCAGTAACATAACTGTTTCATCAAAACCGCCGAGGTTGCGTGAGTCGTGTTTAGCGGCTCATGCAGCCTCGGCGGTTCTTATTCAGTGAAAGTTCTTGAGGGGGTGTGGGGGAACTTCTTTCAAGAAGTTCCCCCACAATCACTTCCCCACATCACATATTCACGATCATTTCGCACAGCTCACGGTAGGAGATCCCAAGCGCGTCCGCCGCCATGGGCAAAAGGCTTGTGGGAGTCATTCCCGGCAGGGAGTTGGCTTCCAGGCACCACGGTTCTCCGTTGTTATCCAGCATAAAGTCAAATCGCGCGTAACCGCCCAGGCGCAAGGCATTGAATGCCCGAAGCGCAAGCGCGCCGATGCTTTTCTCCGTTTCGGGCGGGATCTCGGCAGGACAGATCTCGCGCGTGGTTCCCTGATATTTGTTTTTGTAGTCGTAAAAATCCTGTTCGGGAGGCAAGATCTCCACAAACGGAAGCACCTGACCGTTGATCACGCCGACAGCCAGCTCGCGGCCCACGATCTTTTTTTCGATCAGCGCATGACTTCCCCAAGCGGCAACCTCCCGCAGCGCATCGTGTAATTCCCCAAGCGTTTCCACCATCGAAACACCAACGCTGGAGCCGCAGTCGCAGGGCTTCACCACCACGGGAAATCCGAGTTTTTCCACCGCATTGTATATTTTTTCATTTTTTACGTCATAATAGATCCAGTCGGGAGTCGGTACCCCCGCGTCGCGCATCAAGCGCTTGGAAAGGTCTTTGTCCATTGCCACGGCACTGCCCAAATACCCCGATCCCGTATAGCGGATCCCGTGGGTGTCCAGCGTTGCCTGAAGCTGACCGTTCTCGCCCATCGAGCCGTGCAGTGCCAAAAAGGTCTTGTCTGCCATCGCACACAGACGAAGCACGTTCGCTCCGATCATCGCATCGCCGTTTTGGCAACGCTCACGCAACGCGTCCAGATCGGGAACCGTATCTCCCACATGGTGTACGGGATACGGCTTTGTTGCAAACAGCAAGTCCAAATTCTCGGGCAACTCGCGCAAGCCCGCGTATACGTCCAACAGCAACACGCGGTGTCCGTTTTCAATCAAGGCATTGGCGATCAAACTGCCCGACGTCAGGGAAACCTCACGCTCGGGCGAATAACCGCCTGCCAGCACAACTATTTTCAATGTAACGCCCCATTTCTAAAAATCAAATCGGAGTGCAAAAGATCCGTCCTTTCAAGAATATGCCAAAAGACACCTTCCCGTTACAGGCGTTTGTTCTTGAACACCACCACGCGGTTGTTACCGCCAAGATCGCGCAAAACGCGACCGTCCGTAAATCCGTATTCCGCCCCCAAAGCCAACACCTGTGCCGCCTGATCGTATCCGATCTCCAACAGCAAAATTCCCTCGGGTGTCAGATGCTTGGTGTGAAGCTCCAGAATACGGCGGTAAAAAAGCAATCCGTCCTCACCGCCGTCCAAAGCAACCTGCGGCTCTGCCCGAACCTCGGTGGATAGCTCCGCCAGCTCGGCCCGGACGATATAGGGAGGGTTGGACAGGATCGCGTCAAACACCGTACCTTCCGCAAACGGAAGTGGCTCCAGCACATCGGCAAGAAGCGGAGAAAAGCGTTTCTCCACGCCGTTTTTCGCGGCATTTTTCTTGGCGATCTCCAAGGTCTTTTCAAATTTTTCCACCGCCACCGCAGTGGTATCGGGACGCTCTGCCAACACCGAAACGGCAATACATCCGCTTCCCGCACACAGATCGGCAAATCGCGCACCCGCAGGCAGGCAACGAATGGCTTCTTCCACCAGAATTTCGGTATCCGAGCGAGGGATCAGGCAATCGGGCGTGACGTAATAGGTCTGCCGATAAAAGCCCCACTCGCCCAAAATATATTGCAACGGATAGCGCGCGGCACGCTGCTCGACCGCATTCATAAGAGCCTCATTTTCGTAAACATGATCAACATCCATTCGTGCAAGCGTAGCATCCACGCCGCAGAAATGCTCCACCAGAAGTGCGCTTTCCCAATCGGCGGTCTCAATTCCCGCATCCTTGAGCCGATTGCAAATTTCGGAATAGGTCATCTTCATCCCGCCTTTCGTTTCATCCTGACTATATCTTAACATAATTCCCGATAAAAGGAAAGTGCTTTTTAAAAAAATTCAAAAAAATTTGTAAATACCCTTGCATTTTGCAAAAAAAATGGTATACTGATAATAGATAATTATCGGTGCCCTTGCACCGTAGGATTGGAGGATTTATAAAATGGAAACCAGAGAAGTTGTTGTGGAAAAAAAGAGCACGGTTTTAACGGTAATCAAGGTTCTTTTGGTTCTGGCAGTCATTGCTTTTGCAGCTTATGTGATTTATAAGAAAATCGTCAAGAAGAAAAAGGCTGAAGCATTGGAAGCCGAGGAAGCCTCCCTGCTTGATTTCACGGACGAGGAACAGGAAGACGAAGAGATCTTCAATACAACGGCAGAGGCAGCAATCGCAAACGCCGAGGATATGGAATAAGTATCGTTCCATCACCGCTTTCCCGTATGTGTTAATCTATACGGGAAAGCCTTTTATTTGTTCGACAAGAAGGAGTTTATCACACATGGCAAAATACAGAAAAAGCCGCATTAACGAAGAAATTCAAAAAGAAATGACCGTGATCCTGCGCAAGGTCAAGGATCCTCGCGTCAGCGATGCCTTCATCAGCGTCACCGCCGCCGATTGCACCGCCGACCTCAAATATGCAAAGATCTATTATTCTGCGCTCACGGGTGACGCAAAGGAGATCGCCAAGGGGCTGAAAGCAGCAAACGGCTTTATCCGCCGTGAGCTGGCGCGTTCGCTGAACCTGCGAATCACCCCCGAATTGACCTTCCTGCCCGATACCTCGATCTCTTACGGTGCGCACATTGCATCGATCCTGGAGGGCTTGGAGATCACCCCCGAAGAAGAAACCACAGACGAGGACGAAACCGCAAATGACTGATACGCAATTCACCGAACTTTCCTTTGAAGAAATTTTAGAGTACCTTTGCACACCTGCCGACACGTTGGTGCTGTTCCACCGCGCTCCCGATGCCGATGCCACAGGCTCCGCATTCGCCATGCGCATGATCTTGGAAAGCCTTGGCTCCAAAGCTTTTTGCGTATGTCAGGATGAGGTTCCGCTCCGTTTGCGTTTTCTGATGCACGGAATGCAGGAAAGCGTTCTGCCAACCGCTATCCCCGAGGACTTTGCGATCGAACGCATCATTAGCGTGGATACCGCCGCGCCCTCGCAGTTGGGTACGCTTTTCCCCCTGTATGAAGAAAAGATCGATTTTATGATCGACCATCACGGAATGGGCGAGCCTTACGCCAATCATTACATCCGCCCCGATGCCGCCGCAACGGGCGAGATCATGTTTGATATCGTCAAGCAGCTTGCTACCGAGGAACGCTTGACCATCACCCAAGAGCTTTGCACCAATCTGTACGCCGCAATCAGCGCCGATACAGGCGGGTTCCGTTACTCCAACGTCTCTCCCGAAACGCATCTGCGCGCCGCCGAGCTTCTGCAAAGCGGGATCGATACCGCCGCGATCAACCATTTGCTGTTCTCTTCCCGTACGATGGAGGAGCTTCGCGCGCAAGCCGCGGCGATCTCCAATCTCCAGCTTTATGCCGACGGAAGGATCGCTTTCGTAACCTGCCCTTACGCACTTAAGGTTGCATTGGGCTTGAAGGACGAGCATCTGGACGGTCTTGTGGAAACAGCGCGCTCGCTGATGGGCGTTGAGATTGCCGTTGCGATCCGCCAACCCAAGGCGGAGGGCATCTTCCGCGTCTCGATGCGCTCATCCTCGGACTTTGACGTTTCCCTCGCTTGCGCCACCTTTGGCGGCGGCGGGCACAAAAAGGCGGCAGGATGCACGTTGATCGCCAACGATATGGACGATGCCGTGCAAAAGGTTCTTGCCGAATTACAGCTTTTTGAGGAATAACCGAATAAAAGACCTCCGATCGGGGAATGATGCTAACATCATCTTGATTGGAGGTCTTTTTATGAGCAACCGTTTACTTAGCACTTTTCTCATTTTATGCGCTGTTCTCCTTGCCTTTGGTCTGGCACCGATCCACGGCGAAGCCGCCGTTTACGACACGGTGGTACGTTTGCACGTTCTGGCGAATTCAGACAGCACCGAGGATCAAACGCTCAAGCTGCAGGTGCGTGACGCAGTTCTGGAAATCACCACTCCCCTGCTTTCGGATTGCAAGTCCCAAGAGGAGGCTCGGGCGCGCTTGAAGGAGCATCTGACAGCGATCCAAGGCGCCGCCAAGGAGGTTCTTGCCGAAGCAGGCAGGAACGATCCCGTGAAAATCGTGCTGGGACAGGAGGATTATCCCACGCGTGATTACGACAGCTTTTGTTTCCCCGAAGGCTCTTATCTGTCGTTGCGCGTTGAGATCGGGGACGCCGAGGGACAAAACTGGTGGTGCTGTGTGTTCCCGCCGCTTTGCCTCGGTTCTGCAAGTGCCTCAAAGGACACAGCAGAGGACGCCTTTATTCAAGTGGGACTCACTCCCTCTCAGTATAAGATCATCACCGAATCGGATCAGCCCGTCTATCGCGTCCGATTCAAGCTTCTTGAACTGTTCCAAGGCGCGGATTAGAACGGAAGTTGAATGAAAGCACCGCCATTGGGCAACCTGCGATAAGATAAGCTTCGATAACGAAGTGAAGCAAAAGATACAATATCTACCTTCCGAAAGGAATGGCAAAAGTAACGCAAAGGCGCTCGTGACAGTTTTGTCACAAGCGCCTTTTAGTATAACTAACGGGGGATAGCAAGAGCCTCCCCTGTGTAA
>JAFTKI010000065.1 GCA_017453335.1 Clostridia bacterium
CCTTTACACAAGGGAGGCTCACAGTGGAACCCGTTTACGGGTGGCAAGTAACAATTGCATGGCTGGCAGGCCAATCTACAACGCACTTGTGCGTAGCCAGTAGTATTAGGGCTATGCCCGAAACTGAAATACCCCCCGTTATACGGGGGGATATTTATTAGCTGTCGGCAGACGGCGTTTGAATAGCTATGTCTCCAACATCTCATCCACCGTTGCGAGGCGGATGAGGTGTAGAAAAAGAATTTCCTTGGTTGACATTCTTTCCAAATTGTGATACAATAAAGCGAAAGACCAAGGGAAGGACTGAAACAAATGAAAAAATTGGTGGTAGCCGACTTTGACGGGACGCTGAAGCCTTATAAGGATGCGTTCGTGTCGCAGGCTGTCAAGGATCGGATCGATGCGCTTTTGGAGAAGGGAATTTATTTTGCGGTTTCCTCGGGAAGAACCTACGGGGAGCTTGCCGCCTTTTTGCCGGACTATATTGATCGGATCTTTTTTATCTGCAACGATGGCGCTTGCTATCTGAAAAACGGAAAGCCTTTGTATGAAAAGCAGATCGAAACCGAGGATCTATTGCGTTTCTTTTCCTGTACAGAAGAGGGGGGCTGTATTTTTCACGGGCTTGATCAAAACTACAGCATCGGTACGGTAGCGTCTGCTTATGCGGAATCCTTTGCGCCCACTCCGATCAAAACCGTATATCAGATCAAGGAAAAGATCTTTAAGGTCACCACGTTTGGAAAAACGGTCACTTTGCCGCAGGGCTGCGGACTTCGCACCCATTGGGACGGCGGCCCCGATCGCTCGGCACAATACGTCAATCGCTTTGTAAGCAAGGGACGGGCGCTGTCTGATCTGCAGATTCGCCTGATGCTGACAAGCTTTGATACCGTTTGTATCGGAGATGCGGGAAATGATGTTGCCATGATGACGGGAGCCAAATATTCCTTCTGTATCGGAAACCGTTCCCCCGAGCTTTCCGCCGCCTGCAACAAACGCGCCGAGCGAATTGAGGATGCCCTTGATTTTTGCTTGAACGAATTCTAAAACCACATAAAATCAACACAAAACAACAATTTATTTTGGAAAACAAAAGAAAATCCAAAGTAAATTGTTGTTTTTCTATTGACAAACACAGAAAAACATAGTATAATGCAAAATAGAAGATGTATGTCCCAAAAGCGTAAAGGTAAGGAAGTGATGATGATGTCGGCATACAATAGTACAAGAAGCGCAAAAAGCGATCGAATCGAGCGGCTGAAGGCAGAGCTGTTTCGTCAAATGCCCGCAATCGAGGCAGACCGTGCAGTTCTTTTGACCGAAAGCTATATGAGAACCGAGGGGGAACCGATGGTCACGCGCCGAGCAAAGGCGTTTGCGAATATCCTGAAGCATATTCCGATCACGATCCGTCCCGACGAGCTGATAGTCAGTTCCGCAACGGTGCGCCCGAGAAGCTGTCAGGTATTTCCCGAGTTTTCCTTTGAGTGGCTGGAGGCTGAGTTCGATACGGTGGAAACCCGTTCGGCAGATCCGTTCTATATCTCCGAGGGAACCAAGAAAACGCTGCACACCGTTTATACATATTGGAAGGGAAAGACTACCAGCGAGCTGGCGACCTCGATGATCGCACCCGAGGCGCAAAAGGCAATGGATCATAACGTGTTCACGCCCGGAAACTATTTCTACAACGGCGTGGGACATGTCACCGTTCAATACGATAAGGTGATGGCGATCGGGTATCGCGGCATTATGGAAGAGGTTGTGGCGGAAAAGGCACGCATGAACTTCGGTGATGCCGATTACTGCTCCAAAACCGCGCTTTTGGATGCAATTTTGCTTTCCTGTGAAGCGGTGATCGAATATGCCCATCGCTATGCAAGTCTTGCCCGCGAGATGGCAAGCGCGGAGAGCGACTCGCGCCGCCGTGCCGAGCTTGAGGCGATTGCCGAGAACTGTACCCGCGTTCCCGAATACGGTGCGCGCAATTTCTACGAAGCGTGCCAGAGCTTCTGGTTCGTGCAGATGCTTTTGCAAGTAGAGTCGAGCGGACATTCGATCTCCCCCGGGCGCTTTGACCAATATATGTATCCGTATTATAAAAACGATATGGAAAGCGGAAAAATCACCAAGGCGTTTGCGCAGGAGCTGATGGATTGTATCTGGATCAAGTTCAACGATCTGAACAAATGCCGTGATGCGGCATCCGCGGAGGGCTTTGCGGGATATTCGCTGTTCCAAAATCTGATCGCGGGCGGACAGACACCGAGCGGTGAGGATGCCACAAACGATCTTTCGTTTATGTGCATCGAGGCAACCATGCATGTGATGCTTCCCGCGCCGTCGTTCTCGGTTCGTGTTTGGAACAAAACGCCGCATGAATTCCTGATCCGTGCTGCCGAGCTGACGCGGACAGGCGTTGGTTTGCCTGCTTATTATAATGATGAAGTGATCATTCCGTCGCTGATGTCGCGCGGACTGACGCTGGAGGATGCAAGAGATTATAACATCATCGGTTGCGTGGAGCCTCAAAAGGCGGGAAAGACCTGGGGCTGGCACGATGCGGCATTCTTCAATATGCTCAAGCCGATGGAGCTGGTATTTTCCAACGGTATGCTTGACGGCGAGCAGGTGGGACTGAAAACAGGCGATGTTTCTTCCTTCACCACCTTTGATGCGTTCTTTGATGCTTATAAAAAACAAATGGAATATATGATCTCGCTGTTGGTCAATGCCGACAACGCGATCGATGAGGCACACGCGATCCGTTGCCCTCTGCCGTACCTTTCGTGCATGGTGGACGATTGCATCAAGCGCGGAAAAACACCCGAGCAGGGCGGTGCGGTCTATAATTTCACGGGACCGCAGGGCTTTGGAATTGCCAACGTGGCAGACTCGCTGTATGCGATCCGCAAGCTGGTTTATGAGGAGCACAGATTTTCGCTGACCGAGCTGCGCGATGCTTTGCAGGCAAACTTCGGCAATGGAACGGTCGATGCCGAGAAGATGACCGAAAAGATCGCAAGATCGTTGGCGGCAAGCGGCGTTACACTCAACGAGCGCGTGATCGCCGAGATCTATCGCACCGTAAAGGAGCGCGGTGGAGACCCGAGATATGCAGAGATCCGTGAGATGATCCTTTCATTGGATGCCTACGGTAACGATATTGCCGAGGTCGATGCCATGGCACGCGAGGCAGCATATACCTACACCAAGCCGATGCTGAAATACTACAATCCGCGCGGAGGACAGTTCCAGGCAGGTCTGTATCCCGTTTCGGCAAACGTACCGCTTGGTGCGCAGACGGGAGCAACTCCCGACGGAAGACTGGCGGGAACTCCTGTTGCCGACGGCGTTTCGCCCTCTGCAGGACGTGATGTGTGCGGACCTACCGCGGCGGCAAACTCGGTTTCCTGCCTTGACCATGGAATCGCTTCCAACGGAACGCTGTTTAATATGAAGTTCCATCCGTCGGCTCTGGCAGGCGAATCGGGACTTGAAAACTTCGTTGCTTTGGTGCAAACCTATTTTGAAATGAAGGGAAGCCATATGCAGTTCAACGTTGTCAGCCGCGAAACGCTGTACGATGCGCAAAAGCATCCCGAAAAATACCAAAGCCTCGTGGTCCGCGTTGCAGGCTACAGCGCACTCTTTACCACGCTGTCCAAATCCCTGCAGGATGACATTATCAACCGCACTGAGCAAGCGGCGTTCTGAGGTGCGGAATGGATTACAATATAATTAAAGGAAGAATTTTTGACATTCAGAAGTTCTCCACGCACGACGGTCCCGGAATTCGCACCATCGTGTTCCTCAAGGGGTGTATCCTGCGGTGTCGGTGGTGCTGTAATCCCGAATCGCAGAGCTATCCCATTCAGAGACTGAAGACGAAAAACGGGATCAAAACGGTGGGGGAGGACGTGACGGTTGAGGCGGTCATGCAAAAGGTGTTGCGTGATATGCCGTATTACCGCCGAACGGGAGGAGGGCTGACTCTTTCCGGCGGCGAGGCGCTTTGCCAGACCGAATTCGTCCATGCTCTTTTGACCTATGCCAAGGAGCATGGCTTGAATACCGCTGTGGAAACCACCGCTTGCTTGCCGTTTGATACGATGATCAAGCCGCATCTTGCGCTTTTGGATCACGTTCTGATGGATATCAAGCACGTGGATTCCGAAAAGCACGAGCGTTTTACGGGAATGCGCAACGAGCTGATCCTGCAAAACGCAAAAAAGATTGCCGAGAGCGGCGCGCATCTTGTGATCCGCGTACCAACCATCCCCGGCTTTAACGATACCGAGGCGGAGATCCGCGCGATCGCCCGCTTTGCCGCATCGTTGCACGGCGTTCGGGAGATCCATCTTTTGCCGTATCACCGATTGGGATACGACAAGTACATGGGGCTTGACCGGGAATACGGCATGGGAGACGTTCCCCCGCCAACTCCCGAGCAGATGGAACGCCTGAGACAGGTTGCCGAATCCGAGGGACTTCGCGCGATCCTTGGCGGTTAAGATCCTTTTTGGAGGAATGAGAATGAATCAGAATTACGAAAACAAGCAACGCATCATTCAGGAGATCGTGCCGGGAAAGCAGATCACGCTGGCGCACATCATTGCCAATCCCGATGATACGCTTTATAAAAAACTGGGACTGGATCCCACGGTGGACTATTCCAAGAAATCCGCGATCGGGATCGTTACCATGTCGCCGAGCGAATACGCCATCATTGCCGCTGACCTTGCGATGAAGTCTTCGGGGGCAGAGGTCGGCTTTGTGGATCGCTTTTCGGGAACGCTGATCACGGTCGGAACGGTTTCCGAGGTCGAGGCGGGCTTGCTTGCTGTGGTCGAGTATGCGCAAAATAAGCTCGGCTTTTCGGTTTGCGATATTACGAAGACCTGACCGAGATGAAGAAAACGATCTTTATCGGGCGAAGCGGCGCGGGAAAGACTACCTTGATCGAGGCTTTGCGCGGCGAGGAGCTGGTCTACCGTAAAACGCAGGCGATCAGCTACGACAGCGACTTTATGGATACTCCCGGTGAATATGCGGAAGGGAAGGATCTGGGAGGAGCCTTGGCGGTTTACTCCTACGAAGCCGATGTGGTTGCGTTGGTCATTGATGCGACCGATGGCTACAGCATCTTTCCGCCTGCTTGTGCGGCGGTGGCAAACCGTCCCGTGATCGGTGTGGTTACCAAGTGCGATGCGCGCGATGCAAGAGCCGATCTTGCCGCCGATTGGTTGCGCCTTTCGGGATGTGAGCCGATCTTTTTTACCTCTTCCCGGGAAAAACAGGGGGTCGAAGAGCTGCTTTCTTACCTGAATTCTTGAAAAACGATAAAAACAACACAAAAACAACATAAAAACAAAGAAAAACAACATTTATTTTGCAAAAACTATTGACAAAACCAAAAGACAGTGGTATGATATAGGAGTAAAAGCAAAAAAACGCAAATCCGAATTGAAACGAAAAGGAGATCAGAACAATGTCTGAATACGAAATCAAAAAACAAATTTGTGAAATCGGTAAAAGAATCTACGACAAGGGAATGGTTGCCTCCAACGACGGTAACATTTCCGTAAAGCTGAACGACAATGAATTCCTCTGCACTCCTACCGGTGTATCCAAGGGCTTTATGACTCCCGAATACATCTGTAAGGTTGATGCAAACGGAAATGTCATTCAGGCAAACGAGGGCTTCAGACCTTCCTCCGAGATCAAGATGCACATGAGAGTGTACAAGGAAAGACCCGACGTTAAGAGCGTTGTTCACGCACATCCTCTGTACGCAACCAGCTTTGCAATCGCAGGTATTCCGTTGACCGAGCCGATCATGCCCGAGGCAGTAATCGCGCTGGGCTGTGTTCCGATCGCCGAGTACGGTACTCCCTCCACCGAGGAAATCCCCGATGCTGTTTCCAAGTATCTGCAGCACTTTGATGCCGTACTGCTTGCAAACCACGGCGCGCTGTCTTTCTCCGACAGCCTCCTCAATGCATATCACAAGATGGAGTCGGTTGAGTTCTACGCACAGCTGATGTATCAGGCAAAGATGCTGGGCGGTCCCAAGCAGCTTTCCAACGCACAGGTACAAAGACTGTACGAGATCAGACGTCAGTTCGGTCTGAAGGGTAAGCATCCCGCTGATATCTGCCCCAACGCAAAGCAGGGTAAGCCCAGCTGCCACACCTGCGGTGTTCAGACCGGTGACTTCTGCGGCGGTGCAGGTGCTGCCTCCGAGGAGGACGTGATCGCTGAGATCACCAGAAAGGTTCTTGCCGCTCTCGGTAAATAATTTCGGATGAGTACCGATATTGAAGCGTTGGTTCGGCGCGCGGTCAGTGAGCTTTACGCAAAGCCGACGGGGCAGAATCAAGAAAAGAAAAAAATCGAAAGCATATCACTCGCAGATGCCAAGCTGCTTGCCGAGCGCGTAGAGGCAAAGGCAAGGGAAATGGGTGTTTGCGCGGTGGTCGCTATTGCCGATGAGGGCGGAAATCTCAAGCTGTGCGAGTGCATGGACAACTCCTATCTCGCCAGTCGGGATATTGCCATCAACAAGGCATATACATCGGTAGCACTCAAGATGTCAACGGCAAAGCTGGCAACGCTGGCGGCTCCGGGAGGCCCTCTTTACGGAATCGAGAATACCAATCAAGGTCGAATTGTGATCTTTGGCGGGGGAGATTTCTTAGAGACTCGCGGAAAGATCCTTGGCGGACTTGGTGTCAGCGGTGGCAGTGCCGAGCAGGATACCGCGCTTTCGGCTTACGGTAAAAAAGTATTCGGAGAGCTTTTTGTATAAAAGGCTCTTACAGAAAGGATAACGAAATGACAGAACAGGAAAGAATTGAAGCCATCGTACGCCAGGTGGTCGCAGGAATGAAGGGTGGCAACGCAGGCGGTGCGGCAAAGGCTTCGGGTTCGATTCCCAAAACCTCGCGTGTGGCTCTTTTGACCGAAAAGGAAAAGTTTGAGATCCGCGAATATCCCATTCCCGAGATCGGGGACGACGATATTCTGGTCAAAATGGAAGGCTGCGGCGTTTGCGGAACCGACGCGCACGAATTCAAGCGCGATCCCTTCGGTCTGATCCCTGTTGTTCTCGGACATGAGGGAACGGGTGAGATCGTGAAGATCGGTAAGAACGTGACCAAGGATAGCGCGGGCAAGGCTTTGGGACTGGGTGACAAGGTGGTCACCTGCATGATCTTCAAGGACAACCCCGACATTACGATGTTCGACCTGAACAAGCAGAACGTGGGCGGTGCAGACGTTTACGGTCTGTTGCCCGATGATGACGTACATCTGAACGGCTGGTATGCCGATTATATCGTGATCCGTAAGGGCTCGACCGTGTTTAACGTCAGCCACCTGGATCTTGATTCCAGAATTCTGATCGAGCCGAGTGCCGTGCTGATCCATGCGGTCGAGCGTGCAAAAACAACGGGGATTCTTCGTTTCAATTCCCGTGTTGCGGTACAGGGATGTGGTCCGATCGGACTGTTGTGCATCGCAGTGCTTCGCACAATGGGAATTGAGAACATCACGGCGGTAGACGGCAACGAGCAGCGCTTGGAATTTGCCAAGCTGATGGGTGCCGATCACACCGTAAACTTCAAAAACTATAAGGACCGTGATGCTCTGGCAGAAGCTGTGAAGGAATCCTTCGGTGGCTATTATGCCGATTTTGGGTTCCAATGCACAGGTTCTCCCGTGGCACATGCCAATATTTATAAGTTTATCCGCAACGGCGGCGGACTTTGCGAGCTTGGCTTCTTTATCAACGGCGGCGATGCAACCATCAACCCGCACTTTGATATCTGCGCCAAGGAAATTACATTGGTTGGATCCTGGGTATACACGTTGCGTGACTATGCCACCACCTTTGATTTCCTCAAGCGCGCAAAGGCAATCGGACTTCCCTTGGAAAAGCTGATTACGCACAAGTTCCATCTGGCAGACGCAAACGAGGCACTTCAAACCAATCTCCGTCAGGACGGCTTGAAGATCGCTATCATCCCGTAAGCGAGGTAGCGTATGCGACAGGCAGTTGGAATCATTGAGGTTTATGGCTTGGTTGCCGCATTTGCCGCTTGTGATGCAGGCTGCAAGGCTGCCAACGTGACTGTTGAACCGTTTGATAAAAACAGACCCTTTGGCAAAGAGGATATTCCGGTACCGCTTTTGGTGCTTGTAAAGTTCCGCGGAAGCGTGGAAAACGTTACGGCGGCGGTTGAGGCGGCTGAGGCGGCCGCAAACAGGATCAGCGGAGTATCGTCAAAGCATATTATATCGGTTGTAGAGGACGGGGCAGAGGCAATGCTTCATCTCAACGCATTCGATAAAACCTAAAAAAAGAAAAATAAAACATATAAAATTTGGAGGTATTGAAAAATGGCACAGGAATCTCTCGGAATGATCGAGACCAGAGGCTTGACCGCAGCGATTGAGGCTGCAGATGCAATGGTAAAAGCAGCAGAGGTAACTCTCGTTGGAACCGAAAAGATCGGTTCTGGCTTGGTATCGGTTATGGTACGCGGCGATGTTGGCGCTGTAAAGGCTGCTGTTGAGGCAGGCTCTGCGGCTGCAAGCAGACTTGGCGAGGTTATCGCAACGCACGTTATTCCCAGACCCCACGCAGATGTGGAAAAGATCCTTCCCAAAATCTAATCTCAATTTGGAGACGACAGCATGAAATCCCTGGGATTTATCGAGGTGTCCGGTGTCGTTGCGGCGGTGGATGCACTCGACGTAATGTGTAAGAGCTCGGCAGTTGAGTTCGTTACATGGGAAAGAAAGCTGGGCGGCAGAATGGTCACGATTGTGATCAGCGGCTCGGTTTCGGACGTCACCGAAGCCATCGAGTGCGCAAAGCGCAACGCTTGTGCGCCGATCATGGCTTCCAACGTCATTGCAAACCCGCATGATGAGACGGTTCGCTTGGTCAATCTGAGCGCATCGCGTCTTGCAAAAAAGACAAAGTGAGGGACGAGTAATGGCAACGAAAAAGGCAACAGCCTCCCCTGCAAAGTCCTTGCAGACGGAGCAAAAAAAAGAAAAGGAGATACATACAATGGTACAGCAGGCATTAGGTATGGTTGAGACTCGCGGTCTCGTTGCAGCAATCGAGGCAGCAGACGCAATGGTTAAGGCAGCAAACGTTGAGCTCGTAGGCACCGAGAAGATCGGTTCGGGCTTGGTATCGGTTATGGTACGCGGCGACGTTGGCGCTGTAAAGGCAGCCGTTGAGACCGGTGCGGCAGCAGCATCCTCTTTGGGCGAAGTGATCGCAACTCACGTGATCCCCAGACCCCATGCAGATGTAGAGAAGATTCTCCCTGCATTGAAGTAAGAGAGAAAGACTCGCAAGAGGAAACCGACGGGGCAGAGCCCCGTCGGGCTCTGCGGCTTTTACGCGGTCTATTAAATTTTGATGGATGGCGTAAAAATCGCAGAACAGTTTCACAATCGATTGATTCGGGAAAGGAACGGATATGGTAATCGGAAAAGTGGTGGGCAGTATTATTGCCACCAGAAAAAATGAAAAGCTCGTTGGACAAAAGCTGTTGGTGGTTCGTCCCTTGGAGAGCATGGAAGAAAAAATGGAATTTGTTGCGATCGACAACGTGGGTGCCGGAATCGGAGAAACGGTTTTGGTAGCGCGCGGATCGGCTGCACGGATCGGCTGCTCGCTGGAGAATGCCCCCGTAGATGCCGCTATTGTCGGAATCGTAGATGAAGCGTGAAGCTCCCGAAAGGAAGGATTGAACAATGGATATGAATACCTTTGGCGCAATTATGCGCGAGGCGGGTGTGGTTGGCGCCGGCGGCGCGGGATTTCCGTCTTATGCAAAACTGAATCAAGCGGCAGATACGATTATTCTTAACTGTGCCGAGTGTGAGCCTTTGTTGAAGCTCCACCGTCAAGTGTTGGCGCGCTATGCAAAAGAGATCATGATGACCTTGGAGGAGATCGCGGATACGATCGGTGCCGAGCAGGTGATCATCGCGGTCAAGCATGCGTATACCGAGGCTGTTGAGGCAGTCAAGGCACATCTGGGCGAGTTCAAAAAGACCAAGATCGGCTTGTTGCCCGAGATCTATCCCGCTGGCGACGAGGTCGTTACGATCTACGAGACCACGGGGCGCGTGGTCAATCCGGGTGCGCTTCCGATCACGGTCGGTTGCATTGTGTACAACGTGGAAACCATCTACAATGCATATCGCGCATGGAAGGAAAATGCTCCCGTAACCCATAAATACATCACGATCGCGGGTGAGGTGCAGAATCCCTGCACGCTCAAGGCTCCCTTGGGCATCACTTACGGAGAACTGCTGGCAATGGCAGGCGGTGCTACCTGTCCCGATCCCGTTTTGATCGCGGGCGGACCCATGACGGGCGGAATCGCAGGCATGGGAGACGTGGTGACCAAGACCTCGAATGCAATCCTTGTGATGCCGAGAAACGCATACATCGTACAAAAGCGTGTAACTCCCGTGAAGATCAACACCAAGCGTGCAATGGCGGCTTGCTGTCAGTGCAGAATGTGTACCGATCTTTGCTCCCGTAATCTGTTGGGACATCCCATCGAGCCGCATAAGCTGATGCGTGCGATCGCTTCGGGCAGTGTGTCTGATCAAGCGGCACTTCTGAATGCTTATTCCTGCTCCTCCTGCGGACTTTGCGAAATGTATGCCTGCGGACAGAGTCTGAATCCCAGAACCCTGATCAACGAGATCAAGGGCGAGCTTCGCAAGAACGGAGTGGCACCCTTGCGCGGATTGCAGGCGGCTCCCGTGAATTCCACGCGCGAATACCGCAAGGTTCCCATGTCGCGACTGATCGCAAGACTGGGACTTGGAAAATATGATAAGCCTGCTCCCATCGTGGATGTGGAGATCAGCTCCAAGCGCTTGAAAATCAAGCTGGGGCAGAGCATCGGTGCGCCGAGTGTCTGCTGTGTTAGCGTTGGCGACCGTGTCAATGCAGGCGACGTGCTGGGCAAGTTTACCCCCGATAAGCTGGGTACCTCGGTACACGCTCCCATGAACGGTACCGTGATAGAGGTCAACGATCAGTTCGTGATCCTCGAAGCGTAATTGTAAGGAAGGACGAAGCGTATGTTGAATAAAGCAATAGGCATGGTAGAATATCAGACCGTATCCTCGGGTATCACCGCGGCGGATCTGATGGTGAAAACGGCAAACGTGGAGGTGCTTCAATCCTCTGTTGTATGTCCCGGTAAATATATCATTATCATCAGCGGTGAGCTGTCGGCGATCAGCGCGGCAATCGATGCCGCAAAGGTTCAGCTTGGCGAAAAGCTGACCGACTCCTTCGTGCTGGGCAATCCCCACGGTGATATTTTTCCCGCGATCTACGGCGGCGCACCTGTGGAAAACGCAAAGGCATTGGGTGTGTTGGAGACCTTCTCCGCGCCTGCGATCATCGTAGCGGCTGATACTGCGGCAAAGACCAGCGAGGTCTCGCTGATCGAATTGCGCATTGCAAGAGGTATGTGCGGAAAATCTTATATGCTCCTCACGGGTGACGTTGCGGCGGTCAGCGCGGCAATCGAGGCGGCAAAGGCTAAGATCGGTGCCGAGGGCTTGCTGCTTGACAGCTCGGTGATCCCGAATCCCGACAAGTCTCTTTGGGACAGCATTCTGTAAGCGATGTTACCGATTGAAAGAAGAAGTGTGATCCTGCAGCAGCTGATGATGGACGGAAAGGTCGTGGTCAGCGAGCTTGCGGAGAAATATGATGTTACCGAGGAGACCATCCGCCGCGATCTGGAAAAGCTGGAAGCCGACGGATATGCAAAAAAGACCTACGGCGGCGCGATACGCAGTGATAACAATACGGTAGAGCTTCCGTATACGGTGCGTAAACAGACCAACGTTAGCGGAAAGAAGTATATTGCCGAAATCATCGGTCGTCTGATCAATGACGGCGACAGTCTGCTTTTGGATGCCAGTACCACGGCGTTGTTTACGGTAAAAAGCATTTTCTCCAAGAAGAATATTAAGATCGTGACCAATTCCGTTGGTATTTTGTTGGATCTTCCACAGGATCAGGGTTGGAGCGTACAAGCTACGGGTGGCTCATATCATAGTGAATCAATGTCCTTTTTCGGATATGCAGCACAGGAGGTTGTGGAGAAATTCTATGCCGAATATGCCATCCTTTCATGCAAGGGCGTGGACATGGAAAAGGGGATCACGGATACGCGTGAGGTTTTTGCCGAATTAAAGAAATCCTTTTTCAAATCGGCAAAAAAGGTGATCCTCGCAGTTGACCACACAAAATTTGACCGTATTTCCTACGTTCGCATTGGAGACTTTGAAGGGGTTGACATTGTGGTCACCGATGTGGAGCCGAGCGACGAATGGAAGGCCCTGTTTGAAAAGAAGGGAATAGAGCTTTATTATTAAGAATAGTTGAGGAACGAAAATGAACGTATTTCAATTAAAGCCGCGTGTCTGTTTTGGAGAGAATTCTCTGGATGCACTGAAGGAATTGAAGGCACAAAACGCTGTGATCTTCACCGATGGATTTATGTATAAATCGGGAACTGCCGACCGTATTGCCGCGACCATGACGGGATGCGGACAGATCAAGATTTTTTCCGAGATCAAGCCGGATCCTCCTGTTGAGTTGATTGCCGATGCATTGCGCTTTTTGTTGGACTCCAACGCCGAGCTTGCTGTGGCACTTGGCGGAGGCTCGGTAATCGATGCGGCAAAGGCAACTCTTTGGATGTATCAGAAAAAAACGGGAAATAAGCTTCCCCTGATCGCGCTTCCCACCACCAGCGGAACGGGAAGTGAGGTTACGCAGTTTTCGGTGATCACCGACCGTGATCTGGGCATGAAATATCCGCTTTATTCCGAGGATATGTTGCCCGATATCGCCATTCTTTCGGCAGAACTGACGGTCAGTGTGCCCGCAAATATTACAGCAGACACGGGATTTGACGTGATCACGCACGCGCTGGAGGCGTATATTTCTACAAAAGCCAACGACTTTACCGATGCACTTGCAGAAAAGGCACTCAAGCTTGCGTTTGAATATTTGCCCACGGCTTGCAAGAACGGAAAAGATACCGTGGCACGCGAGAAAATGCACACGGCATCTTGCTTGGCAGGTATGGCGTTTAATGACGTTAGTCTTGGTGTGAACCACGCGATCGCACACGCATTGGGCGCAACCTTCCATATTCCTCACGGCCGTGCCAACGCGCTGATTTTGCCGCATGTGATGCGCTACAACGCATCGTTGGAAACTACGGGCTATGGAAGTGAGGTAACTCCAACCTGCAAAAAGCTGGCAGAAATTGCGAGAATGATCGGATTGCCCGCGCAAAACGCACGCATGGGAGCTTCCAATCTGGTAGCACACATCACGCGCATGAGCCGTGAGCTGGGAATTCCGCAGTCGCTGGGTGACGCAGGCGTTACGCGCGCCGATTACCTGAGCAACAAGGCGCACATTCTCAAAAATGCCGCCAAGGATGTAACAGCCCTGACCAACCCGCGTCCCATCGACGAGGCTGCCGTAGAGCAGATCGTAAAGGGAATTGAAAAATTTAAAGCATAATAGAAAAAAGACAGGCACCCATCGGGTGCCTGTCTTAGCTTACTCTCAAAGGAGTCAACAGCATCCATTTGACGAAAAGTTTTGGTCAAGCTTTTTCAAAAGCTTGCGCGGTGGAGGGCGCGAAGCCCTCCTCGACCTCCGCAGAGGTCGAAATATCTTATTCGGCGTTTCTTTTTGTGAACTTTTTCTTTGCGCCTTTTTATGCAAAGAAAAAGTGGAGTAACGATTTTTGTTGCTTAACGAATTGCGTTTTTTGAAGAGAAATTGTCAAGATAAAAAGATAGGTACCCAATGGATACCTATCTTTTCTGTTATGAATTATTTCATATAAACGATTCGCTCGCCGGGGGCAAAGATGTGATAGCTTTGCGTGGGATTGAGCGCCATCAGCGTGTTTACAAAGTTTGCGGGGCTGACGCGGTTGACCTCGTACAGATCGTGATGCATGGGAACCAGAAGTCCGGCTCCGATCTCCTTTGCCAGCGTTACGGCTTCCTCGCAGTTGAAGTTTCCGATGATGTCGTTCTTGTTGCGGAAATAGTCTCTGCCGTTGATGGGCAACAGCGCTACGTCAACGCCTGAAAGACGCTCGATCAATCCGTCGTACATACACATATCACCCGCATGGAAAATACGGATCTCGCCTGCATCGATCAGATAGCCAAGCTCGCAATAATTGCCGTTTTCATCGGTGTGCAGCTCCTCGTGCGCAGAGGGGATCGGCGTGACAGTGAAGCCGTCGATCTCGATCGGCTGATCGGCAACCGCCGCGATGATGCGCTCCTTTTCAATTCCGTAGGAAGCAATGGTATCAACCTCGGGGGCGGGGACAACAAAGCGAGCCGTAGGATTCGCGGTGGCAAGCTTGGGAAGAGTACACGGATCGCTGTGGTCGTAATGCGTATGCGTGCAAAGGATCACGTTGAGAAAGTTCAATTCCTCTGCAGCTACGGGAGCAGGGTAGAGACGCTCCCATTTTACAAACTGACAGCAGTGCTGATCCACGTAATCGCTCAGATACAGGTCGGTTGCAAGGTAACGGTCGCCATGCTTGATCACAAAGCCCTCTTGTCCCAGATACCAGAGTGCCGCCTGCTTGTCGGTCAATTTTGCTTCTGTTATTTTAGAAATTTGAGATTTCATAAAAACCCTCCGAAAAAAATTGGTTTATCCTATTGACAATTATATCAAACTTTGATATAATTGTCAATAGGAAGGATGAAAAAATGAAAAAATATATTACACAGGATCGATTAAAAAAGAATAATACTGCGGATATTTTCATTTTTATCTTGGAAAAGGGAACCACCACGCGCCGCGAGATTGAATGGGAAACCGGTTTCAGCTGGGGAACCGTTTCGGCAAACGTCGCCTTTTTGATTGAAAAGGGCTATGTGGTGGAGGAAAAAAGCAAGAAAACGGGAACAGCAGGGCGACTGACGCTGTGCTTGCGCCCAAATGGTGAGAAGATCGTCAGCATCGGCGTGGACGTGAACCGAACAGGCCTGACTGCCGAGGTGGTGGGCTTGGACCTGAGCGTGAAGAAGCGTTTTACCGTGCCTTTTGAAGCAGAAACGCAGGCAGAGCTTCTGGAACAAGCCGAAACGATCTGCAAAGAGGCGATCGATTGGTGCGCAGACAAATTTCGCGTATTCAGTTTAGGACTTGCTTTTCAAGGTGCTATCAACGGCAGGGAAGGCTTTTCTATGCACTTTCCGCAGATCCGCGATTGGGTTCCTTATAATATTAAGGAACATTTTGCAGAAAAATTTGATCTGCCCGTCTATCTCGGACATGACCCCAAGTGCATGTTGCTTGGTGTGTTGAGCCGCAAAAAGTACAGCGATTGTGTGCTGGTGCGTGTGGACGAGGGCATTGGTATGGCTGTTGCGCAGGACGGCAGAATTCTTGACGACACCGAAAAGCTGGAGCTTGGACACACGCTTTCGGTAAAGAACGGTTTGCCCTGCGTATGCGGTAAGAACGGCTGTTTGGAAGCGTATGCATCTTTGCGCGGAATCTGTCGCAGACTTGGCATTTCGATCGAGGAGCTGTTCGCAAATCCCGATCGGTATACAAGCTTTCTTCGGGAGGCGGCAGACTATTTCACGCTTGCCCTTTATAATGTTTGTATGCTGTTCCGTCCGCAAAAGCTGATTCTTACGGGACGCGCGATGGATCTTGAGCCTTATGCAAACGCCGTTTCCAAGGATGTGCAGGTCGAACATGTCACGCTCAAATTCGACCCCGAGGTCTCAGCCGCATTCGGAGCCGCCGCCGAATCGATGAAATCGGCGATCAAAAGCTTTGATATTTAAGAATCTTTATAAAAATGAGGTAATTGAAAATGAAATGTGTTGTGATCGAGAAGCCGGGCCGTGTGATCTACACCGACCGCGACCTGCCGCCCTTGGCACCCAATTTTGCGCGCATCCGCGTCAAAGCGGCTGCCGTTTGCGCAACCGACCTTGAGGTGGTGGACGGCAATATCCCCGCAAACTATCCCTTAACTCCCGGACATGAGTGGTCGGGTATCGTGGAAGCGGTGGAAAACGAGCGTTTTGCTTCTTGGGTAGGCAAGCGTGTGACCGGCTCCAACGACGTGACCTGCGGCGTGTGCGAGGCTTGCCGCAGCGGAAACTGGAGATATTGCAAGGAATTTGAGGAGATCGGCTTCAAGCGCAACGGTGCTTATGCCGAGTACATCGACGTTCCCGCCTACGGACTGGTAGAGCTTCCCGACGATCTGCCCTTTACGCACGCGGCTCTTGCCGAGCCGATGGGCGTGGCTCTCGGTACATGGGAAAAGCTGGATCCCGTGAGCGGTAAGACCTGCCTCATCTACGGCGCGGGCTCGATCGGACTTTGCTGCCTGGCGGTTGCAAAGGCAATGGGAATGCGCAAGATCGTTGTGGTTGCAACCACCTCCAAGCGCTTGGAGATCGCAAAGACGCTGGGGGCTTACGCAACCGTGGCAACCCGCGAGGAGGATCTCTTTGAGGCGATGAAGAAATATCATCCCGAGGGAACCGACTATATTATCGAGGCAACCGGTATTGAGGAGTGCATCCGGAATAGCCTGAAGCTTTGCAAAAAGGGCGGATACGTGGCACTGGCAGGATACGGCAGAGGCAAGACCATGTCGATCCGCATCGACGATATCCACGTCAACAACCTGCATTTGGTAGGTGCAGGAAACAACTGGAATCAGCACAAGAAGGCAATCGAGATGATGGCAGACGGTGCTGTGGATATGACTCCCTTTATCAGCGAAACCTTGCCGCTGTCCGAGGTGCAAAAGGCTCTGGACGATGCGCGCAACCGTCCCGTTGGATTCGTGAAGGCGATCTTTACCTTCGACGATTGATATGAGAATCTACTATTTGGGGCTTGACCTTGGTACCTCGTCGGTCAAGGGTATTTTGCGAAGTGCCGACGGTGACAGCATCAAGGGAAAAGCGTCTTACTCCGACAAAACGGTGGTGGGTTGGAAGTCTGCCATCGGAGAAATGCTTTCCGATATGACGGCGGAGCTGGAATTGCGCGGAGGAAAGATCGGAGCGATCGCGCTGTCTTCACAGGTTGGAACCTACGTTGTGAACGGCGAGACCGTGATCGGTTGGCAATCTGCGGCAGGCAGAGACGAGCTTGCCGAGATCAAATCCAAGATCTCGCAGGCAGAGTTTATCCAAGACATCGGTATGCCGCATCCCGATATCATTTCCTATCCGCTTCCAAGGCTGTTGCATATTCAAAGAACCTATCCGAATGCCCGCGAGGTGCTGATGCCCAAGGAGCTTTTGATCCGTGAGCTGACAGGAGAGACGGTTACCGATTTCTTCTCAATGCGCGGGATCGTGCATCCGAGGACGGGACGCTATGCGGAGGGCTTGATGGAGCGCTTGGGCATCACGCTCAGGCTCCCTCCCGTAAAGGCTCCCACCGACAGGGCAGGGTACGTGACCGAGCGAGCGGCAAAGCAATACGGCTTGCCTGCGGGAATCCCCGTGTATCTCGGATGTAACGACTTTTTTGCAGGACTTCTCGGAATGGGCGTGTATGAGACCAACACGGCGTTCGATCTTTCGGGAACCAGCGAGCATGTTGGCTTTATTTCCGAGGAGCTGATGCCCAGCGGCGTGGTCAGCGGCGGATATTTCAACGGATTTTGTACCTACGGAGGCACGAAATCCAGCGGCGTTTCCTGTGCGTTTGCCATGAAGCAATTCGGGCTTGACGGCTTGGATCTGAAAACGATGCTTTCGAGTGGGCCGCCTGTGTTTCTGCCGTATTTGAACGGTGAGCGTGCGCCGATCTTTGATGAGAACGCGCGCGGTGTTTACTTCGGACTCCGTGAGGGAACCGAAAAAAGCCATCTTGCATACGCAACGCTGGAGGGTGTTTGCTTCAGCCTGTTGGATATTGCGAAAAGCCTTGATATGCCAAAGCCCGATCGCTTGATCTGCGGAGGCGGTTCGGCGGTCGATCCACTGATGAACGCTTTGCGCGCCGAGCTGTTCGGCTGTGACGTGCTTTGTGTGACCGAGAACGATACCTCGGCGCTGGGAGCTGTGATGCTGGCGATGGTGGGAGACGGCGTGTATGCCGACTTGCCGAGTGCGATCGCCAATTGTGTGCGTTATCATGCACCGATCAAGCCCTGTGGCAGCTATCAAGCGCAACTGCTGCATCGGTTTGAGATCTATCGCAAGCTGTACCGTGATTTGAAAGAAACTTTTGAATTATTTAATAAAGGAGAATAAAAAATGAGCTGTGTAATTTTTGGTGCGGGTAAGATCGCACGCGGATTCGTGGGACATCTGCTCTTTATGAGCAAGATCGATTTTATCTTTGTTGAAAAGGTGGACGCACTTGCCGATCTGATCAACGAAAGAGGACAGTACACCGTTAATATTCTGGGAGATTCGAGCAAGAACACCGTAGTAACGGGTGCAAAATGTCTTAAATTCTCGGAAGCCGACAAGATTGCCGATGCGATTGCCGAGGCAGACTGCATTTTTGATGCGGTTGGCGGTAAGAATCTGGGCGAGATCGTTCCGTTTTTGATCAGCGGAATCGAAAAGCGCGCAAAGGTCAATCCGAAGCCCATGAATATCGTGACCTGCGAGAACTGGAAGCTTCCCGCCGATATTCTTCGCCGCGGTATTTCCGAGGGTATTTCCGAGGACTGCCGTGCATTCTTTGAAGCAAACGTTGGTATCACCGAGGCTGTTATCATGCGTTCCGCCATCGAGTCCACGCCCGATATGCTGGCAAAGGATCCGCTGGTCGTTAACGCACAGGATTTCTGGGAATTCCCCTACGATGCATCGCGCCTGAAGGCTCCCATGCCCGAGGGAATGATCTGCCGGAAGCCGATCTATGAGTTTACGGGATTCTTGGAAAGAAAGTTCTACACCTACAACGCCGCAAACGGCACCACCTCCTTTGTGGGTGCGCTCCTGGGATACAAGTACATCGCAGATGCAGCTCACGACGAGCGTATTCTCAAGCTCTTGGACGGTGTTTACACCGAAACAGCTACCGCACTTTCCAAAAAGCACAACTTCCCGTTTGACGAGCAATGGGCATTCACCCGTACCTCGCTCCGCAAGCTGCAGGACCGCAATATCGTAGACTATATTGAGAGAAACGCGCGCGATCCCATGCGTAAGCTGGGCAAGGATGACCGCTTGGTTGGTTCGGCCCGCCTGTGCTTGGAGTACGGTGTAAAGCCCGAGTCGCTGGCAACCGCTATCGCTTGCGCTATGCACTATGAGGAGCCTACCGATGAGTTCGCCGTAACGCTCAAGGCAATGCGTGAGAACGAGGGCTACGATGCAATTCTGGAGAAGGTTTGCTCGCTTGATCCCAACGGTGAGCTTGGTATGCTTGTAAAAGAAAAGATCGCACAGATCAAGGAATGGGGATGGCTGAAATGAGTAAGGTAGTAATCGTTGGCGCAGGTAAGACGGGCAGAGGGTTCCTCGCACGTCTTCTGAATGGAAATGAGATCGTTCTGATCGATAAAAACGCGGCTTTGGTAGAGGCGCTGAACAACACCAAAACCGTTGACATTGACTTCTTTGGCGGCAAAAAGCCCTCGATGAAGGTTGCACTTTCCAAGGTTTGCACTTGGGAGACCGTTTCGGCAGCTGATTTTGACGGTGCCGAGGTGATCCTTGTATCGGTTGGCGGCACCAATCTTGCAGACGTTGGAGCAGAGCTGAAAAAATACGTAAACAAGGACACGAAGATCATTGTTTGCGAAAACGCCTCCTCTCCTGCGAAGAAGCTGGGCGCGGCAATCGGTATCGACGGCTTGCGGATCGCGGAATCCACCGTGTTCTGCACCACGATCGAGCGCGAAAAGGGAAGCCTGGAGATCAACTCCGAGTGGTATCCCTACCTGCAATTTGACGGTGATGTGTTCGGCGCGGACGCTCCCGTGCTTGACGGCATCAAGGCGGTTGCAAACTTTGGCGGATTCCTTGACCGTAAGCTGTTCACCTACAACAGCGCAAGCTGTGTGATCGCATATCTGGGTGCACTCAAGGGCTATACCGTTTATTCGGATGCCGCAAACGATCCCGAGATCCTTAAGCTTCTGGATTATAACTACGAGATCATCAACGAGTGTATCTGCCGTGAATACGGCTACGAGGAGCAGGATCAGAAGGAATTTGCTCTTCTGTCGCGTGATAAGTTCACCGACAAGACCTTGGTGGACACCGTTGCGCGCAACGCTCGTGAGCCGCAGAGAAAGATCACGCGCACCGAGCGTATCGTAGCTCCCATGCTTTTGGAGGAAAAATACGGCAAGGACAGCAGTGTTCTGGAAAAGACGCTGGCAGCAGCACTTCTGTATACTCCCGACGAGGAGACCGAGTGGAACGCAATGCTTGCCGAAAAGGGCTACGAGGGCATTTTGACCGAGCTTGCGGGACTTGATCCCAACAGCGCGATCTTTGCCCGCGTGCTGAAGATGGCAAAAACCAAATCGATCCTTTGATCAGATTACAGCAAACGAGGAGCCCTTCCCATGTTGGGAAGGGCTCCTCGTTTACAGTGTTTCCAAAAACATTTTGTCAAGCTTTTTTCATGTTTGATACCGTTTATTTACAGGTCTTTTCGCAAGCTTCAAACAGACCGTTGATATAAGCCGCACCGAGTGCGCGGTCAAAGAGTCCGTAGCCGGGCTTGCCTGTCTCTCCCCAGATCATGCGTCCGTGGTCGGGACGAACGTAACCGTCAAAGTTGTTTTCAACCAAAGCCTTCACGATCTCGGTCATATCCAAGGAACCGCAGGACGACAGGTGTGCGCGCTCTTCAAACGAGCCGTCTTCCATGATCTTGACGTTGCGGATGTGCATAAATGCGATGCGATCCATCTCGGCATATTTGCGCACCAAACGGGGAATATCATTGAAGGAGGCACAGCCAAGGCTTCCCGTGCAAAGGCAAAGTCCGTTGTAGGGGCTATCCACGATCGAAAGGAAACGGTCAAGATTTGCCTCGTTGGTGATGATGCGGGGAAGACCGAAGATCGGGTAGGGCGGATCATCGGGATGAATTGCCATCTTTACGTCGCATTCCTCGGCAACGGGGATCACGGTTTTGAGGAACTTTTCAAGGGTTTTCCAAAGACCTTCCTCTCCGATCTCGCCGTAAGCGGTGATCAGCTCACGAACCTCTTCCTGTGTGTAACTGGAGTCCCAGCCGGGCAAATGGATATCGTCCTTCAAGGGATCAAGTCCCTTCATTTGCTCCCAATACATGACAAGGCTGGTCGAGCCGTCGGGAGCCTTCTTGTCAAGCTGCGTACGCGTCCAGTCGAACACGGGCATAAAGTTGTAGGTTACGCACTTCACACCATATTTTGCGCAACGGCGGATATTTTCGCAATAAACCTCCAGAAGCTGATCCACGTTTCCGCGACCGAGCTTGATATCCTCGTGAACGGGGATCGATTCCACAATATCAAAAATCAATCCGTGTGCTTCACACGCTTCCTTCATTTTTTTCAGGCTTTCCTCGGGCCAAACCTCGCCGGGACGCACATCATAAACCGCCGAAACGATCGAGCGCATACCGGGGATCTGCGAAATGTACTCCAAGGAGATCGGGTCATCCTTTCCGTACCAACGAAACGAAAGCTTCATATTCATCGTTTTATCCTCCATTTGAAAGATCATCATTTTACAATTTCATTATAACACACATCCCTCTTGATTACAACCGAATTTTTGAAAAACGGCAAGAAATGCATGAAGTTTTCAAAAAATATTGTACTTAAAAAGCATTTTTGTGTGCATGATAAAGGATAGAGATTTTTCTGCAAGCAGATAGGGAAAAGAGGGAGTTTTATGAAACGAAAGCAGGAATCGGGATCGAAAAAAGAAACACGGAAATTTGGTTTGCTGGACAGTATCTCTTATGCGGCAGGCGATTTCGGATGTAACATGAGCTTTGCGCTCAAGGGAACGCTGGCGATCTTCTGGACACAGTATATGGGGCTGGATCTTTGGTATTCGGCTCTGCTTGTGATCGTGCAGATCTGGGATGCGATCAACGATCCTCTGATCGGTTCCTTGATCGATGCCGATCACCGCCGTTATCGCCGTAATAAGTTTTTGACCTATATTCAGGTCGGTGCGATCGGTCTTGTGGCGGCAGGTGCGCTGTGCTTCATTCCGCTTCCCAATGCACCCCTGTGGGCAAAAATGATCATTTTTGTGGTGGGATATGTGATCTGGGACGCATTTTATACCATTGCAAACGTTCCCTACGGGTCGCTTTTGTCATTGATCTCCCAAAATCATGCCGACCGCGCCTCCCTGTCGGCATGGCGATCGGTTGGCTCCGTGGTTGGCAGTATGATCCCGATGGTGATCCTGCCGTTTATCATTTACGATAAGAATGATAATCTGATCGGTGAAAACGTCTTTTTGGCGGCACTGATCATGGGATTGCTCGGATTTTTGGCGTTCCAGTTTATGATCCGTACCACCGAGATCCGAGACGAAAAGGAGATCCAACTGGAGCATCACGAAAAATTCAATATTCTTTCGGCAATTCGGAATTTCTTTGGAAACCGCCCTGCAGTTGGGGCAACGCTGGCGGCAATGGGAATGTTTCTTGGAATGCACGGAGCCACCACCGCCGTGACGGTGCTGTTTCAATCCTATTTTCACAACGTGCAGATCTCGGGTGTCGTACAGCTTTTTTCGATGATCCCCGTGGTCGTGTTTACTCCTTTGGCGCGAAAAATGGTGGTGCGTTTCGGAAAAAAAGAGCTGTCGGTATTCGGAAGTCTGTTGTGCATTGCGGCAGGGGTTCTGCTCTTGGTTTTGCCGATCACGCCAAACATGCGCGGGATCGCAATCTACGTGGTCTGTCAGCTCTTTTACAGTCTCGGGCTGGGAATCTATAACACCGTAAGCTGGGCAATGATGGGGGATGCCATTGATTACCATGAATGGAAGCACGGGAAGCGCGAGGAGGGAATGGTTTATTCGATCCACTCCTTTTTCCGCAAAATGTCGCAGGGAATCGGCCCCGCGCTGATCCTTGTTGTAATGGTGTGGCTGGGATATGTTGGCGAAAATCAGGGACAGCAGACCTATGAGGTTGCCGAAAATATGCGCTATCTGGTGGCGGCACTGTATCTGATCAGCGCGGTGCTGCAGTTTATCGGCGTGGCATTGATCTACAATCTGGACAAAAAGACGCTGGCACAAATGAACCGTGAGCTGGGGCGTCACACAAGCGATATGGAGGAGAAGCGATGAGACATGTATACAATTTGAATCATAAGTGGGCATTTACCAAGATGGCAACAGAAATACCCTCGGAAATGCCGAAAAATTGGGATTTTGTCAATCTTCCGCACACGTGGAATGCGATCGACGGTCAGGACGGTGGAAACGATTATTACCGCGGCCGTTGCTTTTACGCAAAATCGTTGGATCTGCAGGAGTTTCCCGCGTCCGATTGCTACTATCTGGAGATCAGAGGTGCGAATTCCTCTGCAGACGTTTATCTTGGCGGCAAGCACCTTGCTCACCACGATGGGGGATATTCCACCTTTCGCGTTGATCTGACCGAAGCACTTGCACGCGAGAATCTTCTGGTGATTGCGGTTGACAATTCTCCCAATCAGACCGTTTATCCGCAGGTTGCCGATTTTACCTTCTACGGCGGTCTTTACCGCGATGTCAATCTGATCTGCGTTCCGAAAAGCCATTTTGATCTCGATTATTTTGGCGGGGAAGGACTTGCCGTTACTCCCACGCTTGTCGGTGACCGTGCCGATGTGAAGCTATCTGCCCATGTCTGCAATCAAACAGCGGAACAGCGGGTGGTCTACACGGTATATAACAAGGAAGGGGACGCCATCGCCACCGAGGAGACCGACCAAGGTGAAATGACGCTTCCGATCGAGCAGGTTCACCGTTGGCACGGAAAGAGAAATCCGTATCTGTATACGGCAACCGTCTCGCTGTATGAGGGCAGTGAGCTGTTGGACAGCGTTTCTGCGCGATTTGGGTGCCGGGAATTTGAGATCGATCCCAACAAGGGCTTTTTGCTCAACGGCGAATCCTACCCCTTGCGCGGTGTTTCGCGGCATCAGGACCGATGGGGCATCGGAAACGCGCTGTCACGAGAGGATCACCTTTCCGATATCGATCTGATCTGCGATCTTGGTGCAACCACCGTTCGCCTTGCGCATTATCAGCACGATCAGTATTTTTACGATCTTTGCGATGAGCGCGGGCTTGTTGTTTGGGCGGAGATCCCGTATATCTCCCAGCATATGCCAACGGCGATCGATAACACTGTTTCCCAGATGCAGGAGCTGATCGTGCAAAATTACAATCACCCCTCGATCGTGGTCTGGGGACTTTCCAACGAGATCACCATGAAGGGGGATCGGGATCCGCACCTTTTGGAAAATCACCGCTTGCTCAATGATCTGTGTCACAAGATGGATCCCACGCGGAAAACCGTGGTAGCGGCGGTCTCGCCCTGTCCCATCGACAGTCCCTATTTGCAGATCCCCGATGCGGTTTCCTACAATCATTATTTCGGCTGGTACGGCGGAGATACGTCCATGAACGGACCGTGGTTCGATCGGTTCCACAAAACGCATCCCGATATTCCGATCGGTTGCTCGGAATACGGATGCGAAGCGCTGGATTGGCACAGCTCGGAGCCCGAGCAGGGCGATTATACCGAGGAATACCAAGCCTATTATCACGAGGAGCTGATCAAAGCCCTTTTTTCAAGACCCTATCTTTGGGCAACGCACGTGTGGAATATGTTTGATTTCGGTGCCGATGCAAGATGCGAGGGCGGGGAGAACGGGCAAAATCACAAAGGCCTTGTTACTTTTGACCGCAAATACAAAAAAGATGCATTTTACGCATATCGTGCGTGGCTTTCGGACGATCCCTTCGTGCATCTGTGCGGAAAGAGATACACCGACCGTGTCGAGGAGGAAACGACCATAACCGTTTATTCCAATCTTCCCGAGGTCGAACTGTTTGTCAACGGAAAAAGCGTTGGCAAGCAAAAGGCGGAGGATCACTTCTTCCGTTTCCGTATTCCGAATCAAGGCCGCTCGGATCTGGTGGCTGTTGCGGGAGACTGCAGGGACGAATCCTTTGTTCAGCGCGTGGATAGCTTCCCCGAAAAATACCGATTGCGTGAAAAGGGAGCCGTTCTCAACTGGTTTGATATCACCGCGCCAGAGGGGTATTTTTCACTCAACGATAAGGTGAATGACATTTTTGCAACCGAGCAGGGTGCCGAGCTTCTCGGCGGTCTGTTTGCAAAGCTGATGCCTAAAGAGGGGGATACCTTGATGGGAGGCTTTGAGATGAACGAGAGCATGATGCAGATGATGGGGGGCTTTACCTTGCTGCGCCTTTCGGGGATGATGGGAATGATGGGGGTAACTCTTGGGAAAGAAGAGCTTCTGTCGATCAATGCCCGCCTCAATCGTATCGAAAAGCCAAAGATGCAGTAAAACCGAAAATTATTTCCGACCGACAGATCATGGAATTTCTGCGATTTGTCGGTCTTTTCTTTTTTGCCGAAAAAGGATACAATCAGCACAAAAATCCCCTTGACGGATTGGGTATATTGTAGTATAATAAAAGCAATCTAATCAAAAAGAGGGTACTATGCCGAGATTTTTTGTTTGCAGGGAGCAGATCGAGGACGGATGCGTGACCATCAAGGGCGATGACGCACATCACCTGTCACGGTCGCTTCGCATGGCTGTTGGAGAGCATATCACAGTTTGTGATATGCAAAAAAAAGAATATGAATGTGAGCTTACGGCTTTCTTGCCCGACCGTGTGGAGGCAAGAATTCTTTCGGCGCGCGAAAGCGATACCGAGCCGCCCTATACGGCTACGGTCTATCAGGCACTTCCCAAGGGCGATAAGCTGGATCAGATCATCCAGAAGGCGGTGGAGTGCGGTGCCTCGGAGATCGTGACCTTTGAGAGCGAGCGGTGCGTGGTAAGGGCGAAAGAGGGCAACGAGGAGAAAAAGGTTGAGCGCCGCCGTCGCATCGCGCTGGAAGCGGCAAAGCAGAGCGGCAGGTCGATCCTTCCGAACGTTGCGCCTACCGTATCCTTTGAAAAGGCGCTTGAATTGGCAAGCCGCGCCGATATCGGGCTGTTTTGCTATGAGGGAGACGGTACCGAATCGCTGTCAAAGTGCTTGCGGGAGATGAAAACGCAAATGCTTGAGAAAGAAAACCCCACCGTTTCGATCGTGATCGGAAGCGAGGGCGGCTTTTCCCATAAGGAGACGGAGCTGGCAAAACAGGCGGGGCTTTGCTCCGTGGGACTCGGGAAGAGGATCCTGCGCACCGAAACCGCCGCATCCTTTGTTTTGGCTTGCCTGGTCTATGAATTGGAGCTCTAAAAGCCGATTCTTTCGTTCTTTTTGTCGATTTTTCTGTGAAAATGCCAACCTTTTTTGACAAGATATGCAGAATGAACGAAAAAAAAGAAAAAATTTATGAAAAATATTGAAAAACCTATTGAAAAAATACAAAAAATGGTGTAAAATACAAGTAGTTTTTCTACAACCTTATTGGAATTTCGAAAAAAGAGGAGATTTAGTATGTCTAACAGGTTATTTCAGGGTGTCATTCACCAGATGAAGGATGCAATCGACCGTATCATCGGTGTTATTGATGAAAACGGAGTGATCATCGCCTGCTCTGAATTGGTAAAGATCGGTGAGATCCGTCAGGGAATCCGCGACGAATTGGGATACACGGGAGAGGTTATCACCAACAATGGCTATACCTACCGTCCCATGACGAACGGCCCCAAAACCGATTATATCGTGTTTGTTGAGGGCGAGGACAAGATGGCAGAGAAAATGTCCAAGCTGCTTGCCATTTCGCTCGGTAATATCAAGAATCTATATGATGAAAAATACGATAAGGGATCCTTTATCAAGAATATCATTCTCGATAATATCCTGCCCAGCGACATCTACATCAAATCCAAGGAGCTGCATTTCAGCACCGAGGAGATGCGTATCGTGTTCCTGATCAAGTTCTATGGAAAGACCGATATGATGCCCTTCGAGATGCTGCAGAATATGTTCCCCGATAAGTCCAAGGACTACGTGATCAGCGTTGGCGAGCATGATATCGTGCTGGTGAAGGACATCAAGCCGGGAACCGAAACCAAGGATATCGAAAAGATCGCAACCAACATTGCAGATACGCTGTCTACCGAGTTTTATACCCGCGTGTCGATCGGTATTTCCACCGTTGTGGAGAATATCAAGGATCTGGCGCGCGCATACAAGGAGGCACAGGTTGCTCTTGAGGTTGGTAAGGTGTTTGAAACCGAGAAGAATATCATCAATTATGAGAATCTCGGCATCGGCAGATTGATCTATCAGCTTCCTACCACTCTGTGCGAGATGTTCTTGCAGGAGGTATTCAAGAAGGGAAGTCTGGAGTCTCTTGACCGCGAGACCTTGATGACCATTCAGTGCTTCTTTGAAAACAATCTGAACGTTTCCGAAACCTCCAGAAAGCTGTTTGTACACAGAAACACGTTGGTATACCGTTTGGAGAAGATCCGCAAGCTGACGGGACTTGATCTGCGTGAGTTTGAGCATGCGATCACCTTTAAGGTTGCTCTGATGGTTAAGAAATATCTCAATTCCAAGCCCATTAAGTTCTGATTTGACCTTTTATGATGACGGAAAGCGGAATGTCCAAGGAAGTCTTGGCATTTCGCTTCTGTACTGTTTTTTGGTACGGATTTGAATAAGTCTTCTTTGTCATCCATAAAATATAAAAAGAGCGACAGGTGCGCATCTTTTTGATGGAAAGGAACAAGAATGGAACACAAGGAACAAGATTATTACCCCGAAAAAGACGATTCACAACAAGAAAAAAAGGAGCCTTCCGAGGTTGCAGAGCCTGCACGGGAGAATGAAGCAGAACCGCAACCGACGAATGAGGAACCGCACATGCAGGCTGCTCCGACGGGAACCGAAAAAAAGGTTTCAATCCATTTTCTGATCTCTTTGGTTTGTATCGTTGCCGCGATCTCGATCCTTTTGACCTTCGTGATCACCAACAACGCAAACCGACACTATTATTCGCAGGAGCTTGAGAGCCAACAGGCGATCATCGACCGATACAGGGGAAACGGCACCTCTTTGGGCGGGGACGAAATTCCCGATTTCGAGCAGCTTGCTGTTCTGGCACAGCTATTTCAGCAGTTTTCCTACTATGCGGAGGAGCTGAGCGAGGAAGAACTCCTAACTGCCGTGATGAAAGCGTATGCCACGGCAACGGGAGATGCGTATGCGGAATACTACACCGAAGAAGAGTACGCAGAGATCACCGCCGATCGGGAGGGAGATCACGTTGGAATCGGTGTGAGTGTCGTTCAAACCGCACTTGATGTGGAAGGAACCCAACACGCAGTATTTCAGATTACGGCGATCTACCGGAACGCGCCTGCCGAGTCATCGGGATTGCGCGCGGGCGACTGTATTTACGCAATCAAGACCGAGTCGGGCTATCAGAATGTCAGCACACTCGGCTACTCCAACGCCATGTCGCTCTTCGGCGGCGAACGCGGCACCGCTGTTGAATTTTTGGTGTTCCGTTCAAGCGGAGACGGCTATGAATCGCTTCCGTTTTCAATCGTGCGCAACGATTTCGAATCGCAGTCGGTTTCCTATACAACGGCCGAGAATGATCGGTCGGTGGGAATCGTACGGATCACAGGCTTTGATCTGACCACACCGCACCAGCTCAAAAGCGCGGTGCAGACTTTGCAGGGACAGGGCGTGAACAAGTTTGTTTTTGATGTGCGCAACAATCCGGGAGGCGACCTGCAATCGATCAAGGCAAGCTTGACCTACTTTTTGCAAAAGGGAGATCTGATCCTCAGCTCGATCGACCGCGAGGGAACCGTTGCAAAATCCTATTTTGCCGAGGCAATGTATTTCACGGGCGAATATGCCTCGTGTAACGTGAGCGAGGATGAGATCGGGATGTTTGCAGAGCTTGATATGGTGGTTTTGTGCAATGAAAATACCGCCAGTGCGGCAGAGGTTTTTGCCGCTACCATGCGCGATTACGAGCTTGCAAAGCTGGTGGGAGAGACCACCTTCGGCAAAGGGATCATGCAGTCCTTTTTCCCCATGTCGGCGTTCGGCAATTACAAGGGCTACGCAAAAATGACGACTTATGCGTATGTTACCAAATGCGGTGTCACCTATCATGAGATCGGCATCGCGCCACACGTGAATGTTCCGCTTTCCGAGGAAGCGAAGCAATATAATTTTTATGTGTTGCCGCAGGCAAAGGATAATCAACTGCAAGCGGCGATCACGCAATTTCAGTAAAATCTAACAAGGATATAAGAGAGGATTTTCATCATGGCAAAGGGAAAACAAATTCTTTACACACAACAGGGCTACCAGGAACTCGTGGATGAGTTGCACTATCTGAAGCACGAAAAAAGAGAGAAAATCAAGAACGATATCGCTGTAGCACGTTCCTTCGGTGACCTTTCGGAGAACTCCGAGTACGATGAGGCAAGAAACGAGCAAGCGAAAAACGAAGCGCGCATCAAGGAGCTGGAGGAGCTGGTTGAAAATGCGGTGATTCTGGACGAATCGCAGATCGATACCGGCGTTGTCAGCCTGGGTTCCAACGTCAAGGTGCTGAACGTTGCTTTGAACAAAGAGATCAGCTACGATCTGGTTGGCTCCAACGAGGCAAACCCGTTGGAGAACAAAATTTCCGACTTGTCTCCCATCGGCGCGGCTCTGATCGGCAAGCAGGCAGGTGCTGAGGTTTCGGTTGAGGTGCCGAACGGAATCGTGAAGCTGAAGGTTCTGGCAGTTTCCAGAACACAGAACTGATAAAAACAACGCGGAACGGACAGGGCAAAAGAAAACTGCTCGGTTCGTTCCGTTTTTGAAAGGATCGTTATGAGTCAAAGATATGAAAAACAGCAGGCGGGAGAGATCGTGATTCAAAACCGCTTTGTGAACTGGTTGGATAACTTTTGGTATCACTATAAATGGCACACCATCATGGTCGTTTTTTTCCTGTTTGTTTTCGTGGTGTGCTTCGTGCAATGCTCTACCTCGCAGGGAGCGGCAGATATTCGCTTTGCTTATGTCGGCGGCTACGAGCCGAGCCCCGAGGAACGGCAGGGCATCCTTTCCGTGTTCGAGTCGATCGCGCCCGATCAGGGAGAAGAGGACACCGCGGTCGTGGTGGATCTGCGAACCTTTGGCGTGTACAGCGAAGAACAGATCAAAGACCTTTGCTGGGACGAGGACGCGGGACAGGTACATACGCCGTCTGCCAACTCCTTGCAACAATACAGCCATAACAATTTCAAGCAATTTTATGATTACAGCATGACGGGAGATTCCGCAGTTTGGCTGGTGAGCGAGAACGTTTATCTTGAAAATCTTGATAAGTCGCGTATCCGACCGCTGTCCGATCTGTACCAAACCGCGCCCGACAGCGCGTATGACGAATATGCGATCCGTTTGTCCGACACCGAGCTGTATCAATCGCTCGATGCCCTCAAGGCTCTGCCCGAGGACACCTTGGTGGTATTGCCGCGGCAGGTGGTGCTCGGAAGCTCCTCGGACGACGATACTTATGCATCCTTCGTGGCAATGTTCCGCGCGATCGTGGAATATCGGGCGCCTGTAACCAACGGATGAATCAATTAACAACGAGCGCTTGCGGCAGTCGCCGCAGGCGCTCAATTTTTGGATATCCAAAATAAACCCCTGGTTCTACCAGGGGAGCGGTAAACGAGCGGAGCAAACGA
>JAFTKI010000066.1 GCA_017453335.1 Clostridia bacterium
AGACTCCAGATTTGCCGCATTCAGGTCGGGCATCTTGGTTTCTGCGATCTTCTGAACCTGCTCCTTGGTCAGCTTTGCAACCTTGGTCTTGTTAGGAGCTGCGGAGCCAGACTCGATGCCTGCAGCCTTCTTGATCAGAACGGGTGCGGGAGGAGTCTTGGTGATAAAGGTGAAGGAACGGTCTGCATAAACGGTGATCACTACGGGAATGATCAGACCGATGTCATTCTTGGTTCTTTCGTTGAATTCCTTGGTGAATACGGGAATTGCAACACCGTACTGACCGAGTGCAGGACCTACGGGGGGCTGAGGAGTTGCCTTACCTGCGGGCAACTGCAACTTGATATAACCCAAAATTTTCTTTGCCATGATTAAAAATACCTCCAAATGTGGTTTTTTGCGGAAGAATTCGATAAAATTTTTCTTCCTCCCACGCGCAACGCTTTTTTCGTTGCGAAATCAGTTTTTACGATTCCAGCAGCTTGACGTCTTCCGAAGCCAATTCTACAGGCATATCGCGGTTTCCGCGCTTGATCAGCACGGTAACATTTTTCAGATCCTCGGAAATTGCCAGAACGGTTCCTGTGAACCCTTCGAACAATCCACCGCTGACGGTTACGCTGTCACCAACGGCAAAGGCAAGCTTGATCTGCTGTACCTGCTCGATGTTGAGTGCCGCAACCTCCTCTTCGGTAAGAGGGGTGGGACGGGATCCGGGACCAACGAAGCCGGTAACACCCGTAATATTTCTTACGGCATGCCAGCTTTCCTCGTTCATCACCATCTTCACGTATACATAACTGGGAAACAGTTTGATTTCCACCGTTTTTTCAACGTCGCCGTTCTTTTCCACAACGACCTCAACGGGAATACGGATATCGAAGATCAAATGACCGAGTCCGCGGTTTTCGATGATTTTTTCGAGATTTGCTTTTACTTTGTTTTCGTAGCCGGAATATGTGTGCGCCACATACCATCTCGGGCCAACGTTCATTTCATTGATATCGCTCATAATCGCTTGCCTTATGCAGCCTTGGTGAACAGATCAATAAAAGCTCTGAAGCCCGTGTTCAAGCCAATATCAAGCGCGCAAAGAACTGCTGCGCCGATCACCATGATCACGAGAACTACGTACGAGCTCTTCAAAGTTTGTCCCCATGTCAGCCAAACGATCTTTTTGGATTCGCTCTTGTAAACACGGAAAAACTTTACGATCTTCTCACGGAACTTAATGCCAAGGACAACTGCTGCGATCAACACAGCCGCAGAAATACCAACGCCGATCCACTGACCGGTGGTAAACTCCGCGAAGTTCAGGCTGATTCCATGATCATGACCTTCGTGTTCTTCAGCCAGCAAAACAGGAATCGCGAAAAGAGCAACTACGAGGACAACAGCCAGAATAGCTACTATCCAATGTTTCAGGGTTCCTTTTTTCATAAATAAACCTTGATTCCTTTCTTCAGTTTGTCGTCACCAATTACTTGGTTTCCTTGTGCATTGTGTGCTTGCGACAGAATTTGCAATACTTCATGAGCTCCAGTCTGTCCGGGTCATTTTTCTTGTTTTTCTTTGTGTCGTAATTTCTCTGTTTGCACTCGGTGCAAGCGAGAGTAATCTTGACTCTTGCGTCATTCGCCATTTAGCGGCACCTCCTATGATAAATTTTACCCCGAAGGGCAATGTGTACCTCCCTCTGAAAGGATTGCGGGCAACCCATTCGGGTGGCGCATTGCCCGACTCCTTGCGGCAAAAAATGCGCACAAAGAAAAAGCCCTTTAACAGAGGTAGAGCAATTATACCACAACGGGGGCGGCTTGTCAAGTGTTTTTTCACATTTTTTCATTATTTATTTATATATACTAAAAAATGTCGACTCAAGACGAAAAGAAAAAGCCAAAATCCAAAAAAAGTGCTTGCTTTTTTGGGGAAGTTGTGATATACTTGTTTCGCGGTCGCAAAAGACCGACCTGATATAAGCACCATTAGCTCAGATGGATAGAGCACAAGCCTCCGACGCTTGGTGTCGACGGTTCGAGTCCGCCATGGTGCGCCAGCAAAAAAGGAGCCGATCGGCTCCTTTTTTTGCTGGCGCACCATGGTTGTTGGTGAGAATCGTACGCAAATTGCGAAGCAATTGTGCAGACGAGGTGCGACGGTTGAAACAAACAACCACCCCGAAGAACGCCCCTCGCACCGAAGTTCGGTTCAGATCCGCCATACAGAAAACATTTACCGCCAAGCGATCCACCCCCCGCAAGATTGTATATTCCCTTACTTATTTTTGTGCATTGCATACCGAAAAATAAAAGATTTTAAGAAAACAGCACCGCATTTCTGTCAAGAGACAGGCGCAGCGGTGCTGTTGGTTCTATATTTTTCTGAGGCTACTTAATCTTCCTGCACTCCAGATAATATCTCTTATCTGCGGCGTGTCCCATCGAGAAGGTCTTGCGGGGGAGTGCGCCGTCGTAAAGAACCGTGCGGAACAGCTCATCCTTGCGCATACCGTCAAACAAAAATCCGATGGCATTCGGCTTTTTGGCAAGCGTGCAAAGCGAATCCTCGCCGTGAATGTAGTCCACCTCGGCTTCGGGGTGACGCTTGGTATACTCGGTCAGGAAATTCTGCAAAGTTCCCACAGCAAGCTGTGCCGTGGGATGTGCTACAGTCAGGGTTCCCTCGCCCGTTGCGGTAAACCAACGAACCGTTTGCGGCTCGGTACTCCCCTCTTGCGCCTCGGTCGCGGCTTTCAGCTCGGCAAGCAGAGCCTCGGGATCGCAGTTGAACACAACGCGGTAGATCGGCTCGAACTGAAGCGCATCGTCGTGCAGGTTCACCACCTCGGTCAGCGCGTAGCGCGCGGGATGCTTGCGTGCCGCCTCCTCACCGATCGTGGTCTTCAGCTCCTCGTAAATGGTCTTTGCGGTTGCCAGCGAGTGATTTCCGTCCCCTGCCGCAAACAGGAAGGGTGCCGCCTCGGAGTCCCCGTATTTCGCTTTCATTGCGTCGGGTGTGATCAAAGCCGCCAGCGCGGACGATACCGCCGCCTGCTCCGCGTCATTCAAAAGATACGCGCAAACGTGACCGCCGCCCAGCATCAGATCGAAATCATACAACGGCTCACGCTTGGAGCAAGCCGCCAAAGTCGGCTCGATCACGGTCTTTTGGGGATCATCGATGAGAAGCATCACGTGCGGAAGCTCCATGGGAGCGTTGCGGCGAATGGCAACACGGGGCGGAATACGCTCCAGTACGGTACCCTCGGTCGCGCGTGTCAGAGCCTCGGCGCCCTTGTGAAAATCGTAGCACTCCAGATCAAGCGCACCGATGATGCCGCGGCGAACCGTTCCGTCCGACTGCGTACGCGCAAGACAGATCATAGCATCGGGGTACAGCGTCAGCGTTTCGCAAAGACGCTCCATCTCACGGTTGATCTCGGGAGTGCGCTGCTCGGTTTCATTCAAATAGACCTCGGGCAGGATCATGCGCAGAGTCGAGGGGGCATCCCCCACCAAAGTCTTGGCACTTTCCCAATATTCGGGCTCGCTTGTGTATTGGTCACACGCTACCACAGCCCACTTGGTGCCATCCACCTTTTTAAAATCGGGCAGAAGAATATCCGCCGCGCAAAATCCGATCTGATTCATAACGCTCTCCTTATGAAAATAAAGTATATAGTATTGTAACATACCAAAATAAATTTGTCAAGAATCGCAAGCAAAACAATTAAGAATCCAGCCAAACGATCCGCACTGCCCATCCCAACAGCTGAATCAGGACATAAGTACCAACGTGCAATCCCCAAAAAGCAAATCGGTTTATCTCCAACGCGCACCATACAAAAAAGATCTGCCCAAAAGCCAAGAAGGAAAGAATCAGCGTGGGTATATTCAACATTACGAACACGAATCCGTTCATAGAGGCAAAGATCGAGATCCAAAACCAAGCGTAATAAAACGGCAACGAGATGATCAGCAAAAATGCAAAGCTTTTCCCCGCATGCGTTTTGTATTCCCGCTCCATTTCAATGGCAAGCTTCTTTTCCCATGTGAGCCTGATCAGACGTTGGCATCCGTATTTGCTGATTAAAATGAATGCCAACAGCAACCACACAAAAAACAAGACGGTAAAAATTTGCCATTGCCGAATGATTCCCAAATACCCGATTACACCCAATATACAAGCATATGTAATATATACAACCGTCGACTTCCTTTTTTCATTTTCAAGATACATTTCAACCGCCCTTAACGAAAGGCCCCTGATCAACCGTCATTTTCTTCTTGTTCTTGCACAATTTTTTGTGTCCACGCAACCGCTTCGCTATATTTTTCCGTATCCCTTACCGAGTTAAACCATGCCCATCTTGGATTGGTTAAAAGATCGCTGATTAAATACATATGATAGTAAGACAATCTGACAACTGCAAACAACTTGTGCGTATTTCCCTGCTCGTCTATCGCGTAACACCAATCCTTGCGAACCTTCAAATTGGAAAAGAGCTTGCCACCCATGGAAAGCCACTGCTCATCAAGCGAAATAATGTATTTACACTTTTCAATCGCAGAATCGAATTCTTTCCATCCCTCCTCCACTCGGTTTTGACCGAACAGGCAGGCAGACAACACCAACTGCTTGTAAGCATAAAACATTTTCCAACCGTCCGGCACGTCCCCATCGACCCCAAACGATTCGATCACTTGCAAAATTTCTCTCTGATATTCCGCTTTCTTCTTTGCACCGAACGAGTCGGGGCAGCGTCGATCCAACTGATCTGCCAACGTCTCAATCATTTCCAATCCTTGCTGGATATAAGAATTTTGATCTTCATTCCTTAAGCTGGCGCGATTGATCAAACAATACCGTCTGCTGAATCCGTTCGTATACGGTACCATTCCAATCCACGTATCAAGTTCTTGCTCAGGACAGATTGCCACCATCTCCTGAATTACGGCATAGCGATGTTTTGTATTCAATAATTTTTCTGCCGTTTTCAACAAAAGTGGCATAAACTTTCCCGTTCTCTCCTCATTTCCGCAGGCATAATATCGAATGGAACAAACAAGCCGATACGCATATTCATCGTTTTCGGGATATTTGCGGCAATATTCCCGAACAAAATCAATGAGTTCCGTACTGTTTTTACACTCAAGCGTATCAATTTTTTCGCAAAAAAACCGGTAATCCTTTTCCTTAGAGTTCCGATCGTTGGAAAGCAATGCATCGATCGTAACTCCAAAATAATTGGCAATAGTGGGTAGAATTTCGATGTCGGGATAACACATTCCAAGCTCCCACCGCGAAACCGTTTGACCCGTTACCCCCAAGAATTCAGCCATTTTTTCCTGGGTATCACCTTTTTCCTTGCGTAGTTGCTTAAAATTTTCAGAAAAATTTAAATTCATGTTCAGTACCTCTGTTAAAAATTAAAAATTAGAAGTAGCGCTCTTCTTGCTTATATTGTATCATACCTTTTGCGCCAATACAATATCACGTTTAGTGAGATAAACTATTGATTTACGTGAAATATCTCAACAATAATTAAAGGTTTCTCCCTGAAAATCCCATCATTTGAATTCGACTGAATCCGTGCTTCTTCAATCGATAAGATACAAGTCGGAAGCAAAAGGTTGGGCTTTGCAAAAATAAATTTACGCCAACGATAAAATTCACGCAAAGGAATTGCATTTTTTACGCTGTTATGATACAATAATGGTAACAAGAACCAATCTGTTTGGGAGGTTATGTATGATTTCAAAAGCATTGACCGAATCGGTGCTGGCGTGTGCCATGTCAAGCGGTGCCGATTTCGCTGAGCTGTACGGTGAGCTGACACGCAATAACACCGTTACCATGATGGACGGAAAGATCGAACGCGCGTCCGACAACCTGATCTCGGGAGTCGGGATCCGTGCTTTTTTGGGAACGCGTACCGTTTTCGCCTCAACCTCGGACACCTCACGCGAGGGGTTGATGAAGTGCGCCCGCGCGGTTGCCGCCGCAATGGGCGAGATCAAGGGCGACGTTTCGGTGACTCTGAAAGAGCGTTTTCTGCCCAATATCCACCCCGCGCTGATCGTTCCCTCAGGCGTTGACGCCTCCGAGCGCGCCGAGCTTTTGCGCCGCGGTTGCCTTGCCGCAAAGGAATACGATCCCGCGATCGCTCAGGTCACGGGAAGTCTTGCGGGCGTTGACCACACCATTCTGGTTGCCAACACCGAGGGGCTTTACACCACCGACCGCCACATTCGCACACGTATTGCGGTCTCGGCAGTCGCATCCGAGGGCGGCGTGAATCAATCGGGCTCCGACTCCCCCGGTGCCGGCATGGGCATGGAATTTTTTGACCTTGTGGATCCGAAAAACGTCGGCATTGAGGCGGCTCGTCAGGCAATGGTCAATCTCCGCGCCGACTACTGCCCCGCAGGAAAAATGACGGTTGCCATCGAAAATGGCTTTGGCGGCGTGATCTTCCACGAAGCGTGCGGACACTCGCTGGAGGCTTCGTCTGTCGCTATCGGTGCTTCACAAATGGCAGGAAAATTGGGACAGCAGATCGCCAACCCCAAGGTGACCGCCATCGACGACGGTACGATCCCGGGTGCATGGGGATCGGTCAACATTGACGACGAAGGAACACCCACACAGCGCAACGTGCTGATCGAAAACGGTGTCCTTAAAAGCTATATGATCGACCGACTCGGTTCTCGCCGTATGGGACTTCCCATGACGGGAAGCGGCCGCAGACAAAGCTACTCCTACGCCGCCACCTCGCGCATGACCAACACCTTCCTTGAGGGCGGAACCGACGCAAACGAGGACATCATCGCCTCCATCGAAAGCGGTCTTTACTGCCGCAAAATGGGAGGCGGCTCGGTCAATCCGCTCACGGGTGACTTCAACTTTGCCGTTACCGAGGGCTATCTTGTGAAAAACGGCAAGATCTGTGAGGCTGTCCGCGGAGCTTCCCTGATCGGAACGGGGGCTGAGATCCTGCAAAATATCGATATGGTCGGCACCAATCTTGAACGCGCACAGGGAATGTGCGGCTCCTCCAGCGGAAGCATCCCCACCGACGTGGGACAGCCGCTGATCCGAGTTTCCTCTATTACCGTGGGAGGTCGCTGATATGGAATTTGAACGCATGAAAAACGCACTGGTCGCCGCCGCAGATCGCGCGGGACTGACCGAATATGAAATTTACGCGCAAACCGAAGAAAGCATCAACGCCGAAACCTTGAAGGACGAGATCAGCTCCTTTTCATTCGGCTCCGAGGGCGGTATCTGTTTCCGTTGCATTGCAGACGGCAAAATGGGCTATGCCTCGGGCGAGCTTTTGACCGAGGACGCGATGGAGGATCTGGTTCGCGCCGCGATCTCGAACGCGCACTGCATCGATACCGAGGACGAGGTATTCATTTTCGAAGGCTCCCCCTCTTATGCAAAAATTGATCTTGGCGAGGTCGCGCTTGCCGATGCCGCCGTGGTACGCAACACCGCCCTTGATCTGCAAAAGGCAACCTACGCCGCCGACGAACGCGTGGGGGACGGAACCGAATCCGCCGCCTTCTCCTTCACCACCGAGGTGCATCTGTTTAACTCGCACGGTCTTTCGCTCTCCAACCGTACCGGAATCAGCGGCGGCTATGCGGCTCCCGTGGTTCGTGACGGTGACGACGCGCAGGATCACTACGAGTTCGGGGAAGGTGCCTCCTTTGAAGACCTTGTGGAGCTTCCCGAAAAAGCGGTTCGCCGTGCGCTGGATAAGCTGGGCGCCGTTACGATCCCCTCGGGCAAATACAATGTTGTTTTCGACGGTCGCCAGTTCCGCAATTTTCTCTCGGCTTTCGCATCGGTCTTTTCTGCCAAGAACGCACAAAAGGGACTCTCCTTGCTGGCGGGCAAGGAAGGGACCGAGGTCGCCGCACCCTGCGTGACGCTGGTTGACGATCCCATGCGCGCCGATTCACCTTTGCAAACACCATTCGACGGCGAAGGCGTTGCCACTGCACGCCGCAACGTGATCGAAAACGGTGTACTCAAAACGCTTTTGTACGACTTGACCACCGCCAAAAAAGCAGGTGTTGAGTCCACAGGTAACGGACAAAAAGGCTCCTACGCCGCCCCTGTTGCGATCACGCCCTACCACTTCGGTATCCTCCCCGGAACCGCCTCGGACGAGGAGCTCCTCGCCTCCGCAGGTGACGGAATTCTCATCACCGAATGTAAGGGCTTCCACGCAGGCGCAAATGCGGTCACTGGAGACTTCTCGATCGAAAGTGCAGGCTTCCGCATCCGTGACGGCAAACGCGCCGAAGCGATCAAATCCTTTACCGTGGCAGGAAATTTCTTTGATCTGCTCAAGCAGATCACCCTCATCGGCAACAAGACCAACTGGGGTATCTCCGGTGGCTTTCCTGTCTATGGCTCCCCCTCTATCCTCGTCCCCAACATGAGCATCGCCGGAGAGTGAGGCGCGGTTTTGTGGGGACTTTTGAAAAAGTCCCCACACCCCCAAAACTTTCACAGCTTTGAACCGCCAAGCCTTTGTGTGCCGCTAAACACGGCTCACACAAACTTGGCGGTTTGAGCCATTTATTTAATTAGTAAGGTACGCTGTTTGTTCGTGAAACAGCGCTTTTTCTTTTGTACGCTGACAGAACAATAGCTTCCGCAAGAAACGGGGCCCCGAGCGTAACTGCAAGCAGTTACGCGGTGATATTTGTCCTGCGGACAAGTGATATTGCTACGCATCGATATATTTGTTTCGCAAATGTGAAATGTTCGCTCACGCGAACGTGAAAAAATCAAACGCATGAAAAAGCGCACTGTTTGAAAACACGCACAAACTTGTAGGGACCGGCGTCCCCGACGGTCCTAAAACGAACGAATTCGATGTTATAAAATGGCTACACTTATACGGTGTATATGTTGATGTGAACAAAGCAAAAATTCTTTTCATGTTGTAGAAATTTTTCTTTACAATGCGGCTACCGTTAGCCTTCCCCAGCGGGGAAGGTGGCGGCGCAGCCGACGGATGAGGAGAGCCTTGATGTACTTTGTTATGCTGTCTGTATTAGATAGCAAGCCGCAACTCCGAAAAAAGTCATCGGAAGCTATTGATTTTTTCCTTTCTATGCAATATAATAATAGATAATGAGATCATGTTATTACGGCGGCACACCGTGAGCGAGCATTGCTTGAGATTGAACGAAGCGGAGCAGAAAAGAGTTCTGGACACGCTTGAATATATGACGAAGCATCCCGAAACGGGATACAAGGAATGGCTTTGCTCTGCTTTTGTGGAAAAGCAGTTTCGTGAGCTTGTGCGCGTACATCCGATCATCACGAATGGCGGTACCGCGGTCAACGGGATCCCCGATGTGGTAGAGATCGAAAGCTATGTCCGCGCAAAAAAATACGATGCGATGAAGCGCTCCAACGAAAAGGTCAACCGCGCCCTGATCGGTGCGGCACTGTCGATCGGAGCCAATGTTGAGATCATTGATGCGCCCGGCTATGCACCGCTCTCCAACGATCCGAACATGATCACGGTCGCGGGACGCGCTGCCAAGGCGGAATTTGTGCCGCAGTTTGCCTCCAAGGAAGACTATTTTGCATACATTGAGGCGTTTTATGCCAAGGGAGACCGTATTGTGTACGATGAGGACTCCGCGCGGGTAACGCTGTAATTTTGGAATAAGAGGATTTTTATGACCGATCTATTATCACGAATTTTTGTCAAGAATTATCGGGAGACCTCCCGACCGCAGGTGCGCACTGCCTACGGCACGATGGTCAGCATCGTGGGGATCGTGCTCAATCTTTTGCTGTTTGCCGCAAAATTTTGTGTCGGTACGATTTTTGTATCGGTATCGATTATCGGTGACGCTGTCAACAATCTGTCGGATGCGGGCTCGCAGATCATTTCGCTGATCTCCTTCCGCATCGCGGCAAAGCCTGCCGACCGTAAGCATCCTTTTGGTCACGCGCGGATCGAATACGTGGCGTCGATGCTGGTTTCTTTTTTGATCCTGTATATCGGCATCGATCTTCTGATCGAGTCGATCTCCAAGATCCTGTCGGGCGAGATGCCCGAGGCAAGCTGGGTTTCGGTGGGTGTTTTGGGCGGTTCGGTGCTGGTCAAGCTTTGGCTGGCACTCTTCAACCGCAAGATCGGACGGCGCATTGATTCTGCCGTGATGCGCGCCACCGCCGCCGACTGCCTTTCCGACGTGATCTCCACCTCTGCGGTACTGATCGCGGTGCTGTTGATGCTGCTTGTTCCTACGTTGCAGATCAATCTGGACGCCTACATGGGAGTGATCGTTGCGGTGCTGATCCTGATCGCGGGACTGCGGATTCTCAACGAAACCAAAAATTCGATTCTCGGCGAGGCTCCCTCGGAGGAGATCGTTGCCCAGATTCACCGTATTGTCAAATCCGAGCCCGAAGCATTGGGGATCCACGATCTGATGGTACACAACTACGGTCCCGGACACGTGGTTGCCGCTCTGCACGTTGAGGTGGACGGCAAGGTGGATGTGTTCCACACACATGATATGATCGACACGCTGGAGCGCCGTTTGCGCATGGAATGCGGCATCGAAGCCACCATTCACATGGATCCGATCGTCACCGACGACGAAACGGTCAGCGCGCTGAGAGAACAGGTGAAGGAGATCGTGCAAGCGATCGACGACCGCCTGAATATCCATGATTTCCGTTTTGTAACGGGAAAAACACACTCAAATCTGATTTTTGACGTTGCCGCGCCGTATGAATTGAAGATGACCGACGATGAACTGAAGCAGGCGATTGCCGATCGCGTCAGCCGTTGGAACGCTTCGTATTTCACGGTGGTAACGGTAGACCGTACCTGAACGGTACACATGTAGAAAGGAGGATCTTATGCCTTATCAAAACTATCCGTCGCGGCTTTTTGGCGATCTGCGGAAGATGCTTCGCGCGTCGGTCAAGCAATTTGGCGATAAAACGCTCTTTTTGCAGAAAAAGGAGGGTGTTTACCGCAAAATCAGCTACAAGCGGTACTATGAGGACGTGTGCGCCCTGGGAACCGAGCTTCTTGCGCGCGGACTTGGCGGCAAAAGGATCCTTGTGATCGGCGAAAACTCCTACCCTTGGGTGACTGCGTACATGGCGGTGATCTGCGGTGTGGGCGTGGTGGTTCCCGTGGATCGGGAGCTGTCCTCCGAGAGGATTTCCGATCTGGCGCATCGATGCGATGCGGCGGCGGTGATCCATTCCGCCTCGGTTGCAAAAAAACTGACGGGGTTGGACGATTCGATCGTTCGGATCGGCTTTGGCGAGCTTGGCAGACTGGCTGGCTGCGGACAAGAGCGCATGGCGCGCGGCGACCGCTCCTATCTCGATGCCGTGATCGATCCCGCCGCGCTGTCTGCTCTGATCTTTACCTCGGGAACAACGGGGGACACAAAGGGCGTGATGCTCTCGCACCGCAACCTTTGCTTCAACCTCTACCAGATGTGCAAAATGATCTATATCGGATCGGACGATATTTTCCTTTCTGTGCTTCCTTTGCACCATTGCTACGAGACCACCTGCGGCTTTTTGTGTCCGCTATACCGCGGTGTATCGGTTGCCTTTGCGGATGGGCTTCGTCGGCTGATGCAGGATATGCAGGCTGTCCGTCCCACTGTGATGCTGTGCGTACCGATGCTTCCCGAAACCATCCATCAAAAAATTTACGAAGGCATTCGCCGCTACGGGATGGAGGCAGAGGTTCAATCGGCAATCCGTATGACCAACGCGCTGTATCCCGCAAGCGTTCGCATGAGCACCAAGAAAAAGGTGTTTTCCGCGATGCACCAAAGCTTTGGCGGACGGTTGCGTCTTCTGATCTCGGGCGGTGCTCCGCTCGATCCGTCGGTTACGGCAGGCTTGCGTGACTTCGGCTTTCAGGTTCTTCAGGGCTATGGGCTGACCGAGTGCGCACCGATCGCCGCGCTGAACCGCGATACCTTTTCGAACGATGCTTCTGTCGGTATGGCAACGCCCGATACGCTTTTGGACGTGTGCGATATTCAGGACGACGGCATCGGTGAGATCCGCTTCCGCGGCGAAAACGTGATGCTGGGCTACTACGGAATGCCTGACGAAACCTCCCGTGTGCTTCGTGACGGCTGGTTCTATACGGGCGACCTTGGCTACCTTGACGAAAAAGGCTTTTTGTTCATCGTTGGACGGAAAAAGAATATGATCGTTACAGCCGACGGGAAAAACATCTTCCCCGAAGAGCTGGAAGGACTCCTTGATCACAGCCGCTTCGTAAAGGAATCGCTGGTGGTCGGTAAAAAGAACGATAAAGCACAGACCGTGGAGCTTGTTGCTGTCCTGCATCCCGATTATGAGGCGCTCCGTGAACGGTACGGAGAGAGCTTCACCGATTCTCAGCTCGACCTCGAAATGAACCGCGCCGTTACAGGTACCAATGCACAGCTCCCTCCCTATAAACGCATCGATTCCTTCTCCGTCTCGCCCACCCCCTTCCCAAAAAATACCTCCCGCAAAATCATCCGCGAAGCTGTAGTGTTATAAAAGAGAGAAGCTGCGGGAATGCGATTTCGTGGGAAAACTATTGAAAAAGTTTTCCCAAACCCTTTCAAAACTTTCCGCACAAGAGAAAAAATAAATCCCGATGTGGTACGCTGTTCGTTCGTGCAACAGCGTTTAAGCTCTGTACGCTGACAGAGCAATAGCTCCCGCAAGAAACGGGGCCCCACAGCGTATCCGAAACGGATACGCAACGATATTTGCCCCACGGGGCAAGTGATATTGCTTCGCAGTGATATATTTGCTTTGCAAATGTGAAATGTTCGCTGACGCGAACGTGAAAAAATCAAACGCATGGACAGGCGCACTATTTAAAAATACGCACAAATTTGTAGGGACCGGCGTCCCCGACGGTCCTTAAACGAACGATTCGATATTATAAAGTGGCTACATTTGTGCGGTGTATATGTTGACATGAACAAAGCAAAAATTTGTTGCTTTTAGGACCAGTCGGCAGTTGCAAGCAACGCAAAATTTGCTACGCAAATGTTTGACGCCGGCCCCTACAGGATATCGGAATTTTTGAGCTTATATGCGCGTCATTCTCGTTTTTTTATTTTCTTTTATTCAAAAATCTTTGCTCAATAAAAAACAACGAGCACCCAACAAAAAACTCTTAACCAACCCATTCAAACGCGGAAGCGTTTGAACAACGAAAAGGACAGGAGTCGTGTTTAGCGACTCCTGTCCTTTTCGTTGTCTGTTCAAAAGTTTTTGGGAGAAGGGGGAAACCTGTAAAAAAATTCTGATGTGATAATGCCATCGGGGGATGTGCCTGGCTTAGCACTGCACGTCCCCGAGTTTGGGAGCGGCACTGCCGCTGGAGGGGGAGGAGGGGATTTTTTCAAAAATCCCCTCCTCCCCCTCCTGAGAACTCCCCCACCACACAATATTTTTCAAAAAGAGGTTGACTTTTGAGGGAAAATGGGTTAAAATAATAATGAATGTAAATTTTCAAGGAGGAAGACGGATGATACGCAGTATGACAGGGTTTGGGAGACACCGCGAGACTGTTGACGGATTGGACGTTACGGTTGAGATTCGCGCGGTGAACAGCCGATTCTTGGATTGCAACACAAAGCTTCCTCGCGCGTTTGGATATTTGGAGGAGCGCGTCAAGCCTTATTTGCAGAAATTGGGCATTTCGAGAGGAAAGGTAGACGTTTGGATCGGCATTGAGGTGTTGGATTCCAAGGACGTGGAGATCTCTTTGGATGAGGGGTATTTGCGCGGCTATCTGGATGCGTTGTACCGATTGCGTGACAGCTACGGCTTGCGCGACGATATTTCGGTGATGAGCGTGGCGCGGAACAGCGATCTGTTTTTGGTCAGCAAGCCCGTGGAGGATGCCGACCGAGATTGGGCGAGCGTTTCGGTGGTGCTGGAAAAAGCGGCGGCGATGTTCTTGGAATCAAGAACGAAGGAAGGCGAGCGGCTTGCCTGTGACATGAGAGGCAAGATTGCGGAGATCAAGCAAGCGGTTGCCAAGATCGAGCAGCTTTCGGCGGATGACGTGGCAAACTACCGCAACCGTTTGGCTGAGCGAATCCGTGACGCACTTGCCGACAATCAGATCACGCCCGACGAAACGCGGCTTTTGACCGAGTGTGCCATCCACGCCGACAAGGTGGCGGTGGACGAGGAGCTGGTTCGTCTGTCCTCGCATTTTGAGGCGTTTGAAGCCATTCTTGCGGGAGCGGAGCCTGTGGGCAGAAAACTGGATTTCCTCTTGCAGGAGATGAACCGCGAGATCAACACCACGGGATCGAAGTGCAACAATGCCGAGATCGCCCGACTGGTGGTTGAGGTGAAATGCACCTTGGAAAAGATCCGTGAGCAGATCCAAAATCTGGAGTAACCGAAAGGAAGTCGAGGAACATGAAATTTATCAACGTTGGTTTTGGCAACATGGTAGCCGCCGACCGCGTGGTTGCACTGGCAAACCCCGATTCGGCACCGATCAAGCGACTGATCCAGGATTCCAAGGATGACGGCAGAGCCATTGACGTCACCTGCGGCAGACGCACCCGTGCGGTGATCATCACCGATTCGGAGCACGTGATCCTGTCGGCGATCCAGACCGAAACGATTGCCAACCGTCTGGACAGCAGTGTACAGTCCGAGGACGAGGAATCGGCAGAGGACGAAACGGAAACCTGACCGTATTGCAAAACAAAGGGAGAGACAAAAACAAGATGAAAAAAGGACTTTTGGTTGTGGTATCGGGCCCTGCCGGAAGCGGCAAAGGAACCGTAAACGGAATGCTTTTGGAAACGAAGGAATATGTTTATTCCGTATCTGCCACCACGCGCGCACCGCGTCCGGGAGAGATGGACGGAGTGAATTACCACTTCATTACGAGAGAAGAATTTGAAGAGCGCATCAAGGACGGCAAGATGCTGGAATACACCGAGTATTGCGGCAACTATTACGGTACACCGCTGGAGGAAGCGATTGAGGTGCTGGAGAGCGGCAAGAATCTGCTTTTGGAGATCGAGGTCGAGGGCGCGCTGAACGTCAAGCGGCTGTATCCCGAAGCGGTACTGATCATGCTTCTGCCTCCGTCATTTGCGATCCAGGAGGAAAGATTGCGCCGCCGTGCCACCGAGACCGAGGAGAAGATCCTGGCACGCTTGGAGCGCACGAAGGAGGAATTGCGCGCGCTTCCGCTTTACGACTACGTGGTCTACAATCACGATGGCCGCGCCGATGGATGCGCCGCACACATCCGCTCCATTGTCAAGGCGGAGCAGTCGGCTGTGTCCCGACATCCCGATGCCGCCGAGCAATATTTCAAGGTATAACTTAGTTTGATATAATTTTTACATATTTTTGTGAATAAGGAGAAATCACATGCTTTACCCTACAATTGAAGAACTTACCCAAGGCAACAAGTACAACCGTTATGAATTGGCGCTTGCAACCGCAAAATGTGCGCGTCTGATCACCGACGAATATGTTCGTCAGCACGATGCGGCTGTGAAATCGCAGACCGGAAACAAGGAGACCGACCGTCCCATCAACACCATGATCGACCGCGAGCTGCGCGACGAGAAGGCGGTAAAGGTTGCGATCCGCCGTATTCACTGCGGAAACTACAGCATCGATCTCCATGCGGAGGATGCTGTTGAGGAGCCTGCAGAAGAAACCGAAGCCGACGCATAAATGAACGAAAGGGCAAGAGTCGCAGGGGTATGCCTTTTAGACAATCCCTTTGCGATCGACGGCGTATACGACTACAGAATACCCGAAGCATTGCTGGATGATGTGCGGCCGGGGGTGTTTGTAACGGTACCGTTCGGCACCGCAAACCACCGCCGGCTGGCACTGGTGTGCGAGCTGAGAGAACAGTCGCAGTATGCCGAGCTGAAGTCGATCGTGGGCGTTTGTCCCGATAAGCTTTCCTTGGATGAGGAAATGCTGGGACTGTGCAGGTTCATGAAATTGCGTACGCTGTGTGCAACGGGAGATGCGGTGAGGGCAATGATCCCCACGGCTGCCCTGTCGCGCTTGGTTACGCTGTATGCGCCCGTTTCAGGTCATATCCCCCCCGATTCCGACGAGCGCGCTTCGTCGGATTTTGTAGTATATGAATGGATCAGCCAAAGGGGCGAGACCTCGCAGGAAGCCCTGCGGTCGCAGTTTGGCGCACAGGTCGAGCTGAAGCTGAAGCGGCTTTGCACCCGCGGATATCTGCAAAAGCGCGTGATCCTGAAGGACTCGGCGGCAGAGCGCACCGAAAAGCTGTGGAGTGCCGCCATGACCTCGGAAAAGCTGTTGGAGCTGGCGCAGGGACGTGTTGTGGACGGGATCCGTATCACCTCGGCAAAGCAAAAGGCGGTGGTGCGCCATTTTGCCGCAACCGATGAGGCACAGCCCACATCAAAGCTGTGTCAAGTGTTGGAGATCACCGAGGCACCGTTGCGTTCGCTTTGCGAAAAGGGCGTATTGGAGCTTTGCTATCGGCGCGTTGACCGCAATCCGTACAAAAGTGCGCGATTTGTAGGACAGACCGAGTTGAAGCTGAACGATGAGCAGACCGAGGCAGTGCGGACGCTGACCGAGCTTGCCGAATCGGGCGAGCCTCGCGCAGCACTCTTGCACGGTGTGACGGGAAGCGGGAAGACCGTTGTGATGACGGCTTTGATCGACCGCTTGCTGGCACGGGGTAGGGGAGTGATCCTTTTGTTGCCCGAGATCGCGCTGACACCGCAATCGGTGTCGATCTTCTGTGCGCGGTACGGTGAGCGAGTGGCGGTGATCCATTCGGGACTTTCGGCGGGCGAGCGATACGACGCGTATTGCCGCATCCGAGAGGGAAGTGCCGACGTGGTGATCGGAACGCGCTCGGCAGTCTTTTCTCCTGTCAAAAACCTCGGCGCGATCATCATCGACGAGGAGCAGGAGCATACCTATAAATCCGATCAGAATCCGAAATATCACGCGCGGGATATCGCGCGATACCGTTGCGCCCATCACGGCGCATTGATGCTGTTGGCATCGGCAACGCCTTCTCTGGAAAGCTATACTAAGGCGAAGGAAGGCACCTATACGCTGGTGAAGCTGACCAAACGCTTTGGCGGTGCGCGCCTGCCGCGCGTGGAGATCGCCGATATGCGGCGCGAGGCAGGGGGAGGCAATCTTTCTCCCGTGGGCAATCTGCTTGCCGAACAGCTTTCCCGCGTGACGGCGGCAGGTGAGCAATCGATCCTGTTTCTGAACCGTCGCGGCTACAATCATTTTGTTAGCTGTCGGTCGTGCGGCGAGGCGGTGACCTGTCCCTCCTGCTCGGTCTCAATGACCTATCACACACGGCGGGAGACCTACCGCGAGGGAGATCTGGTGTGCCATTGGTGCGGCAGACGTCAGCCCTTGCCCAAAACCTGTCCCTCGTGCGGCTCGGAGCATCTTGCACGCATGGGATTTGGCACACAGCGCGTGGAGGAGGAGCTGGGACAGCTGCTTCCGAGCGCGACCGTGATGCGCATGGACACCGACACCACTTCCACAAAATTTGCTTATGATACCATGCTTACCGATTTCCGCGACCACAAGGCGGATGTGCTGGTGGGAACGCAGATGGTGACCAAGGGACACGATTTCCCCGATGTGACGCTGGTGGGCGTGTTGCTTGCCGATGCGTCGCTTTATCTGGACGATTACCGTGCCGCCGAGCGTACCTTTGCAATGCTCACGCAGGTGATCGGACGCGCGGGACGGCGAGGCGAAAAAGAGGGATTGGCGATCATTCAAACCAACAATCCCGACAGCGAGGTCATTCGGCTGGCGTGTGCGCAGGACTACGAAAGCTTTTACGAGCGCGAGATCGCGCTGCGCCGATTGCTGGTCTTTCCGCCCTATTGCGATATTGCGCTGATCACGCTGAGCAGTCTTTTGGAAAGCGAGCTTTTGCGCGCAGCCCCCTTGTTTGCCAAAGAATTGAAGCAAATGAGCGAGGGAGAATACAGTGACGTGGCTCTGGTCACGTTCGGGCCGTTTGAGGCACCCGTCTACCGCGTGGATAACCGATTCCGTATGCGGATGGTGCTCAAATGCAAGCTGACGCGCCGCACGCTTGCCATGCTGGCGGAGCTGATGTGCAAATTTGCAACCAATATGAAAAAAATTACGGTGAGTGTTGATCTGAACCCCACAAGTTTGTAATACTTCATCTTGAATTTACATATTCGTGCTATGATGGGGAACGGTAATATACAGATAGGAGATAGCTATGGCAAAATTGAAAATCGTAAAGATGGGGGACGACGTTCTGCGCAAGGTCTGCCGTCCCGTAGAAAAGATCACTCCCCGCATCATCACGCTGCTTGACGATATGATCGAAACGATGCGCGATGCCGACGGATGCGGACTTGCCGCACCGCAGGTGGGAATTTTGCGCCGTATTGCGGTGGTCGAGGTCGAAGCGGGACAGGTGATCGAGCTGATCAATCCCAAGATCATTGCTTACGCGGGAGAACAGAGGGATACCGAGGGATGTCTTTCGATTCCCGGCAGATGGGGTATCACCAAGCGTCCGATGCACGTGACGGTGAGAGCAACAAACCGCCACGGAGAGGAATTTGAGGTGAGCGGAAGCGAGCTTTTGGCGCGCGCGTTGTGTCATGAGATCGACCATCTGGACGGCAAGCTGTTTATCGATTGCATGATTGAGGAGCTTGAGCCGTGAGAATCTTATTTATGGGAACGCCCGATTTCGCGCTGTTTTCGCTTCGCGCGATGGTTGAGGCGGGAGAAAACATCATCGGAGTGGTCACCCAACCCGACAAGCCCAAGGGACGCGGATACGCGCTCCTGCCGCCGCCCGTAAAGGTGTATGCGCTGGAGCAGGGGATCCCCGTGTATCAGCCGAGCACTCTGAAAGGCGAGGAATTTCGGGCATTTTTGGAGGAGCAAGCCCCCGATCTGATCGTGGTAGCGGCTTACGGAAAGATCCTGCCGAAAAACGTGCTTGATTTTCCGAAGTACGGTTGCTTGAACGTACACGGCTCGCTGTTGCCCGAGTATCGCGGAGCGGCACCGATGCAGCGCGCGATCATGGACGGAAAGCGCAAAACGGGTGTGACCATCATGCAGATGGATGTGGGACTTGACACGGGAGATATGCTGCTCGTGCAAGAAATCGAGATTGGCGAGAATGACAATTTTGAAACTGTGCATGATAATTTGGGTGCGTGTGGCGCGGAGGCGATGCTTCGCGCGCTGGATGCTCTGAGAAACGGAACGCTGACGCCAGTCAAGCAGGACGATGCGCTTGCAACTTATGCGGCAAAGATTGAGAAGAGCGATTGCTTGATCGATTTTTCAAGGAGTGCCGAGGCGGTACACAATCAGATACGCGGACTCTCTCCGATTCCGCTTGCGTTCACGCACACGGCGGACGGCAAGATGCTGAAGGTGATTGCATCGGAGGTAGCCGAGAGAGAGGCTGAACACGAGGCGGTGGGCGAGGTGCTTTCCTTGGAGAAGGGAAGGATCACGGTTGCTTGCGGAAGGGGAGCTGTGGACTTGCTGGTGGTACTTCCCGAGGGCAAGAAGCGCATGAATGCGGCAGACTTTATCAACGGCCGCAAGATCGCAAAAGGTGACGTGCTCAACTAAACGGCTACCCGCTATGTTCGCACAAACCCCGCAGTAAAAGTTTTGGTCGAGCTTTTTCAAAAGCTCGCACAGGTCAAGGGCGTGAAGCCCTTGTCGCTCGTCGCAACGAGCGAAATCACCCTCGGCGTTTTCTTTTGGTAACTTTTCTTTTGCGCCTTTGGTGTCAAAAGAAAAGTGGCTGAGGAGTTTTATATAGGCAACAGCCTGTTGCCTTAAAAGATGTCTGTTTGTATTTTGAAATACACCTCATCCGTCACTCGCAGGCTCGTGCCACCTTCTCCTCAAGGAGAAGGCTCTCATAGTTCCTGCCTTCAGTAAGGTTACGCACGATATGTGATGCGCTTTTACTTCACATTCTTAAATCGTTTTGAATGATACAAAATGGCTGTGCTTTAACCTGTTTCAGCGGCTGATTTTTGGAAGCCTTCTCCTTGAGGAGAAGGGGGACCGCGTAGTGGTGGATGAGGTGTGAAAAAGCGGCTGAGGCGTTTTATATAGGCAACAAGCTGTTGCTAACTGCAAAGATTTTGCCCGCTTTTTCTTTTGGCTTTGTAGGCGCAAAATGAAAAGATGTTCCGCTACGCTCCACGGCATTGCAAGCAATGCCACTTTGCAAAAAGAAAAGCGCCGTATAAGAATTTCGCCCTCTGCGGAGGGCGAGGAGGCTTTCGCGCCCTCCACCGCGCGAGCTTTTGAGAAAAGGACACGCGCAAGCGCGCGACCAAAACTTTTCAAACAAGCTTGTGCGAACATGATGCGCCAAGTTTTGAAAGGAGAAACCGATGTTTTTTGGATGGTTTTATTACGATTGGACGATTCTGATCGTCCTGCCCGCAATGCTGTTCGCAATGATTGCACAGCTAAAAGTGAATAGCACCTTCGAACGCTACAGTAAGGTCAATACCCGCTCGGGGATGACCGCCGCTCAAGCCGCCCGTAATATGCTGGACGCAAACGGTCTTTATGACGTGATGATCGCCCGTACCAAAGGGCATTTGTCCGACCACTATAACCCCAAGGACAGAACCCTGTATCTCTCCGATAGCGTGCATGATTCGCGTAGCTCCGCTGCCATCGGTGTTGCTTGTCACGAGGCAGGTCATGCGCTCCAGCACGCAAAGAAATATGCACCCCTGCATATCCGTATGAGTATGGTTCCCGTGTGCAATATCGGCTCGGGACTCGCTATGCCTCTTTTCCTCATCGGACTCCTTTTCGCAGGTGACTTCGGCTACGTTTTCATGCTGATCGGTATTGCGCTGTTTTCGCTGGCGACCCTGTTCCAGCTTGTCACCCTTCCCGTTGAGTTCGATGCGTCCAAACGCGCTTTGGCGGGAATGGAAAGCTACGGAATTCTGGCACAGGACGAGATCGGCGGCGCTAAAAAGGTGCTGTCCGCCGCAGCAATGACCTACGTTGCGGCACTTGCTACGTCGCTTTTGTCGCTGTTGAGATTGATCCTGATCGCTAACAGCCGCCGCGATTGATTTTTTGAAAAACAAGGAGCGATCCATGACGGTTCGAGAGATAGCCCTGCAGGTTTTGAATAAATGCGTGCTGTCGGAGCAGTATTCCAATATTGCCTTGGATACAGCACTTTCGCGCCATACCCTCACCGCCGCAGACCGAGGTCTTTTGACCGCATTGGTCTACGGCGTTTTGGAGCGCGGAATTACGCTTGATTATTGGATCGATTCGCTTGCCACCCAAAAGGGCGAGATCGACGCCGGCACACGCACGCTCCTGCGCATGGGACTGTATCAGCTTGCGTTTCTTGACCGTGTCCCCGATCACGCCGCCGTGAATGAAACGGTCTCCTTGGCACCGCGCCGTACAAAGGGCTTTGTCAATGCCATCCTGCGCGCTTTTTTGCGACGGGACAAGCAGATCGATCTGCCCGACCGCGAGCGCGATACGGTTGCGTATCTGTCGGTGCGGTATTCCTTTTTGCCCGCGATCTGCCAAGCCTTTTTGGAGATATACGGAGTGGAACGCACCGAGTCAATATTGGCTGCGTTCTGCCAAAAGCCGCCCTTGAATCTGCGCACCAATACGCTGAAGATCTCACGGGACGAGCTGATCGAGCGGCTGACCGAAAAGGGATATGCGGCAAGTGCAACGTTTGAAAGCCCGAACGGTATCTGCTTGTCGGGTGCCGCAGTTCCCGAGCTTCCCGGCTTTGATGACGGTTGGTTTTTCGTGCAGGACGAGGCATCCCAGCTTTGTGTGGAGGCTTTGGATGCACACCGCGGTATGCGGGTTCTTGATACCTGTGCGTGTCCCGGCTCCAAGTCCTTCGGAGCGGCGATCGATATGCAGAACGAGGGAGAGGTCATTTCCTGTGACCTACATAAAAATAAACTGTCGCTGGTCGAGCGGGGAGCCGCACGGCTTGGAATTGAGATCATACGGGTGGGCGAGCGCGATGCGCGAGCCGCGAATCCCGAATGGAAGGGAACCTTTGACCGTGTGTTGTGTGACGTTCCCTGCTCGGGCTTTGGCGTGTTTGCCAAAAAGCCCGAATTGCGCTATAAGGATCCCGCAAAAAGCGCGGCGTTGCCCGCGATCCAACGGGAGATTCTGAACACCTCGGCGGAGTTTGTCAAAGCAGGCGGACAGCTTGTTTATTCGACCTGTACGCTCCTGCCGCGGGAGAACGGAGAGAATGTTCACGCTTTTTTGGCGGAGCATCCCGAATTTGAATTGTTGCGTGAGCGCACGCTGTATCCCGATGTGGACGGGACAGACGGATTTTATTTTGCGGTATTGAAAAAACGGCAGGGATAACAAAACTTTCCTTGCAAGATTTCCATAGAACCGACCGATACTGAGAAAGGAGACGAAGCAATGGAAACGGGTCTGAAAAAAGAGCTGTTATCCCTTGACGTGCAAGAGCTGGAGGAGTGGATGCTGTCGGCAGGAGAGGCGAAATTCCGTGCCAAGCAGTTGTTTCCCGCTTTGCACAAGGGGCTTTCTCCCGATGAGATGACAACCTTAGGGAAGCGTTTGCAGGAAAAGCTGAGAGAGCATTTTGTTTGGCATCTGCCACTGGTCGAGGAGAAGCTGGTCTCCCGTTTGGATGGGACGGTAAAATATCTGTTTTCGCTGATCGACGGCAACTGTGTGGAGAGCGTGGTCATGCGCTATGAGCACGGCAACACCATTTGCATTTCGTCGCAGGTCGGCTGTCGTATGGGGTGTCGGTTTTGCGCTTCAACGATTGGCGGTCGGGTACGCGACCTGACTCCTGCCGAGCTGTTGGGACAGGTGATCGCCGCCCGGAAGGACCTTGGGGAGCGCATTTCCAACATTGTGATGATGGGGATCGGCGAGCCGCTGGACAATTACGACAACGTGATAAAATTTTTGCATCTTGTCAATGCGAAGGACGGTTTGAACATTGGGTACCGTCATATTTCGCTGTCCACGTGCGGAATTGTGGATAAGATCGAGCGTTTGATGGAGGAGGATCTTCCGATCACGCTGTCGATCTCGCTGCACGCGCCCGATGACGAGACGCGTTCGGCGATCATGCCGATCAACAACCGCTTTGGTGTAGATGCGCTCCTTGAGGCATGTCGCGCCTATTTTGCCCGAACGGGCAGGCGCATATCGTTTGAGTACACGCTGATTGCCGGTAAGAACGATTCGGTAGAAAATGCGCAGGCTTTGGCGAAGGTATTGAATGCCAAGCTGAGGTCGCGGACCGAGACGATGCCGATTCATGTAAATCTGATTCCCGTGAATGAGGTTAGTGAAACGGGATTCCGTCACTCCTCGCGCGATGCGGTGAATGCGTTTGCGAAGGTATTGGAAACGAAGGGAATACGGGCAACGGTACGCAGGAAGCTGGGTTCGGACATCAACGCATCCTGCGGACAGCTCCGCCGCGCGGCAATGAAGAAAACATAACCACCCGGCTCGCACCATGTTCGCACACCCCCTGCTTTAAAAGTTTTCGCCTACGCGCTTGCGCGTGTTCTTTTCTCAAAAGGCGGCGCAGGTGGAGGGCGCGAAAAATTCCTTACCGTATTCTTGTGACGGATGCTCCGCATCCTACACCTCATCCGTCACTCGCAGGCTCGTGCCACCTTCTCCTCAAGGAGAAGGCTCTCAAGAATCATTTGCTTGGGAAATGATAGGTTATAAGTAACTTATAAACCGTTTTATTATTATAAATAGATTGTAAAAATGTTTTGTAAAATGGTTTTACTTAACAAGAATGTGTAGTACAACCTTTTTCAAGAGTGGGAACTTTTGAAAGCCTTCTCCTTGAGGAGAAGGGGGACCACGGAGTGGTGGATGAGGTGTAGGATGCGGAGCATCCGTCACAAGAATACGGTAAGGAATTTTTCACGCCCTTGACCTGTGCAAGCTTTTGAGAAAAGCACACGCGCAAGCGCGTCGACCAAAACTTTTCAAGCAGAGGTTGTGCGAACAGGGGGCGTTGCGGTCTTCCCGTTACATATTGGTTTGGGGGAAAGGCGATGTTCAAAAAGGTTCTGTTTTCTTTTCTGTTGCTTGCAGCAGGTGCTTGGTTGGTCATCGATGACCTCTTCGCGCCTCTCGCTCCATCTACCCCAACCATTACGATTCCCGATTTCATCGGCTCGGTCGCTTCTCAACTTGCGTCAAACGATACGATCGCGCTTGAAATCGAATACCGCTACGATTCTGCCGTTGCTTCGGGTATTGTGATCGCTCAGGATCCCATCGGCGGAAGCGTGCGAAAATATAACGCCGAAGCAGGTCCCGTTGAGGTCAGATTAACGGTCAGCCTCGGCGTGGAAACCGTCACTTTGCCCCCCTTGGTCGGGGAAGAACGCAGGGCGGCGGAATCTCGGCTCCGTGAGCTCGGATGCGTGGTCGAAACCGTTTATCAAAGCGGCGCACGGCCTGCAGGCGAGGTGCTTTGGATGGAACCGCGCGGCGGCGAGGTGATCCCGAAAGGAGAACGCGTGGTGCTGACCGTTTGCGCGGGTACCCCCGAAGAAAGCGTTACAGTGCCGGATTTTTACGGAATGTCACGCGCCGATGCGTTGGTACAGCTCTGGCTGGCACAGCTCTCGCTTGCCGAGGTGGTGGAGGTCGAATCTGACCTGCCCTCAGGACTCGTCGTGCGGCAAAGCCTTCCTGCGGGAACGCTTGTCCCGTCGGGAACGCGGATGACACTCTACGTCAGCCGCTTTTTGGAAGAATAGACTTGAATGAAAAGGAGAAACGCAGTTGCGTTCACAGAGCTTTCTGTGGTGAGGATATGACCTATATCGGATATGGACGTGTGATCAAGGGCGTGGGCGGCTTGTTTACGGTGCGGCTGTTTGACGGGGAATCCCGACTTCGCCGTGAGCCTTACGAGCCGATGCCGCTGGACGGAAAAACGGTTTTTGCACGGGGCAGAGGCGTGTTGCACCGCAAGGGTGCTTTGCTGGTGGGCGATCTTGTTGAGGTCTCCTACGACCATACCTCGTTCGTCTCGGTATCGGGAAACGTGACTCCCGCCGCCGACGGCGCGGGGATCGCCATTGACCGTGTGATCGATCGCCGCTGTGCCTTGATCCGACCGCCTATGGCAAATTTGGAGGTGCTGTTCGTCACCTTCGCGGCGGCATCGCCCGATCCTCTGACCGATACCATCGATAAATTGATTGCAATCGCCGAGTTCAACCGCATCGAGCCCGTGATCGTGATCACCAAATGCGATCTTTCGCCCGCATCGGCGAGTGCCTTGCGCGAGACTTACCAAAAAGCGGGCTTTACCGTGTTTTGCACAGGGCTTGGCGAGATGGATGAGACCGCGGCACTCAAGGACTACATAGATACTTCCCTGGAGGGTAAGGTCGCGGCGTTTTCAGGGGCCTCGGGCGTTGGAAAATCAACGCTGCTCAACCGCCTGTTTCCGTCGCTTGGATTGGAAACGGGCGAGATCAGCCGCCGCATCGAGCGCGGAAAAAATACCACGCGCTATGTGGAGCTGTATCCGCTCTCAACGGCGGCAGATTGCGGCTTTTTGGCAGACACCCCCGGCTTTACCATGCTGGATTTCGAGCGCTTCGATTTCTTTGAAAAGGAAGATCTGCCCATGACCTTCCGCGAGTTTTTACCGCACATCGGCACCTGCAAATTCACCAAGTGCAGTCACACCAAGGAGCAGGGCTGCTCGATCGTGGAGGCTGTCAAAAAAGGCGAGATCGCAAAGTCGCGCCATCAAAGTTTCCTTGCTTTGTACGAGGTGCTGAAAAAGAAGACAAAATGGTAAATCGCATGCTGCTTTCCACAGGAGTTTTCCACAGGAGAGAATCCACGCAGTTTTGCAAAAAGCATTTAAAAAACACGAAAAAAGGCGAAAAAGAGCATCTTTTTCGCCTTTTAGTTGCTTTTCCACAAAGTTTTTCACAGCCTTGTGGAAAACTTTCGCGTTTGCCTGTGGAAACCCGAACGGAACAAAAACATAAATTTTTTTGAACAATAAGGGAGAATTTTTTGTGGAAAAAGTTCTCCCTTGTTTTCTTTAGAATGGCTTTTACAAAAGAGAAAAGGGAACGTGCGACCATTGGTCGCACGCGTATTGATTTACGCACCAATTTGAAAATGCGCACCATATTGTAAAAACGATACTTAAACAAGCGCTACTCGGGGGTGGCAGTCATCACTACTGTTCTTCAAAAATCTTTATTCAAGAAACAGCCAACGAGCACCCAACAAAAAGCTCTCAACCAACCCATTCAAACGCGTAAGCGGTTGAACAGAACAGGACGAGTGAGCCGCGTTTAGCGGCTCACTCGTCCTGTTCTGCTTGTTCAAAAGTTTTTGGGAGAAGGGGGTGGTTTGGAGGGGGAGGAGGAATTTTTGCAAAAAGTCC
>JAFTKI010000067.1 GCA_017453335.1 Clostridia bacterium
AAGCGTAGGGGTTTATTTGGGGTGAGATATGGGATTCGAACCCACGACCTTCAGGGCCACAACCTGACGCGCTAACCAACTGTGCTAATCCCACCATATTAAAATGGCGTGCCTTGAGGGATTCGAACCCCCGACCTACTGCTTAGAAGGCAGTTGCTCTATCCAACTGAGCTAAAGGCACATCAATGAAATTGCTTCCGTTCGGAAGCAATTTCATTTGTGGAGCGAGTGATGGGAATCGAACCCACGCGGCCAGCTTGGAAGGCTGGAATTCTACCATTGAACTACACTCGCATGCTTTTTCTCACAAGTACTTCGATATTATACCACACACTTCCCCTTTTGTCAAGAGAAAAAACAAAAAAACTTTTTCTTTTTTTGAAAAATCCGCGCATCCGTTTGCGGTTGACATATCTTCGAAAAAATGCTATAATGTATGTAATATAATCCTAACAGAAAGGAATTTTAAAATTATGAAAAAGTTTTGGAAAATCCTGCTGATCGTCCTTGCCGCACTTCTGTCGCTCCTGATCGTTGCGTGGGCGGGACTGATGGTTGCAAAGCTGATCTGCTACCCCGATTACGTTTCCGAAAAAGAAACGGTATGCACGATCCCCGCCATCCACGATGGTTTTGTTCCGCAAGGCGTTGCACATATCAGCGATACCACCTACATTTTCTCGGGCTATGACGGCGATGCGTTGGAGATCCATCTTTCCAAGAACGGAACCCCGATTGAGATCATTCCCGTTGACGGCGAAGGCCGCGTTTGGGAATCTCACGGCGGCGGTGTTGCCGTTGTAAAGGATCTGGTTTACGTTACGGGAACGAACTCCCTGCTGATTTTTGATCTGAACGATATTATGAGCGCCGAGGACGGTGCCAAGGTTGCCAACATTGACAAATTTATCATCGACGTAACCCCGTCCTATTGCTTTGCTACCGATGAAATGCTCTACGTTGGTGAATTTTATGACGGAGAAAAATACAAAACCGACCAAACACATCACGTCACCACCGCATCGGGGGAGAAGCACTACGCGCTCACAGCCGCTTATTCGCTGAACGAGGAAGGCCGCCCGCTCTCTAACACACCCGACCTGTACATCTCCACACGCAACAAGGTGCAGGGCTTTGCTGTTAGCGGAAACACCTATATTCTCTCCTCCTCTTACGGACTTGCATCCTCCGAGCTGGATTTCTACGGCGGCTTGACGGGCAGCGGCACAACGATTGAAATTGAAGACAAGATCGTTCCCCTGTATCATCTTGAAAGCTCAACCCACATCAAAACCGTATCCATGCCTGCCATGAGCGAAGGACTTGACGTTGTCGGTAATCGCGTGGTGATCAGCTTTGAATCGGCTTGTAACAAATATATTTTCGGAAAGATCTTCTTTGCCGACAAGCTGGTATCCTACCCTGTTTCGTAAGTCCAATCAAAAAAAGATCTCCTTTGGCGTACCTGCGATAAAGCAGGTACGCCGAACTTTTATATCCAACTCAATTTTCAGTTTATAAGCCCTCAATTATCAAGAGGTGGACAAATCGTCAAAAACTTGGTATAATATAATCACAGACCGGTCAAGTAATAAAATTAGGAGAATGGTTTATATGACATTTGGACAAACGATAAAAGCACTTCGCCGAGAAGCAAATATGACACAAGAAAATCTTGCAGAACTTCTTTCTATTTCTCCGCAGGCGGTCAGCCGTTGGGAAACAGATGTTGCTATGCCCGATATTTCCTTATTACCGCCGCTTGCCAATTTATTTAACGTAACCACCGATTATCTGCTTGGAATGGAAACCTACCAGAAGGACTTAAGAAAAGCGGAATTTGACGAAGCATTTCACAAATATTGGGAACACGACGATAAAGAAAAGAATTATCAAATCGCCTTGCGTGCGGTTGCTGAATATCCGGGAAATATGGAATATATGGAATGGTTGGCATCGGCAGAATATTATGTTGCTATACCGACCTTGGATAATAGTGAATATACGCGTTTGCTTGAAAGTTCAGCAAAACATTATAAATTGGTTTTGGATAACACCAAGGATTCAAAATTATATTCCAAAGCGTTGTTCGGAATTGTTCTTGCACTTAGCTGTAATCAAAGAAAGGACGAAGCAAAACAATATGCTATGTTAGAAGAGGATGAGGAGAAACGAGATGAGTTGCTTTGTTGGTGCTTGGAGGGTAAAGAAAGGAAAAAGCATTGTCAGCACCTAACAAATACAAAGTTAAACAGCTTTCTCTTCCAATTAAAATTCGGTCAAGACTCAATAGAAGTGTATGAAGCGGTTGAAAAAATACTGAATATTATGTTCCCGGACGGTAATTTTCAGTATTATCATAATACTCTGCAATACAATTCTATTAGCAAAGCCTTTTGTTTTTGCAAAACACAACAATATGATTGTGTATTAGAAGAACTGAAAAAAGCAAGATACCATGCCGAAGAAATGACAAAAATAAATCACCAAAAGATAATAAAATTCACGGCTCCCCTATTTTCACTTATTGAAGAAGAGCATCCCGTTACAGATTCCGATATAACCGATATTGATGATTTCATTCGCTGTTTGAACAATAATCGTTGTTTCGATCCTATCCGGGATAAAGAGGATTTTAAGGCTTTGATGACATCATAATCCAGCTATCTGCTCGCGCGGGACATAGCTATTGCTGCCGTATGGGCGTTCACAGAACGCCCATACGGGATTGATTTTTATCGGTCAGAACACCAGCATTATGGAAGACGCCCTTTACGGAGATTTTTTTACGTCTGCAGAACGATCCGATGCCGTATCACGATCAACAGCGTTGCCAGAAGAATACACGCAACACTTGCCACATCGTAAAGGTGAAACGCTCCGATCAGCACAGCCAATCCACAAAGGCCGAACGAAATGCCGAGAAGGATCGCAACGCAATCCTTCTTGGTCACTCCCGCATCACAGATTCGGTGATGAAGATGCCCACGGTCAGCATGAAACGGACTTTTCCCGCGCAAAACACGCCGCAAAACCGCGCACCCAAGATCGGTCAACGGATAGGCAAACAAAAGTCCCGCCGAAACGACCAACTCCGAAGCCCCATTTTGAAAAAGCGGCAAAGACAAAGCCCCCAATAAAAACCCGACGCTGCCCGATCCGCAATCCCCCGCAAAAATCTTTGCGGGATGTCTGTTGAACAGTCGAAACGCAAAGCACGCAACACCCAACAAAAAAGAAAATTCCGAGGCCTGCATCTCACCTTGTACCCACAAAAGAAGTCCCAGCCCACACGCCTCCGTGATCGCAACTCCCCCAAATAATCCATCCAATCCATCGATAAAATTATGAGCGTTGGTCAGCAGCAAAATCCAAATCACGGCTCCCACCGATTCAACCGCTTGGAAATCGGTTGTTTCAATCACGATGCCAACTGCCGCAGCGCCCTGTACCCCCAGCTTGATCCAAGGAGAAAGTGAATAAACATCGTCTGCAAGTCCCACAAAAAAGACGGCAAAGCCGCAAACCAACAGCGCCCCCAAAAAAGAGGTGGGCTCCAACAGCACGCTCCCCAGCGTAAGTCCCAAAATGATCGCCATACCGCCGTTTCTCGGTACACTTTGCTTGTGCATTCTGCGCCAGTCGCGCGGCACGTCGATCGCCCCGGACCGCCACGCAAAAGCTACCGTAAACGGCATCAGAACGATTACCGCGGCAAATGCAGTTGCCAAAGCCAGCAGCATTTCTCATTCCTCCGAATTTCATACTTCACGTTTTATTTTATCCCAATCAATCAAAATCATACAAAAGAGGTGACCTGCCAATGGGTAGGTCACCTCAAATTTTATTGATTTTTAAGATGCGCTTTCGGTCGATTCCTCGGTGGAATCACCGGACTCCTCGTCCTTCTGCATGTTCTCGGGGAGATAGCCGTACTTGCTCATCCAGTCATAGTAGAGCTTATAAGGCGAATCGAAGTATACAAACGGCTCGGTTGCCTCATTGTTACCGTACGGGTCAAATTCTCCGCTGGGAGAGGTTACCTTGTAAGGTACGGTCTCATAGGAAGCCAAGGAGCATACGTTACGGTGGAACTGTGCCAAAGTGTTGGCTTTTACCTTATCGGTTCTGTCGTCCACTGCAAAGACTTCAATATCCTTATAGATCTTCGGGAAGGCGGTTCTGATATAGGAAGGCATTTCCTCGGTGGAAAGCAGCTTGCTGAACTCACCGATCAAAGCTTCCAGCTCATCGCAAGCGGTCTTGAGTGCAGCCTTCTTTTCAGTTTCGGTGGTTGCAAACTCGCATGCTTCGTTGTAGTTTCTTTGAATCTTCTGGAAGTTCTTTTCAAACACCTCGGGAATCACGTCATTAACCTGCTGCATGAACTTGATCAGATCGGTATCAAAGGTACCGTATCTGTCGTATTCGATCTCGCCCTTTTCGGTGGACTTGAAGGTTGCGGCAACATCATCCTTGCTGACTGCGGCACTTACCTTAACGTTGGAATCGTGGATAACCGATACGTAGGTAAAGATATAGTCAAGCATATCATCGGTAAAGGATTCATCAGGGTTTTCCGAATAGTTGAAGTTCACAACCAGGTTCTTACTGTCACCTGTAGGCTGAACGTTCAAGTTTGTTACTGTTGCCAAACGTGCGCGCAATGCAACGAAGATGGTCTCCTTCTTGCCGTTCTCAAGCGTCTTTTCGCAGGTCAAGAGGAAATTTTCGGGAGACGTTGCGGAAGCATTCTCATGCTTATCCAAAACCCAGTTGATCAAGGTCGTGTTCTTCAGAACGGTCGATCTTGTCAAAGCATAGGTCTTAATGGAATAGGTCTGCGTGTTCATGAAATCGAATACGATGCGAGAGTTCTGCTCGGTCGTATTGTAAGCGGCGGGAGTTCCGTCGTTCACCTTATAGTTCAGATTTACCTGTCCGTTCTTCTTGGCATCAACCGTAATCACGGAGATCTCATAGCCCTTGGTATCGGATGCAACCTTACTGGTGGTATAGGTCAGGTTCAGATTCAATCCAACCTGCTCCTGCGTAATCTCATGGGTCTTGGGATTTTCCTTATCCTCCATGATCGGAGTTTCACCAACCGAAACGGTAACCGATTCCCTGGAATTGATCGTGCTGTTGTAGAGATAGTAAACAATTCTCAGATTCGAATCCACAACCTCATAAGTTTTCAGCGCGTAAACTCCTGCACCCTTTTCGTCACAAGCCGCAAGCCAGTTCTTCAAGGTCGTATTCTGTCCCAGCATACTCTTGGAATAGCCGGTGGTATAAGCAACGTTATAGCCGTCTTCGTCCAAAGCAACGTAATCGTCATCATCCTCGGCGGTTGCTTCGTCAAGGAAGCCCTTGAAATCAAAGCCAAGCAGAGGATCTACCAAGGAGTTACGGTTCTGGATCTTTCCGCTTTCCCAAACATCGGGAGCCATATTTTCCTTGGGATCGGGATAAGCGATAAAGGTGTTACCCGTTGCGTAGATGTTCATTATATACTTGAACGACTCGTTGGTGTTACGCTTGATCACCTCGGTGCCGTCGTCTGCTTCAACGACGGAGTAATGCAGATCCTCAACACCGTACTGCAGCAGGTTGCGCAGCTCGGAGTTGGTGTTCAGATATGTAACGATCTCCATACTGCGCGAAACGCTGAGCGAGTAAGAGCAAACACCGAACATATTGCCGTAAATATCCTCGGAGGAAGCCGTGGGATATCCAACAACTACAGGGTAATAGGTAACGCCGTCTTCAACGTATTCACCCTCGGTAAGAATGGTAGCATCACCGGTGGTAAACTTCACGGCAACATTGGAACGGGAATCATTCTCCTGACGGAAGTACTCCTTCAGACGGAACTCGTTGAGCTTCAGGAAGCTTTCTGCAAAGTCCTCGTTTGCAAACAAGCTTTCAAAGCCCAAAGCCACGCTTCCGCGGTTCAGATCCTGCATATTGTCGTAATGATACCCGAATACGGAGAACTTATTCAGATCAACGCTGTAATCCTCTGCATCGATGTACCAATAGTGAGCCAAAAGATTCAAGCAATCCTCGTAGGTGGAGTCAACGGGAATTACATCGTCCTCGAACAAGTAAATAAGGTTCAAGAAAGAATACAGGTTCTCGTTGTAGAAGCCCTCAATCATGCCCTGTTCCCAGTAAGCATGCTGGTTATACTTCTCCATCAACTCCTTGTTGAGCAGCATATACTTGTACTCACCGATGGTGCGGTTGTTCGGGATCGCATAGGTCTTACCGTTCATCTTCGCCGCAGACAAGAGCGTTCCGGAGATGTACTCCTTAAGCTTCTTGGAAGAAACCTGCAGCTCGGTATCCAGCTCTGCCAACCAGCCTTTGTCGATGTAATCGATATACATATCCTCGCCGGAAATGTAGATGATATCCACCTGGTTTGCCAACAGCTCGGGATATTTGATAACCGTCATACCAAGATCGTTGGTCTCGGTTGCATCGGTATAGGTTTCGGATTCGTCTGTCTCTTCTCCTTCACCTTCAACCTCAACGTCTTCCTCGGGCTGAACTGCCTCTTGGTACTTTGCGAATTCCGTAATGGCAGCATCAAGCTTGCCGCGGTATACGTCCTCGGTCAGGAATTCAATCGCCAGCTTGGTCTTGAACTTCGAGGTCGTGATCGCATTGATTGCTTTGGTAACCGCTGCTTGGTTATCCGCGGAAACTTCTTCCTCGCAAACCAACCACATAGAAAGGGTCATAGCAGCCTCAGATGCCTGATCGGAAATATCGCTGGTAGCTTCTTCGTCGCTCTTTTCGGAGCAGCTTGTAAGCACTACCGACATCACCATGATAAGACACATAAACAGGCAAAGCAGTCTTTTTTTCATGTTGTTTCCTCCCATTTTGAACTTATCCGAATCATAACGAAATTGCGCTCGGATAAAGCTACATTTATACCTGTATATTTTACACCATTTTCAAGAATATGTCAAGTGAATTTTTTGTGACGTGCGTGTGCGCGAGGCCACAAGTTTCCAATTCCGACATTTTACGTTCACAAATAAATGGCGTACTGCACAATTTCGTTTCCTTGTTTTTTATTAAATTGACGTTTTTTTGGTTCTTACAAACAAAATATTATATTATATTTTGTAAACAAAATACAAATATTTTTTATTCCATAAATCCCTTGAGGTGTCTTGCGCGGCTGGGATGACGCAATTTACGCAGAGCCTTTGCCTCAATCTGGCGAATACGCTCACGCGTAATGTCAAATTCCTTGCCCACTTCCTCCAATGTGCGCGTTCTTCCGTCATACAGACCGAAGCGAAGCTTGATCACGTGCTCCTCACGGGGAGTCAGCGTGTGCAGCTGCTTGTTCAGCTCCTCGCGCAGAATGTTGGTGGAGGTAGCCTCTGCGGGAGAGGGCGTATCGTCATCGGGAATAAAATCGCCAAGGTGGCTGTCCTCTTCCTCACCGATCGGGGTTTCCAGCGAAACGGGATCCTGCGCAATCTTCATGATCTCGCGCACCTTGTCGGCGGTCATGCCCATCTTCTCGCCGATCTCCTCAGCAGTTGCCTCTCTTCCCAGCTCTTGCAGCATCTGACGCGAATAGCGCGATACCTTGTGAATCGTTTCCACCATGTGGACAGGGATTCGGATGGTTCTTGCCTGGTCGGCGATAGCGCGGGTGATTGCCTGACGGATCCACCACGTTGCGTAGGTCGAGAATTTATATCCCTTGGTGTAGTCGAACTTGTCCACCGCCTTCATCAAGCCGAGGTTACCCTCCTGGATCAGATCAAGGAAGAACATTCCGCGGCCGACATAGCGCTTTGCGATGCTGACAACAAGTCGCAGGTTCGCCTCTACCAGCTCGGTCTTTGCAGCATTGTCACCGTTCATCATGCGCTCGGCAAGCTCGCGCTCACGCTCGGTGGTCAAAAGCGGCACCTTTCCGATCTCCTTCAGATAAAGACGGACGGGGTCATCGATCGCAAGACCTTCCTGCTCCAGCACGCGCTCCATGTTTTCGCCCGCACCGAATTTCTCAACCTCGTTTTCGATCTCGGTCATTTCCTCGTTCGAGATCTCTCCCGTGAATACGATTCCGTTGTCCTCCAGCGTTTCGTAAAGCTTATCGATGCTGTCAACGTCGAAATTCATTTCCTCCATCGCCTCATCCAGATCGCTGGCGGAAAGCTTTCCCTTTTTGCCTTTTTCGATCAAGGTATCAACGCTGGATTTCTTTTCGGCGGGATGCTCGTTTTTCTCGATTTCTTCAACCGTCATTTCGTTTTCATTGGTTTGATTCATACTTGTTCAGCCTTTCCTTTATGTATATTTCCTTTTTTCTTGCGCAAATAGGCGATGCGGTCATTCAATGACAGACCGTCTGCCTCTTGTTGTTCTCTTGCATCCTGCAGGGTGGCAACGGCAGATCGGAACACCTGTACACCGTTGTCTGAAAGCTGCTGTCTGGCAACGATCATTTTCTGGATCCGCCCCATCTCATCGGGTGAAAAATCCATTCCCAGCAGTTCGGGATGAAGACCGCCCTCATCGCGGTGCCTTTGCATTACGGTTGCAAAAACCCGTCGGTGAAATTCGGTCACAAAATCACTCTCGGTCAAGGGAATTTCGCCCTTTTCCACAAAGGTACGGTACTCCTCATAGAGCAACAAGAGTCCCAAAACCGATTCCTCCGCCGAAGCGGCGCGCGGTGACTTTGCGGCATCGGGATTGATCCTGTCCCCGAAGTTTTTAACGGACGCCTGTGCCTCGCGGCTTTCCTGCTGGGCATGAGCGCGTTTTTGTTTTCTTCTGGTTTGTTCTACCGAATTTTTCAGAACGTCAATCGGAAGCTCCAAGCGTTTGGATGCCTCGGCAAGGTAGATCTCACGTTCCACTCCCGACCAATATTCGGCAATCATGGCACAGATCTCGCCGGCCGCCTTGAGCTTGTCCGATCCAACACTCAGATTGTATTTGGAAAAGATGCGCTCTGCCTTATATTCAAAGCCCGTTCGGCTCTCGTCCAAGGTCCGTCGAAAGCTTTCGGCTCCGAAGCTCTTGATAAATTCATCGGGGTCCTTGGCTCCGTTCAGCTTCAAGACACGCACGTCCATTCCGACCTCTCCCAAAATCCGCATTGCCTTGTTGGCGGCATTTTGTCCGGCTTCGTCGGAATCGTAAGAAATGATCACCTTTTGCGTGTACTTTGAGAAAATGCGCGCATGCTCGGGGGTGATCGCGGTTCCAAGCGTTGCCACGGCATATTCAAAGCCTGCCGCATGCAGAGCGATCACGTCCATATATCCTTCGCACAGGATCATTTTTTCGGAGCAACAGTTTTTGGCAAAATTCAAAGCGAACAAATGCTTGCTTTTTTTGAATGCAGGGGTATCCGAGGAGTTCAGATATTTGGGCTTGGAATCGTCCATTACGCGGCCACCGAAGGCAACCACGTTTCCCGAAGGATCGATGATCGGGAACATCACCCGATTGCGGAACAGATCGTACGTGCGCCCTGTTTTTTGGCTTTTTCCGCACAGATAGGCGGCGATCAGCTCCTCATCGCTGTATCCCAAGCGATGCATATGGTCGGTGAGCGAATTCCATGAGTTTGGCGCAAAGCCAAGGCCGAAATGCTTGACGGTTGCCATACTCAGCTTACGGTTTTCAAGAAAATAGCGTCTGCCCTCCTGCCCTATAGCTTCATCAAACAAGCAGTTGCGGAAAAATTTTGCCGCCTCCAGATTCATTTCAAGCACTCGCTTTCGAGAAACGCCGTTATTTTCCTTTTGTTCGCTATCCTTCGGAAGCGGTAATCCCGCGCGGTTTGCAAGGAATTCCACCGCATCTGGAAATTCCAGATTTTCGGCCTTTTGCACGAAGGTGATCGCACTGCCGCCCGCGTGACAGCCGAAGCAGAAGAACATTTTTTTTGCAGGGTTCACCGAAAACGAGGGCGTTTTTTCGCTGTGGAACGGACAGCGTCCCCACAGGTTTGCACCCTGACGCTTCAATTCCACATATCTTCCAACCAACTCTTCGATATCGGTCCTATCCACAACCTCCTGTATAAAGTTTTCGGGTAATCTCATGCTTTATTATCCTTTCAAAAGCGGATCAGTTGCTCCACACGCGGGGAACGAACAGATCCTTATAGGTCTCAATGGCGTAACGATCGGTCATACCCGAAATAAAATCGCAAACGCATCGCTCGATGCCGTCACGCTCAATATTACTGCGATAAAACTCGGGCATTCCATCGGGATGCTTCACAAAATAACGGAACAGCTGCCCCAGCATCTCCTTTGCGCGTCCGTCCTGTGCCTTTGCCACCGAATTGGTATAAACGGCATCGAACATGAAGGTGCGCAAACGATCGGTCGCCTCCTGAATTTCGGGAATCATGCGAATCTCGTTCCGATCGGTGCTGGCAGAAACCACCGCTCCAACCATGGTGTTGATGCGCGCGCTGTGTGTCTGTCCGAGGATCTCGCGCAAATCGGCAGGAATATCCTCGGTTTTCAGAATTCCGCCGCGAATGGCATCGTCAATGTCGTGGTTGATATAGGCAATACGGTCAGCAAATTTCACGATCACGCCCTCCAGCGTTTGCGCCATATGCTTGCCCGTATGATTGACGATTCCGTCACGAACCTCCCACGTCAGATTCAAGCCCTTTCCGTTGTTTTCCAAAAGCTCCACCACACGCAGGCTTTGCTTATAGTGTGCAAAATCCTTGGAATAATATTCACGCATCGCATCCTCGCCCGAGTGACCGAAGGGGGTATGACCGAGATCGTGTCCCAGTGCGATCGCTTCGGTAAGATCTTCATTGAGTCTGAGTGCGCGCGAAATGATCCGCGCGATCTGCGTGACCTCCAAGGTATGCGTCATTCTGGTGCGGTAATGGTCGCCCGTAGGCGCCAGAAATACCTGCGTTTTGTACATCAGGCGACGAAACGTATTCGAGTGAACGATACGGTCACGGTCGCGCTGAAACGGAGTGCGGATATGACAGGGGGTGCAGGGATATTCACGCCCCTTGGAATTCACCGTCAAACAGGCATAAGGCGACAGGGTTTCCTTTTCGCGTTCCATAAACAGTTCGCTCAGTGTTGACATGGAATACACCTCCCCGACAAAAAAATCTACTCATTTATAATATACGCACAAATTCGTCCAAATACTTTTTTATGGGGGATTTTTTTCGAAAAATCCCCCATAATCGTACTATTTACCGATAGTCAAAGCGGTGGCCGCGAATTCTCACCTCAGCCTTGCCTCCGCTCGCTTCCTGAACGTAACGCAAAAGATCCTCCACCACGGTATCCTTTACCGAAAACAGAAGCTCAACCTTGTCGGAAAACTGCGTGTCGTCGGTGATCGCGCCGAATCGCGGCAGATCTGCAAGGTAGCGTTGATAATCCGAATAAGAGCATTCCAGCGCCAGCTCGGTGTATTGCTCGTAGGTGATGATGTGTGCCGCCTCAAGCGCCAGCTTTGCCGTGTGTGAATAGGCGCGCACCAAGCCACCCGCTCCCAACAGAATTCCGCCGAAATAGCGCGTGACCACCACCACAGCATCGGTCACCCCCGACTTACGGATGGCATCCAGAACGGGAACACCCGCAGTTCCCTGCGGTTCACCGTCATCCGAATAGCGCGCTACGATCTCGCCCTTCATCATGTATGCCCAGACGTTGTGACGCGCATCCATATACGCGTTTTTCTGTTTTTTGACATACGCCTGTGCTTCTTCTTCGCTCTTTACCGAAACAGCGTGTCCGATAAAGACCGATTTTTTCTCAACAAATTCCGCTTCTCCCTCGTGCTCCAAGGTCGTATATAAAACTGCCATCATCAGTCCTCCTCGGGTTCTTTCCACAAAGGATCAAATCGGCGCAGCATTCCGTGAACACGCGCATCGACCACAGCCGTTACCAGCATCTCATTCGCTCCGTACTCCACGTCCTCAACGGTAGCCTCGCGGTAAAGCGTGTTGAGCGCACCGCCCTCGTTGTTCGGAATATGAAAGACCACGGTTCGCTTTCCGTCCTGCAGAATTTCCTGCAATGCTTGCGTCAAAAGATCGATTCCCTGCCCCGTTTTTGCCGAAACGGCTACCATGCGTGAGCGTTCTGCGGGAACACCGATCGAAGGCAGAGCCACAGCACCGAGATCGCATTTGTTGAGCACATACAAGGTGGGCTTTCCCGATGCGCCAAGCTCGTCAAGCAAGCGCTCGGTGACCTCAAGCTGTGCGCGATATTCGGCATCCGACGCGTCGATCACGATCATCAGAATGTCGGCATACACCGCCTCATCCAGAGTAGACTGAAATGCCTTGATCAAGTGGTGCGGCAGCTTGCGGATAAAGCCTACCGTATCGGTCAAAAGCACGCTCTCGCCTGTGGGCAGCTCAAACTTTCTTGTGGTGGGATCAAGTGTTGCAAACAGCTTGTCCTCGGCAAGGATCCCCGCATCGGTCAGATAGTTCAAAAGCGTTGATTTTCCTGCATTTGTATAGCCCACGATCGCAACCTTCGGCACACCGCTGCGGTCACGTGCCGCACGCATGGTCTGTCGGTTCTTATCCAGATTGCGAAGCTCCTCCTCAAGAGCCACGATCCGATGCCGCATGTGTCGGCGGTCGGACTCCAGCTTGCTCTCACCCGGGCCTCGCGTACCGATACCGCCTCCCAAGCGCGACAGATCCTTGCCCTGTCCCGTGAGTCGCGGCGCGGTATATTTGAGCTGTGCCAATTCGACCTGCAGCTTTCCCTCGCGGCTGACCGCATGAAGCGCAAAAATATCAAGGATCAGCATTGAGCGGTCGATCACGCGCACGCCATCGCCGATCTCATCCTCCAGATTACGGATCTGCGAAGGTGTCAGCTCCTCATCAAAAACCACAAGCTCTATTTCATTCAGCGAGCAAAGTGCCGCCAGCTCAAGTACCTTTCCCGAGCCAATCAGCGTTCTCGGATCGGGCTTGTCCTTGTTTTGGATCATCTTGGCAACACAAACGCCGCCTGCCGTATCCAACAGACGTTCCAATTCATCCAAGCTTTTTTCAAGCTCGTCAATTTCGTTGTCCGTGCAAAGCCCAACCAATATTGCCTTGGTTGCTTGGTATTCCATAAAAGACCTCCGTTGTCCGCAAAAGCGGACATTCAAAAATAATAAAGGGCGAGCCGCCACGACTCGCCCGTTTATCAAGAAACCGAATCGAAGAAATTACTTCTGGCTGGAAGCAAGTCTCTTCTTAAACTTATCCACACGTCCGCCGGCGTCAACAAACTTCTGCTTACCGGTGAAGAAAGGATGGCACTTGGAGCAGATATCAACTCTCAGCTCGCCGCCCTTGGTGGACTTGGTTTCAACAACCTCGCCGCAAGCACATCTGATGGTGCATACTTCGTAGTTAGGATGGATTCCGTCTTTCATTTTCATGTACCTCTTTTCAAAATTTTGATGTTCTTTGACATCGAGAATCACGTCAAGCGTGACAAACAAAGGTATTATACCACAATAAAAGAGAAATTGCAAGTTCTTTTGAAAACTTTTTTCGATTTTTTACATATTTTTTGCGTTTGAGACACTTTTATCCGTTTTATACGCGACAGTAGCTTGCCGTATGTGCTTTGCTTGTGATTACAACGGGAACATTGCTTATAAAACGTGCTGCAAAGGGCTGATTCTCGGGAATTCCCTTTTGCTTGAGCGACATCCAGTTGAAATACAGCGCATCTCCGTCCACGCTGTCTCCAACGAGGGACACCTGCTTCAAGGCACCCGAGGCAACCTCGGCTTTGATATTCCGAATGTTCAGCGACGGATCCTCAAAGAACAGCTCTATCCAGATCTCCGCTTTACATTTACTCATATTCAAAAGACAGAACTCGAAATCCTCCGCGCAAGCCGTGGAAAGATTCGAAAATACCCACGTATGCGCGCCGCTGTTTTCTCTTCCCTCACGCACCCGCGCTTCAAGCTCGCGCTTGGCGTAAGCCGGCGGCGTATAGGGCAGCTCGATCGTTCTCTGCGGTGTACCCGTGATAACTTCCTCTACACAGCTTCGATCCATCAGATGTGCAAAGCTTTTACGATAGGTACAAAAAGCGGTGTAGGCATTGTAATCCGAAACAGCCAACAGGCAGACGCGCGGTTGGATCAGGTCATAGCCCCGAATTTCATCCTCGGGTGATCCGCTTTGGAAACCGTGATGCGGAATCTGCAAAATATCGGATTTGAGATAAGAGCCGTAACGGTCGGGAACGCGTGCGTACTCAAAGGACGCATCGGTTGCCCAAAGGATCACCTGCCCACCCAGCTCCATGCGGATCACAAGAGAGGTCGCATTGATATTCTGCGACAGATGGATGGTGTCATCCATACAAGCCAGAATCTCACAAACGGCATCACCGATGCGATACGTTTGCCCCGTATGCGCGGTATAGATCGGTGCACCGGTAGCTTTCATGCGCTCCAGCATACGCGGAATGTTGTATGTACCCGCTGTAGGATAGTCAAAGCGGGGATCACTTTTTTCAAGCTTGGGATAGTGTGCAAGGTCGTCCGCCTCGGGAAAATAAAACAGGAATTTTTCGATCACGACCTCGTCCGCATACAGATCCATAAAGCCGATAAAGCAGTGGAAATGGTCGCTGTGCGGATGCGACATGATCCACGCGGCGATCACGGGCTTTTGGTCGGGAGAGCCTTTTTTCAGGCAGGCAAGCAGACGCTCGCTGTGCGGTTTGAAATTCACACCTCCGTCGATCACGATAAAACGCCCGTCCGAAAGACGGATCACGAATGACAGACCGAAATCCTCCAGCATCACCTGCGTGATCTGAGGTGTCACGCGGCTCGGTAATACGGGATCGGTGTACTCAAAATAACCGCACTCCTCTTCCAAGGAAATAAAAAGCTCCCCCGTATTCACGAAATAATTCAAAAACAGACCTTGTGTTCCGTTTTGCATTGCAGCATAAAGCCAAAAATCTTCATGCCGTACTTCCTTTTGAGCAAAGCCCTCCTCCTTTGCATACGCAACGTAAGCATCAAAAGACGCGGACTGTGCATCGGGAATTCTGCAGATACGGCAATGAGAATTGGCTTGGCGCATGGTGTAATTTTCTTCACAGAAAGCAGGAATCTTCAACATAAAATCTCCTTTTATTTTTCAAAGTAACACGGTGTAGGTTGTCTCTCCGCCGTTGACGAATACCTCTAAAACATATCCGTCACACAACATTTTCAATTCTGTGATCTCTCCCTTATGGATCACAGGATCACGTCCCGTTCGCTCGATCACAAAACCGTCCTCGGTTCGTGTCAGCGCGGGATCACTGTCGGTCAACAGATGCCGTATCTCCTCGATAGGATAGCAATAGATCTTACCGTCCTTCAAAAACAGCTCACGCGGAATCGAAAGACAGCCCACATCACGCGCGGCATATCCCTTGTATTTCCAGCCCGGAATCCAAGACATCAAAATCGCTCGCCCGCGCGGATCCGAGAAGACCAGACCCGCATATTGGTCGGGACCTTTGTCCACTTCCGAGATCGTATGAGGTGTAAACACACCGTTTGTAAAATCGCCGTACATTACCGAGAAATAATGATATCCGCTTCGGTAGACCGAGGCCGTGAGCAAAAAAGAGTCTCCAACCTGCAAAAACGAAGGACATTCCGCATATTTGTAGCCTTGCCATTCACACATGATCCCTTTATATTGCCAATCAAAGAGATCTGAGCTTTCGTAAAGCAACAACCGAGCCGCCTGCGCATCCGCATTGCCAGATGCCATTACGCAGTAGTAGATTCCGTTGATGCAAGTCACCGCGGGATCTCGAAAATCGGGACTTCCGTCGGCAGGATAAGATGCGATCACGGGATTCTTCTCATATTTTTCAAAATGTATACCATCTGTCGAATACGCGACACTCACACTTTCAACGTGCTTTTCCGCGCCTGCAGGCGTGTGGATTGAAGCGTAAAAAAGATACAGCGTCCCGTCTTTGACAAGAGCAGTTCCCGACCAGCATCCCCCCGCATCATACCACGCATCGGGATACAACGCCACGGGAAGTTCTTCCCATGTCAGAAAATCCTTGGTACGCGCGTGTCCCCAATGCATCGGTTGCTGCCACGGGATCTCATAATCGGGCGCATGCTGATAAAACGCATGGTAATACCCCTTATAATATACCAATCCGTTGGGATCGTTGATCCATCCCCGTTGAGGCTTGAAATGACGGCGCAGAGGTTGCAAATAATCCATTTGATTCGATTCCTTTCGTTAAAATATCGGACGAAGAAGTATAGTTTACTCATAAATAACGGTAATATCCGATGGCAAAGCGCAAGTTTCCATGCCGCCAATCGATTCCCAAGCCGCTTTTTCTCCGGCATAGTAAACGGTAGTCAAGGAGTCACACCCCTTGAACGCATTAGAGCCAAAAAACGTTACGTTGCGCGGAATTGAAGCAACGGAAAGAGCGGAACAGTTGAGAAACAGGTTGGCTTCGATTGTAGTGAGGCTGCCCGGAAGCACGATCTGTGCCAAGGCCTTGCACGACCTGAACGCACCGTTGCCGATCGTTGTAACGCCGTTCGGGATCAGAATACTTGCAAGCGCCGTACAATCAGCGAACGCAAATGTTCCGATACTGATAACACTGTTGGGAAGCTCGATGCAAGAAAGCGAGCTACACCCTAAAAAGGCATAATTCTCAATCCTTGTCACGCCGTTTGGCAAAGTGACGGATACAAGATTACTGCACTGCGAAAACAGCCCTCGGCTCACGCAGGTAATTCCTTCGGGAAGCGTAACCGCACTCAAACTGCTACATCCCGAAAACGCGGACTCCCCGATCGTTTCAATTCGGCTCGGAAGTGTTACCGTTTTCAGTTGTCTGCATTCCAGAAACGCATCGTTTCCGATTGCAGTGATTTCGTTCGGGAAAGTAATCCCCAACAAATTTCCGCAATTTGCGAATACAGAATCGGCAATTCCGCGTGTATCCTCATGCAAAATAACGGTTCCTGCTATCTGTCGATCACAGGTGATCACCCAGCCATCCAAATAGGACACCCCATAGGAATCGGGTTGGATCAGATTCGTGCAATCCTGAAAAGCCCCTTCCCCAATCTCCTTGATGCTGCTTGGCAGATTGACACTTGTAAGATTTGCGCATTTTCTGAATGCCGCAACTCCAATGCAAGCGATACCCTCCGGAAGAATCACACGGGTAATCGACGCTATGTTCATAAACGCCCTTTCCCCGATTTTCAGCACGGGCAAGCCTTGATGCACAGCAGGAACAGCAACCACGTCCCCCGTACACGTTCCAAGTCCCGAAACGATGTAAAAGGAATTGGTCTCATCGAGCGTATAGGCAAGTTCCTCGGTCGATAACGTCGCGTTACACACAGAGCATATCCCATCAACGTACTGATGTCCCGTTGCGGCGATCTCTTGTGTCAAGGTGGACAAGCAACCGAGGCAGGTTTTGGTTTCCACACCCTTACTTTCACATTTTGCAGGAGTCGTAACAACCCATTCGCCGTAGCGATGTCCCAAAGCGGCGGTCTCACGCGTCAAAAACGCTTGACAATCAACACAGGTCTTTGTTTCAACACCTTTCGTTTCACAATCCGCAGGGGACGTGACCCCCCATTCCCCGTAACTGTGACCGTTCGCGGGGATTTCCCGTGTCAAGCTTTCCTGACAAATCGAACAGGTCTTGATCTCCAAACCGTTTGCATCGCAAGTCACGGGAAGTGTGACAGCCCAAGCTCCGAAGCTGTGGCCCAATGCGGGAATCTCTTCAGTCAAGCTCTCTTGACAAACCGAGCAGGTCTTTTTCAGTTCTCCATTTGTCGTGCATCCTGGGGAGGTAGTCTCCACACCCGCGCCATAGCGATGTCCCGCAGCAATGATCTCGAACTGCGCCAACAACACCTTTTGACACACAGCACAATGCTTGCCCTCTGTCCGTCCGTTTTCGGTACAAGTGACCGCCACAAAAGGATCTACCACTTCAATATGACCGTTCGCACAAGGATCGGGCTTGTCATTTTCAGCGTCCGATTCCCCGTTGCTTTGATTTTCACTGTCATTTGTCCCGGGATTCGCATTCCCTGCGCCATTGTCATTTTGATTCTCATTTATAGTCGGCTGTTCCGTAGATCCGTCACCACACGCTGCAAAAGAAAACACCATCGCCAGCACCAACAGACACGGAAAAATTCGTTTTATCCAAAGCTCTTTCACAAAATTATACATCCTTCATCATGATGCTTTCATTATACCCCGTTTGTCGAAAAAAGTCAATACTTGATCTCGCTGGCAACGGCAATTTGCTGTCATATTTACATGATCAAGTATCTACAGCCCTTGTTTTCTACGTTTTACCGTTCAGAATCTGCATCTGACCAAAAGTCCCTTGAAAGCAAAAAGCAACCATGCTATGCTATTCACATACAACGTTTTATCGGGAGGAAAAAATGAAAAACAAAAAAATTCAAATGTCAGACATCTTAATATACGGTATTTTCACTTGCGGCGCAAATTTTTTGGTCGCGGGTTTGGTATCGCTCCTCTTACAATGGTTTATAATGCCGCTCAAACCAAGCGCGCTTGTCATCCATTCGTTGCTCTTCGCAGGCACGTTTATTGGGATCATGGCGTTATTCTACCGTCTATACAGAGAAAAAATTCATGGATTCTATCAACCAAATCAAAACAATAAATTTTTACCGAAAACCGTTCTTGCTTTGGTGTTACCCGGAGAGATTTTGCGTTTCCTGTTATGTCTGATTTCGATTGGCTCGGGAACATCAACAGGAACGATGAGCGTTATCCCAACGGTTCTGTTTGAACAAATATATCTGTTGAGATGGACTGACCGATATGCGATTGTGCGTGGCGGCGGATCGGTGATAGCACTTGACGTTGTGGCGTACATCGCTTGTTATCTGATCTATTTCGCCGTATATTTTGGCGCATTGACCGCAATCCTTTGGTTTGTTTGGAACAGCAGAAAGAAGGGGCGCAAAGCGCTTGGAATAGAGGATTCAAACTAAAAAATAAAAAGCTTCGGCAGAAACCACAACGTGTAGTCTCCGCCGAAACTTTTTATGCCTCTGTTCAATAGATTCTTACGCTTCAAGCAAAGGATTGGAGAAAGAAAAGATCTCACCTTCTCCATTTTTGATACGCGTCACAAAGTCCTGTTCGTTCAGGATCGGCGTTTCAAATTGCATCCCCGCAAGCCTTTTTTGCTCTGCCCCCCAATGATTATCCGAGCCTGCAAACTTCAAAAGGCCGTAGCTTTCGACATAATGCACTGCCATCTCGTTCTCAAAATCGGTACGACATGCATTGATAATCTCCACTCCGTGTACCGAGCGCGGAAACAGACGGATATGATCAATGTATTTTGCCTCGCGGAAGGGATGTGCTTGAATCACCAAGGCACCGTTTGCCATGAAGAATTCCAACTGCTCGCGCTTTTTCATCTCCATAATTTCGGGATGAGCTAAAAACCACATTTTATCCAAGCCATAGATCAAAAAGTCACTGCCCCCGTAGGTGGTCTCTGCCCCGAAAAAGACTTTCATCCCAATCTCCGCTCCGATCTTTAAAGCATCCTCATAATCGGAGAAAAAATACTGAATGTTTTCCCCATAAGTCGGCAACCACCGTTTATCCTTCGGAGAATCAATAAAATGATTGGTAATAAAAACACCCGCATAGCCTATTTTTTTGTAGAACTCCAGGTTTTCGCGCACCGAAAAATGCCCGCAACGGCTAACAGGAAGTGTGTGAAGATGTGTTTCGTAAAGAAAAGACATATTTTTTCTCTCCTTTTTATAAAAAAAACACGAACCGATCGGTTCGCGTCTTGGTCCTAGGATTTACATCCATAGAAAATCGAATAAAAGAAGTTGTGAGTTAAGCGAAACTCATAAATTGTTGTTTGAACTGTTGAAGTTCAAGCCCTCGGTCTATTAGTATCGGTCAGCTGAACACATTACTGTGCTTACACCTCCGACCTATCAATCTCGTAGTCTACAAGTGACCTTACCTAATCAAGTTAGGAGGGATATCTCATCTTGAAGCCTGTTTCACGCTTAGATGCCTTCAGCGTTTATCATAACCGTACGCGGCTACCCAGCTATGCACTTGGCAGTACAACTGGTGCACCGGAGGTACGTCCGACCCGGTCCTCTCGTACTAAGGTCAGC
>JAFTKI010000068.1 GCA_017453335.1 Clostridia bacterium
ATACTTGGAGGTTTAACTCTTTTCAACCCTTTTTATTTTGGGCTTGCTTATAGCTCGCCCTCTTTATTGTTTGCTCCGCTCGTTTACCGCTCCCCTGGTAGAACCAGGGGTTTATTTTGGATATCCAAAAAATACAGGGAGTCAGTGAAACTGACTCCCTGTATTTTTCAGATGCGCAAATTATTTGTACTTGCGCTTTCTGGCTGCTTCAGATTTCTTCTTGCGTTTCACGCTCGGCTTCTCATAGTGTTCTCTCTTGCGAAGCTCGGTGAGGACGCCGGAACGGGCGGTTGCACGCTTAAAGCGACGAAGAGCACTGTCCAAAGACTCGCCTTCTTTAACTCTGATTTCTGCCATTTTATATCCCTCCCCTCATCCGGTGAACAAGAGATAATATGTCGGAATCTAACCCGGTACAAAATTATCTTTTTGCATTATACACGATTTTTGGGATTCTGTCAAGCCCTTTTTTCGTTTTTTCTCAAATTTTTCTAATTTTTCGGTTCCAAGGCTATCCAAAATCGGCATCTTCTTTATTCTGCATCAGCTTTTCAAAAATCATACACAGCTCTTCCGTGCTGTCGGCGCGCATGACCTCGCCTCTCGCCGCGGCGGCGCCTCGCATGCCGTGCAGATACCACGCTATATGCTTTCTCGATTCGGCAATTCCCGTTTTCTCGCCCTTTTCACGCACCAGCATCCGCGCATGCTCCATAGCAACCTGCAAACGCTCTTCTACAGAAGGCGGCGTATATGGCTTTCCCTCAATCGCCGCACGGATCTCGGAAAAGATCCACGGATTTCCTTGCGCGCCTCTTGCGATCATCACACCGTCACAGCCCGTTTCGCGTTGCATCCGCAAAGCATCCTCAGCAGAGAAAATATCGCCGTTTCCGACCACGGGAACCGCAACTGCCTCCTTGACTGCGCGGATAACCGACCAATCGGCGCTTGGTGCATACATCTGCTCGCGTGTACGCCCGTGAACGCAGATCATTGCCGCTCCCGCATCCTCCAAGCGTTTCGCCATCTCCACCGCATTGATGCTGTCACGATCCCAACCCGAGCGGAGCTTCACGGTAACGGGCAGCTTGACCGCCGCAACCATCGCCCGAACGATCTCCGCCGCAAGTTGCGGATTTTTCATCAGGGCAGAGCCTTCTCCGTTGCCAACGATCTTCGCCATGGGACAGCCCATATTCACATCGATCGCCACAGGCGAAATTTCACCTACAGCCCCACGATATTCACCGCTCTCCAAAAGACGTGCCGCCTCTGCCATAAAGCTCGGCTCGGCACCAAAAAGCTGTACTGCCATCGGGTATTCGTCACGCATCACAGCCGCCAAGGGAGCGGTGCGAACGCGTGCCTCGGTAACGGGCTTATGACTGCGTTGCTCGTAACAAAGCGCCTTTGCCGACACCATTTCGCTGGTGGTATACTCGGCACCGAAGCGGCGGGAGAGCATACGGAAGGTACGGTCGCTCACGCCTGCCAGAGGCGCCAAAAAAAGTCCGTTTGGAATCGAAATATCCGCGATCTTCAAAATCGGTCGCCTCCTTTTTTCATGATAGAGTTATTGTATCACACTTCGCCAAAAAAGTCAAGGAAAAACTCCCAGGACAAGCACCTGCCTTCTATTGACAAAGTGTCTTTCTTCCTGTATAATAAACATTGAAGAACATGAAATCTTTCGGGAGGTGCCGTATGGCAGCGTTTTTGTTGTATTTTCTGCAAGTGACCGTACTGTCACTCGGTGTGATCGTGCTTTGCGGATTTGCTGTCCGCGTATGCGCTCTGCTCTTTTCCGTGTTTCTGGGCAAAGGCTCGGGCTCGGTTTTTGATATCACCTCGATCATCGGAACACCGATCCACGAATTGGGACACGCGATCATGTGCCTGTTGTTCTGTCATAAAATCCAAAAAATGAAGCTTTGGTCACCGCGTGCCGAAGACGGCGTTTACGGCTTCGTGGAGCATTCATACAAAAAAAGCAATCTCTGGGCACGGCTCGGCAATCTGTTCATCGGAGTTGGCCCCATCTTCAGCGGTTTGGGCATTACGGTGCTGATGCTGTGGCTCTGCTTTCCAACACAGTGGAGCAACTATCTTGCTTCCTCACAGGCTTTGGTTGCAAGCGGCGGAACGCCGTCCGATATCGCAGGAGCGGTCATCGCACTGCTCTGCTCGCTCCCCGCGGCATTCGAGGACGGCTGGATCGTTCCGCTATTGGGATTGATCGTTATTTTGCCCGTTTCTCTCCACATTTCGCTCAGCGGTGCCGATATTAAGGGAAGCCTTGGAGCCTTGCCCCTGTATTTGGTGCTTGTTTTGCTGTTTTCCATTGTAACATTTCTCTTTGGCGTCAACGGTGCCGTTGTGTCTGCAATGTATTTGTGGGATCTGCGCCTCTTGTCGCTGTTTTGCGTGATCATTGCCTTTGCGGCGGTCTGGGTGGTTTTTGCTTTGCTCATTTGGCTGATTCGTTTTATTTTCCGCCTCTTCTGACTTTTCCCGACAAATCTCCTCACAATTCGTCTTCTCCGACATAGAATGATATCGAAGGGTGCCGATGGCACTCTCGTCATTCTGCTAAGGAGGAACGATTATGAATAACTGTCTTTGCAATTTGCTGAGCGATAACTGGATCTGGCTGATTATCATCGCTGTTATCCTTCTCTGCTGCGGCTGCAACTGAGTAAACAATCGGCGACCGCCGTGGGTTCTTCCGAACCCACGGCGGTCGTTTTTTGATTCTATATAACGGCGGTGCCGCATATAGTATTTCAGAATTGGTTTTTCAGCTTGGCAATGCACTCACGGCAAACACGCTTGTCCTGAAAATAGGTTACATCGTCTACGTTGTTGCAAAAAATGCAGGACGGACGGTATTTTTGCAAAATAATACGCTCGCCCTCGGTAAAGATCTCGATCGCATCCTTTACTTGGATGTCCAGATTCTGACGGATCTCCGCCGGCAAAACGATTCTCCCCAGCTCATCCACCTTACGCACCATTCCCGTTGATTTCATCATTTTCTCTCCTTTTCTATCTCCTGTGATTTTATTTGACAAAATATCGTTTGTTTTTCCCTGTGATCATATTATAATACAAAATATTGTGTCTGTCAATATCCAAATATGGAAAATATTGTATTTTTTAGGAGAAAGTTTCCGACAAAAAATGACAAACCAAAGAAAAAAAGAGGTAAACTATGCTTGGAAAAGTATTTGGCATCCTTTGTTTGATCGCCTTTGTCTTCGGCATCGCCACGAAGAATCTTACGCTCCTCGGAAGTGCGGTGTTGGACGGTGCCGCAAATGCCCTGCAGGTCACGCTTTCCTTGTGCGGGATGATGTGCCTGTGGTGCGGAATGATGCGCGTGCTGTCGGAGGCTGGCGTGATCCGCAAGCTTGCCCGATTGCTCCGTCCCGTGCTGAAGCTATTCTTCCCCACCGCCGCGCGTACGGGAGAGGGGCTGGAGGAGATCAGTGCCAACATCAGCGCAAATCTGCTTGGCATCGGAAATGCCGCAACGCCGTTTGCGATCTCTGCAATGCAGAAGCTCCAGCTACACAATCCAAGCCCCACGGAAGCATCCGATGAGCAGATCACCTTAGCAGTGCTGAATACAGCAAGTCTGACCCTGATCCCTGCCAACCTGCTGGCACTCCGCCGTGCCGCAGGCTCACAAACGCCTTACGCGATCCTTTTCCCGATCTGGATCACCTCCCTTTCCTCACTTTCAATGGCTCTGCTTCTGACCTCTATCCCACGTCTTTGGAAAAAACTGCTGCACAAAGGACAAAAGAACAATGATTGAGGAAATCTCCTCGCTTGCTATGCCGCTGGTCGTGCTTGCCGCAGGACTTTTGATGCTGTTTGGAAAGCGCGATTATTTTGCCGCCTTTGTCACGGGCGCACGTGAAGGACTGCAAACCGCAGTTGGACTGTTACCCACGCTGAGCGCCTTGATGGTTGCGGTTGCCATGCTGAACGCCTCGGGTGCCGTTGACTTCGTGGCAAGCCTTCTCTCACCTGCAGCCGATGCGATCGGTCTGCCAACCGAAATTCTGCCGCTCCTGCTCACGCGTCCCTTTTCGGGAAGTGCCTCCACGGCGGGATATTCCACGCTACTCTCGCAGGTGGGTGCCGATTCCTTCGCGGGTCTTTGTGCATCGGTCATTTTCGGAAGCTCGGACACGGTGGTCTACATCATCAGCGTCTATTTTTCCTCGGTTGGCATCCGACACACGCGCCATGCCTTTCCCGTGGCGTTTGCCGTTATGCTGTTTTGTATCTTTTTTTCCTGTTTTTTGTGCCGACTTTGTTTTTTTTGAGAAAAAAAGGCAATACTTCTTCCAAAACACCACCAGGAGGAAGAACAAATGATAAAGGGCGCACAAAAGCAAATGATCGTTCTCAGAACCGCCGACAGCAGATATTTTGACGAAGCGTATTTCGTTTTGCGTCGGGAGCTTCCCGTTCAAAAGGGTGCCAGCGGAGAAATGCTGTTTGAAGCCGACCGAATCCTGCGAGAAGGAACGGGAGACACGAGGATCGGCGGCAAAAAAAGAACGCGCGGATTCTTATTTTTCTGCATCGGATTTTTTCTGGGCTGCGGCGCGGCGGCACTTTCGTGCTGGCTCCTGCTTTAAGATTTGGCACCGACAAGACAGAAAATCGGATTTCCTATTGACTTTTTCCAAAAATATGGTATAATGATAGAAGTGATATGTGACCGTTTTACCCATTCGCCCGACGGTGTTTTCCTGCGGCGAAAGCGAAATTTTCAAATATCATAGCGGCCTCACTCTGTCGGAAGGGACGTGAATTCCGTCAGATGGAGGTCTTTCTGCCTGTTGCAAAGCACAAGCAGTTCTTTTGTTGCGGCATTTTTTTGCCAACGTTACATCTCTTAAAATATTGAAAGAAAGGAATTATCAATGCCAAGAAAACCAAAAAAAGCAAAACCCGTTGGAAAAATTCGTATCATTCCCTTGGGCGGCTTGGGTGAGATCGGAAAAAACATGACGGTGATCGAATACGAGAACGATATGATCGTTGTTGATTGCGGTCTCGGATTTCCCGACGATGATATGCCCGGTATCGATCTTGTCATTCAAGACATCTCATATCTCGAAGAAAACCAAGATAAATTGCGCGGTGTATTTCTGACGCACGGACACGAGGATCACATCGGTGCCGTTCCGTATCTGTTGCGTACCCTCAATCCCCCGATCTACGGCACTCCCCTGACGCTGGGAATCATCAAAAACAAGCTGGAGGAGCACGTTCTGCCTTGGAAGCCCAAGCTGAACACCGTCAATGCGGGAGACGTTGTAAAGGCAGGAGAGATGTCGGTGGAATTCATCCACGTCAATCACTCGATTGCCGATGCCTGCGCACTTGCAATCAAGACTCCTCTCGGAACTTTGATCCATACAGGTGACTTCAAGCTGGACACCACTCCGATCGACGGTGAAATGATGGATATCGTCCGATTGGGCGAATTGGGACGCGAGGGCGTATTGCTCCTGATGTGCGAGTCTACCAACGCCGAGCGTCCGGGACACACTCCTTCGGAGCGAAACGTGGGAGAGTCACTGGAATATATCTTCTCCACGCACAAGCAAAAGCGCATCATCATCGCCACATTTTCGTCCAACGTGCATCGCGTACAGCAGATCATCGATACCAGCGCACGTCACGGCCGCAAGGTTGCGATCACTGGACGCAGTATGCTCAACATCGTCAGCGCGGCAACCGAGCTTGGGTACATGAAGGTTCCCAAGGATGTGCTGATCGATATCAACGATATCCGACGCTTCAAGCCCGGAGAGATCACGCTGGTGACGACGGGAAGCCAGGGAGAGCCGATGTCGGCACTCTATCGCATGGCGTTCTCGGATCACTCGCAGGTCACGCTGGGGCAAAACGATCTGGTCGTTCTTTCCGCAAGCGCGATCCCCGGTAACGAAAAGCTGGTGGGACGAATCATCAACGAGCTTTCCAAAAACGAGGTGGAGGTCCTGCACGACGCGGTGGTTGAGGTCCACGTTTCGGGACACGCCTGCCAGGAGGAGCTGAAGCTGATGCAAGCCTTGACCAAGCCCAAATATTTCATGCCGATCCACGGTGAAAGCCGCCACCTCTCGGCGGCGCGCGACCTGGCAAAGCATACGGGAATCAATCCCAACAACATTTTCCTGTCCGAGATCGGTAAGGTTCTGGAGATCGATGCCGACGGAGCAAGATGGGCAGGAACGGTTCCCGCAGGCAAGATCTTAGTGGACGGCTACGGCGTTGGAGACGTTGGAAACATCGTTTTGCGCGACCGCAGACATCTTTCTCAGGACGGCTTGATCGTAGTGGTTGCCACGGTGGACATCGACGAGCAAATGCTGCTCTCGGGTCCCGACATCGTTTCCCGAGGATTTGTGTACGTTCGTGAATCCGAGGATCTGATGGAGGAAGCACGTCAGGTTGCACTGGATGCCATCTCCGACGCGATGAGCTACGGAAACCGCGCCGATCGGATGCTTCTCAAGAAATGTGTCAGAGACAGCCTGACCAGATATCTCTATCAAAAAACAAAACGGAAGCCGATGATCCTGCCGATCATCATGGATGTTTGATGCAAAAGCCATAAATTTGTGCCGTTTTGCAAAGAATGTTCGTAAAATTTCGGCTTTGTTCATATTGGTGACACAAGTTCGTCACACAACGACATTATAATAAAATGGTGTAATTTTGCACCAAAATACGTGATTGAAAGGAAAGATACCCTCATGGGAAAAGGAAGCAGAAACAGACAGATTCATCAGCAAGACAAAGCGGAGAATCCTCAAAAGTATAAACCGAAAAAGATCAGAAAGCCGATGCCGAAGTGGGCAACCACCGCAATTTGCGTGGTGCTTTTGATCGGTGTTTTGTTCGGTGTCGGTGCCTACATTTTCAATCGATACGGCATCATCGAGCGTAACCGTATCATCATCGAAAGTAAAACAGGCGAATTCGACGTTACCCAGCAGATCGCAACCTACGTTGCATGGCAGAATATTTACTATGAAGCCAGCATGGAATGGATGTACATGAAGTACGGACTGCTGGAGGACACCTACGGCGTTACCAAGCAAAATGCCGATACCTATATCGAGCAGGAGCAATACGCTCTTGCTATGGCACAGACCTATCTGGACACCAACCTGCGCGATGCGATCGACGCTTCCATCGAAACCCTCAAGGAGCTGGTTGCTGTTTGTGACGAAGCATATTTGAACAACGTTACCCTGAACGAAATCGATGAGCAATCGGTTCAGGATTCCATCGATAGTCTGACCGAGATGGCTGTAAGCTACAACTTCTACGATCTGACCGACTTCTTGACTCAGAATATGTTCTACGGTATGCGTGAGAGCGATGTAAGAACCGCTGTCGAGATGTCCACTCTGTACAACAAGTACAAGACATTGATCCAAGTTGAATTCGAAATGGCGATCACCCCCGCTGACATTGTTGCATTCCGTGATGCGCACCCCGAGGATTTCTACAAAATCGATTACCTCACGTTTACCACCAACAACGAAACCCTTGCAAAGGATCTGACCGCAGACAGCGTTCTGAATGCAGATCAATTCAAGGAGCTGATCCTGGAGGATCACTTCAAGAACAACTACAAGACCGCGTACAACAAATACGTAACGCAGGCAGAAGTAACCGCAGATTATAACAGCATTAAGAAGCTTTCCGATTCCGCCGAGAAAAAGGAGCTTTCGGATAAGCTGGACGAGCTGGGCGTGAATCCCGTAAAGACCTACGAGGCATCTGCCGACAACGACGAGGCTCTTGAAAAATGGCTCTTCGACACCGCTCGCAAGCAATATGACACCGCAACCTTCACCAACAAAGCGGCTGACGGTATCTATCTCGTTGCCTTCTATTCCGCAGAGGCAAACAAGGAAACCGTTGAAGCACGCGTGTTGTTCCGTCCCTTCGTGGAAGGCGACACCTACGGTGAGGACACTGCGTTCAAGACCAATATTCTCACCTACCTCAAGGAGCTGAAGAAGGATTCCACCAACTTCCCCGAGGTAAGCTATAAGGATGCAACCAAGAAGGGTAACGAGCTCAAGGAAGAGTGTGAAGCACTTGCAACCAATGATGAAAAGAAGACCTTCCTCAAGGAAAACGGCGCAAAGGAAGTATTGGAAGTAACCATTGATGCCACAGAGGAGGTTGTTCCCACCGAGCTCAGAGACCAGCTTGCTGTACTGGCTCCCGAGGAAGCCGATAAGATCTATGTGATCAACGACGGCGCTGTTGCATACGTTGTGTATATTCTGTCGGTTGACAAGGCTGCCGAGAGATGGGACATTCTGTATGCCACCGTGGATGCAGATCCGTATTACCAGATCGTTGAAAGTCTTACCGCCTCGCTCAACAATGTATACCCCACCGATAAGACCGCGAACCTGACCGTAGACGCTAAGGAGAACACCTTTGAGGCTTGGATCTCCGAGCGCGGAAGCAGTGCGATCACCTCTGCCCGTAAGGAGTTTGACAAGAAGTATTTCAGTAGCTCCACCACCGATGAGGACGGTACGGTAACCTACACCTACAACGTTTACATGGTCATTAACACGCCCATGTATCTGGACGAAACCTTTACCGTGAGCGGCGGTTATATTCCCTTCTACGGTAATGTAGACGGCCTCACCGCTTCTCAGCAGGCAGAAGCTGCTCTGGCAAAGATGCAAGGAAAGACCTACGCTGCAGCTATCTCCGTTATGAACTCGCTGGCTAACAGTGAAAACAATATCTCTCCCACCATCTCCTCCACCATCACCAAGGAAAGCCTGACCTCCTATGCACAGCTCAAGAAGTGGTTCTTTGAGGAGGAAAGAAACCCCAACGATATGGCAGTACTCGGTACCGAGGGTAAGAACGAGATCTATTTGGCACTCTACACCGGCGAAGGTCCTGCTTGGGAGAACCAGGCAAAGGAATCTGCCGTAACCGAGAAGATGACCAACTGGGTAAGCGGACTGACCGAAGGCTACACAGCGAACGAGGATGCTTTGAACGCGATCGGTGAGCCTACTACAACAACGGCTGCTCCGACTGCAGAAGCTGCAGTTCCCGCTCGTAAGTGGGAAATCTAAAATGATATGATCACAAATGGCATGGAGCTTCTCCGTGCCATTTTGTGACCGCGTGAATATACTGTACTGACTATTTACAGAAAAGGATGAATTGCAATGGTACTTGATCCCAAACAAACCACCGTCGCCTATCGCTGTCCGCATTGCGGCGCGGGTATTATGAGCGCGGTTGGACTCTTCGCGCTCTCCGCCGATATGGTAAAGCTGAAATGCACCTGTAAAGAAAGCGAAATGACCGTTGTTTACTCCAAGGACGGAAAGGTGCGCCTGACGGTTCCCTGTATGCTCTGCCCCAATCCGCATACCTTTACGCTCAATTCCTCGCTCTTTTTCGGTAAGGATCTCTTTACCATGCAATGCCCCTATTCAGATTTGACCGTTGCCTGCATTGGCGAAACCAATCAAGTGAAGGCAGAGCTTGCACGCAGTGAGCTGGAGCTGCTGGACTTGATGGAACAAAGCGGAGTCAACAGCTTTGAGAATCTGAAGAATGACGAGGAATCGCTGACCGATCCGCAGATATTGGACATCATCATGTTCGTGATTCACGACCTGGATGCCGAAGGAAAGATCCGTTGCAAATGTGACGCATCGGACAACGGCAGACAGTATGATGCCGAGGTACTGAACGAGGGCGTTCGCGTGTCCTGCCGCAAATGCGGAGCCGCCACGCTGATCCCCACCGATTCGGGGCTTGGCGCACACGCCTTTCTCAACGCCGACGAGCTGATATTGGAATAAGAACACAAAAAACGCAGGAGACTCACGGAGTATCCTGCGTTTTTTTCCTCAAACCCATTGATTTTTTCAAGGATATATGATAAAATGTAGGGTGGAATAATTTATCATGAAAAGGAGCTTTCACATGAAGGTTACAGAACTCAAGTCGGCACTCTTGTCGGGTGCTTACGATCAAAGATTTGAATACATATACGGAAAAGAGGCGGTTGAGGCACAAAAGGCACGTTATGCCGCCGCTATCGACAGCTTTGCCGCTCTGTACGGCTCCGACCGCGATGCCGCTCTGTATTCGGTAGCGGGCCGCAGTGAGATCTCGGGAAATCACACCGACCACAACCACGGCTGCGTGGTTGCCGCGTCGATCGATCTGGATATCATTGCCGTTGCCGCTCCCAATGCGGAAAACATCATCCGCGTTAAGAGCGAAGGCTTTGACGAGAACGTGATCGATCTGGCTGTTTACACCGAGCCCAAGACCGACATTGAGGGACATTCCGATGATCTGATCGCAGGCGTTGCGTCAGGCTTCACCAACAACGGCTACAAGATCGGCGGATTTGACGCTTACACGACCTCCAACGTGCTCAAGGGATCGGGTATTTCCTCCTCTGCGGCGTTTGAGGATATGATCGGTAACATTCTGAACTATCTGTACAACGATGGAAAAATCGACAACGTAGAGATCGCCAAGATCTCGCAGTATGCGGAAAATGTCTTTTTCGGCAAGCCCTGCGGACTGATGGATCAGGTTGCTTGTGCCGTAGGTGGCATTGTGGGAATTGATTTTGCAGATCCCAAGAATCCCATCATCGAAAAGCTCGACTTTGACATGTCGGCGGCAGGCTACAACCTTTGCATCGTCAACACGGGCGGCAACCACGCCGATCTGACCGACGATTACGCATCGGTTCCCGCCGAAATGAAATCGGTTGCAAAAGCTCTTGGCAAGGAAGTGTTGCGTGACCTTGACGAAGAATCCGTGATCAAGGCGATCCCCGAATTGCGCAAAACGGTAGGCGACCGCGCGATCCTGCGTGCGCTCCACTTCTATGCGGAAAACCGCCGCGCACAAAAGCTGACACAGGATCTGAAGAACAACGATCTCGATGCCTTCTTTGCGGGCATTCTCGCATCGGGCCGCTCGTCGTTCTGCTATCTGCAAAACGTATACACCTGCAAAAATCTCTCCGAGCAGGGACTTTCCTTGGCACTCTGTCTGGCTGAGAAAACGCTTGGCGGAAAGCGTGCCGCATGGCGCGTTCACGGCGGCGGCTTTGCAGGAACGATCCAGGCATTTGTTCCCAACGAAAACGTGGAAGAATTCCGCCGTGTGATGAACGGTGCTTTGGGTGACGGCTGTTGTATGGTTTTGCGCATCCGTCCCGTTGGCGCGGTCAAGATCTGACCGACCAAATTCTTGAAGGGAGACTATTCTTGAAACCCCAAGCAAAAAAATTGATGCTGAGGCTGCTGGTCAATACGGTCATTCTGATGGTGATCTATTTCTGGCTGCCCACGCAGTTTGAATTTTCCTACCTGCCCTTTATTTATCTTGGCATCGGTGCCGCGCTCCTCTTGTATTATGTCATCTACAACCGCGGTTTCTCGGGCAAAGATGTTACGCCCGATATGTTGCCCGACACGATGCCGCTTGAAGAAAAGCAAAAATATATTGAGGATAGCCGTGAGCGCATGGAAAAATCCAAATGGGTACTCACCGTTCTGATTCCGATCATGCTGGTGTTTGCCGTGGATATGATCTATCTGTTCCTGATCCCGATGCTGTTCGGAGGCAACTGATGAGCCGCATCCGAATCATTTCGCTTTACTCGGGATCGGTTGGAAACGCTTTTGCGATCCAAACCGAGGAAGGAACCATCCTGATCGATGCGGGAAAAAACGCCAAGCGGCTTTGCATGGCATTGAACGAGGCTAAGATATGCCCCGACGACATCCGTGCCGTATTTGTAACGCACGAGCATAGCGACCACATCAGCGCGTTGCCCGTCTTTCTCAAAAAGCACCCCGTACCCGTTCACATCCAAACACCCTCGGCTGATCGGCTGAAAAACGAGCCTGCCGCAGCCCCCTGTCTTTGTCTGCATCCCCCGATCTTTTCGGAAAAGGTATGCGGTCTGACCGTTACCTCCTTCCCCACTCCGCACGACAGCCGCGCATCGGTGGGATATCGTATTGAGACCGATTCCGATTACGCCATCGGATACGCAACCGATATCGGTTACGTTTCGCGCGACGTGGAAAACGGACTTATGGGATGCGCTACGGTCATTTTAGAGAGCAACCACGATCTTGATATGCTGAGAGACGGCCCCTATTCCGAGGATCTGAAAAAGCGCATTGCATCAAAGCGCGGACACCTTTCCAATACCGACAGTGCCGAATTTGCCGCACGTCTGTGTGAAAATGGCACGAAACAGCTCATGCTGGCGCACCTGAGCCAAGAAAACAACACCCCCGATACGGCATACGATGCCTGTATCAGCTCAATCGGAACCGACCGCATTGAGGTTGCAGTTGCCGCGCCCGATGCGCTGACCGAATTTGTTTGGGAGATCTGATATGCTTCAACTAACCGTTATCACCATGGGAAACCTGAAGGAATCCTACTGGCGCGATGCCGTTGCCGAATACGAAAAGCGGCTGTCGGCGTTCTGCAAGCCCAATATCATTCAGTTCAAGGAGACCAAGCTCCCCGACGATCCTGCCGAAAGCGAGATCACCGCGGCCCTTGCCGATGAGGGAAAAAGGATCCTTGCCGCGATCCCGCCGCGTGCTTACCGCATCGCCCTTTGTGTGGAGGGCAAGCAATTTTCCTCCGAGGAGCTGGCACAGAAAATCGAGAGTGCTTGCACCGAATCCTCCTCGCTCTGCTTGATCATCGGCTCGTCTTACGGACTCTCTCCCGAGGTCAAGGCAGCGTGTGATTTAAAGCTTTCGGTCTCCAAGCTCACCTTTCCCCATCAGATGATGCGCGTGTTGCTTTTGGAGGTGCTGTACCGCTCCTTCTCGATCCTGCGCGGATCAAAATATCACAAATAAGAATTTTTACGAAAAATCGGCAAATCCTATTGCCACAATCCCATTTGCATGGTATAATAATAAAGAATTTATAGAAGAATACACCAAGTTCGGTGTTGGAGGTACCCTTTGATCGTTGCATTGGAAGACGCAAAATACAAATTGATCGCATTGCGCGAGGATCTTGCGGAGCTTGGCTCTGCGTTGCGCATTGAAGAAACCAAAGAAAACCTGAAAGACCTTGAGGCACAGACACAGTCGCCCGACTTTTGGAACAGTGCCGAGAAATCGAGCAAGGTATTGCAGGTCATCAAGCAGGCGCAGGATAAGGTCACAGGCTATGAAAAGCTGTGCGCACGCCTGGAGGATGCCATTGCTCTTGCAGAAATGGCAATTGAAGAAAATGACGAATCCTTCGTGGAGGAGGTTCAGGGCGAGCTGAACGCCATCGTGGAGGAGGAGGAGCATCGCCGCATTGAGGTGCTGCTTTCGGGAGAATACGATAAGAACAACGCCATTGTTTCTTTCCACCCCGGTGCCGGCGGTACCGAGGCGCAGGACTGGGCGCAGATGCTGTACCGTATGATCACGCGTTGGGCAGAAAAAAGCGGCTTTACCGTGAAGCTGACCGACTGGCTGGACGGCGACGGTGCAGGTATCAAGAGCGCCACCGTTATGGTCAACGGCATCAATGCTTACGGATATTTGAAGAGCGAAAACGGCGTTCACCGCTTGGTGCGCGTCTCTCCCTTTGACGCAAACGGACGCAGACAGACCTCCTTTGCTTCGATCGAGGTCATGCCCGAATTCGAAAACGTGGATGCAGTAGTCATCCGTGACGAGGATATCGAGGTCACAGCACACCGTTCCAGCGGTGCGGGCGGTCAGCACATCAACAAGACCGACTCGGCGATCCGAATCGTCCATAAGCCCACGGGTATTGTGGTTGGTTGTCAGACCGAGCGTTCTCAGCTTCAAAATAAGGAAACCGCTATGCGTATGCTGAAATCCAAGCTGATGGAGATCAAGCTGCAGGAGCGTTTGGAGACCATTGAGGATATTCAGGGCAACAAAAACAACATTGAGTGGGGTTCTCAGATCCGTTCGTACGTATTTATGCCCTACACGTTGGTCAAGGACAACCGCACAGGCTATGAAACGGGTAACATTCAAGCCGTGATGGACGGAGAAATTGACGGATTTATCAACGCATATCTGAAAAAGACCTCAGCAGAATCTTGATAAAAAGGAGTGTCCAAGATGAAACGAAAAAAGCTGCTTGTGGCAGGAATTGCCGCAGTGTTTGCAGTTGCCTCGATCTTTATGGTAGCCGCAAAACGCAAGCCGAAGCAGAATCGGCTGTTTGCGGGGCTGATCTTTTCGGCAATCGCAGGCTTTTTGGGTGCCGTTGCATTTGTTTATCATCGCAGACACAAAAAGCGCGAAAAGCTGAAAATCGAAGAGCTGATCGACAGCTTCGATGCCGATCGCCTCGACGAACACATCTCCGAGGTACTGGGACGCGTTTCCCATAAGCTTTTGGAGGAATGATCGCAAATAAATGGCAAGGACGGCGCAAAATGCGCCGTCCCTGTTTTTTATTTATTCAAATTCATCGGGTGGAGTGACGATCGGGCTGCAGGAGATCACGTCTGCAGATGATACCGTTAAAAGCTCCATCTCGGGTTTTGTATAGCTGTTTTTCATTTTGATTTGTCCTTTCTTTTTTATTGATTTGAATCCGCATAAGCGGCAGCAGATGCGCCATAGTTGTAGGTTGCCCGCACAAGACCTGCCAGCAGCTCGTCTTCATTGTTTTGCTTGCTGACAACGTACGAGTTGACCGAATAGGTCATTGTCTGTCCCGTTTGCTCGCCGTTTTTGACAAAGATCGCCTTGATCTCGCTGTCAAACTCGTTGGCGTGGATATTGTGGAAGTAAAGCGTATAATAGCCGTCCTCGCCGATCTCCATATCAGCCACCGTGTAGGTCTCGGTGCGGTTTTCAACCGTCACCTGCACTTCAAGGTTGGCAGGATCCTCAGCGCTGAATTTGAGATACATCGACATTGCATTCTCGTAAACAAGGCCCGCGCACTTCCATGCGTTTTCACCATCGGCTTCCCCGCTGAGTGCCTTTTTGGAAACAGACACATCCAACTCGGTAAATTGGCCGGGGGTGAGCGTCAAGCCGTCGGTTACAAGCGAATCGGTGTTGTAGCCAACATAGAGCTGAGCGGCGGCACCGTAGGACAGCAGATCGGAGAGCAGAGTGATCAGTTTTTCATCGGAGCTTTTTGCAAGCTGGTTGACGCAATATTGACGCACACTGTACTTGCTCACACAGGAGTAGAACTCATAGCCGTTGATGCTTGCATACAGCGTTGCCTTGATGTTCTCACCCATGTACTGCGGCAGAACGGTTTCCAAGCGGAACGTATAAGAGCCATTCTCATTCAGCGTACCGATCGCGGTGTACTCCTTGCCCATGAATTCAAAGACCATATAAGGATTCTCGCAGATTTCGGGAACCAACGCGGTGTACAGCACGTCAATGTCATCCGAGAGTTCAAGGTAAGCATTCTTGATCTTGAAGCCGTTGTTAAGGAAGATCAGCTTGTAGCCCTCAACATTAGAGCCGGCGTTATAGTCCCAGTTGGTACCTTTCGTAACATTTGCATTCCACTCTTCCTCGGTGCCTAAATAGATAATATAGGAGAGATCGGTGCATTTGTTGAAAGCACCCATCCCAATGTCTGTCACACTCTTAGGAATTGTGATGGTTGAGAGCCTATAACAAGAAATAAATACAGTACGGCCGATGCTTTTTACGCCGTTTGGGATTGTGACGAGTTCGAGGAGGCCGCACTCAGCAAATGCAGATTGACCTATACTCAATAACCCGTTACCACCCGTAACTTCGGTTAGGTTATCGCAATGTGCAAACGCGCCCTTACCGATACTCGTTACACTATCCGGTATTGAAATCCTTGTAAGTCCGATACAATATGCGAATGTCTCTTCTCCAATACCTGTTAATGAATTAGAAAGTATAACATCAATAAGGAACTCGCAATTACGAAACGCCTTATCACCGATATCCGTCACACTATCCGGTATTGTAATATTCCCTAATCTGGAACACTCCGCAAACGCATATTCTCCAATGCTCGTAACGCGATTTGGAATGTTGATATTGTAAAGATTTTGGCAACTATAAAACGCATAATTACCAATTTGTGTCAACTTGCTATTTTCTGCAAAATTAACATTGGTAAGTCCTGTGCATGACAAAAATGCATCATCGCCAATACTTGTTATACAGTCAGGAATTGTGATATCGCGACATCCAACGTCTACAGAATAGCAAATACAACCCGAAAACGCATTTTCACCAAGGCTTGTAACACTTCCGTCTGCCGGTATCACACTGGCGAAGCACCCCGCTATCAGCGTTTTGCTTGCTGTTTGAATTAAACAATTTCCTTCAGAGTGATATACTTTATTGCCTTTATCCACTTTGATGCTTGTAAATTTATAGCAACCAACAAACGCCTGATCGCCGATGTTCGTCACGCTATCGGAAATTATGATGTTTTCAAGCCCACAATAAGAAAAAGTTCTATCGCCGATACTCGTCACTCCCTCGGGAATCGTGACACTTGTAAGGTATCCGCAAGCACAGAACACCTCATCACCGATACTCGTCACACTGCCGGGAATTGTAATACTTGTAAGGCTAACACAACTATAAAACGCATAATTTCCAATACTCGTCACGCCGTCTTTGATCGTAACCGTTTTGATAGAGGTTTTATACGCTCTCCATGCATCGGTGGAAGAAGATGTAAAATCATTCATCTTTCCCTCGCCCGAAATCACGAGCTCGCCCGTGGTTTCGTTAAACGTCCAGGAAAGTGTTCCCCACGTGCCGCTGTAGATCACATCGGTTGTTGTTTCCTCCGCCGACACCGAAACAGTCAAGCACAGCATGAGCGCGACTAATGCCAAGACAGTGGACAGGACTAACAATGTTTTTTTCATTTTCTCTTTTTCCTCCTTAGAATAAAATGAAATAAAAAAATGCGCCAACCGAAGTCAGCGCATAAAAAACACGCATCTCCGATTGTCGCCAAACAAAATCTTTCCCGTAAAAAAGCACGCAAAAGTAGAGCATACGCATTTTTGTAAAAATTAGCGTGTGCTTTCCTCGGGAAATTATTCGATTTTGTTTGGCAAGCTTCATTATACCACACTTTCCAAGTCTTGTAAAGCCCTTTCCCAAAAATCAATTTATGAAATTTCGTCTCTTCAAAAATTCTATTCATCGCCTGCTCTTGCCAAAAATCCTCAAATCGGTTGACTTTTTTGAAAAAACATGATATAATAGGATGTTAAAGTATGCCGTAGTGGGCAATGTTAGTAGAAAGGAGTGTGTGTATGGTACGGATTCAAAGTGTTTTGCAGGGCTCGATTGCCGAGCGTCAAGGGTTATGCGCGGGAGACTGCTTGCTCTCGATCAACGGGCATTCGATCAACGACGTTCTCGATTACCGTTTCTATATGACCGATACCGATCTTGTGCTGTCGCTGGAACGCGGCGGACAAGCCTTGTCGCGCTCCTTTCAAAAAGGCGAATACGACGACCTCGGTTTGGAGTTTGAAACACCCCTGATGGATAAAAAGCACTGCTGTGCCAACCGTTGCGTATTCTGCTTTGTGGACCAGTTGCCAAAAGGAATGCGTGAGTCGCTTTATTTCAAGGACGATGACGACCGTCTTTCCTTCCTGCACGGAAACTATGTCACGCTCACGAATCTGAAGGACGCCGATATCGAGCGTCTGATCACCATGCACATCTCCCCTGTCAACGTGTCGATTCACACCACCAACCCTGAGTTGCGCGTGAAAATGATGAAAAACAAGCGCGCGGGCGAGGTGCTTCGCTATCTTGACCGATTGGCAGAAGCGAATATTGCGCTCTGTACGCAGATCGTGCTTTGCAAGGGACTCAACGACGGCGCCGAGCTCGACCGCTCAATGCGCGATCTTGCCGCTCTGCATCCCTCGCTCCGTTCCTGCGCGATCGTTCCCGTAGGGCTGACACGCCACAGAGAAGGTCTTTACCCCTTGGAGCTGTTCTCGCCCGAGGAAGCCGCCGCCGTGATCGATCAAGTCAATGCTTTTGGTGAGCAATGCTTGCAAAAATACGGCACACGCCTGTTTTATTGCTCGGACGAGTTTTATTTGCGCGCGGGAAGACCGCTGCCCACCGAGGACTATTACGAGGATTATTCGCAGATCGAAAACGGGGTTGGTATGCTGACCTCGCTTGCCTCGGAGTTCGACTTTGAGTTGGACTATCTTGAGGACTGGCTTGCAGATTTTCACGCACCGCGAAAGGTGTCGTTGCTGACAGGTGCCGCCGCCTACGATCACATTTCGCGTCTTTGCAAAAAGCTGGAATCTGCCGTGGACGGATTGCAGATCACCGTACACCGCATCGTCAATCACTTTTTTGGAGAAACCGTTACCGTGGCGGGACTTTTGACCGCCGCCGACGTCATTGAGCAATTAAAGGGAAAAGAGCTTGGCGACGAGCTGTTGTTCCCCGCCGTGATGCTCCGCGCAGACGAGGACGTTTTTTTGGACGATCGGACGCCTGCAGAGCTTTCCGCCGCGCTTGGAAACATTCCCCTGCGCGCCTGTCCCAATGACGGAACCGAATTGATAAAAGCCCTTTTGGGCATTCCGTAAGAAAGGAGCCGCTATGTCAAAACCTATTATCGCCATCGTGGGACGCCCCAACGTTGGAAAAAGTACACTCTTCAATAAGCTCATCGGGGAACGCCGCTCGATCGTGGAGGACACCCCGGGTGTTACCCGTGACCGCATCTACGGCGAGACCGAATGGCGCGCCAGAAAATTCATTGTAATTGACACGGGCGGTATCGAACCGAAAACCGATGACATCATCCTCAAGCAGATGCGTCTGCAAGCGGAAATTGCCATTGAAACCGCCGATGTAATCGTTTTCATGTGTGACGTCCGCACAGGACTCACGGCGGACGACCGCGATATTGCCGTGATGCTCAAAAAAAGCGGCAAGCCCGTTGTGCTCTGCATCAATAAGTGCGACCGTATCGGCGAACCTCCCCTGGAATTTTACGAATTCTACGAGCTTGGCTTTGACCAGGAACCGATCAGTGTTTCGAGCTTGCACGGAAGCGGCTCGGGTGACCTCCTTGACGCTTGCATCGATGCGATCGGCGATTGGGAGGACGGCGAGGAGGAGGACGCAGGCATTCACGTTGCCGTGATCGGAAAGCCGAACGCGGGAAAATCCTCGGTGATCAACAAGCTGATCGGACAAAATCGACTGATCGTTTCCAACATTGCGGGAACCACGCGCGACGCGGTTGATACGCAGGTGGAAAACGAATTCGGAAAATTCACCTTCATCGACACCGCAGGAATCCGCCGCCAGGCAAAGATCAACGATAAAATCGAGCATTACAGCGTTTTACGCGCACACATGGCGGTAGAGCGTGCACAGGTCTGTCTTTTGATGATCGACGCCTCCACGGGTATCACCGAGCAGGACGAAAAGATCGCGGGGATCGCGCATGAGGCGGGAAAAGCCGTGATCATTGTGGTCAACAAGTGGGATCTGATCGAAAAGGATAACTCTACGGTCAACGAATTCAACACCAAGATCCGCACCGCGCTGGCTTATATGCCCTACGCCCCCATTGTGTATATCTCGGCAATGACGGGACAGCGCGTGGAATCGCTGTTTGAACGCATCAACTATGTATACAACCAGTCGGTCACGCGTATCACAACGGGTATGCTCAACGATGTGCTGGGCGATGCGATGATCCGCGTACAGCCGCCCTCCGACAAGGGACGCCGTCTCAAGATCTACTACATGACGCAGATCTCGGTGGCTCCTCCTACCTTTGTGATCTTCTGCAACGACGTGCGCCTGTTCCATTTCTCCTATCAGCGTTTCATTGAAAACTGCCTGCGCGAGACCTTTGGATTCCACGGCACACCGATCAAGATCATCATCCGCATGAAGGGCGACGACAAAACATAAAATAGTATCATTAAAATCAATAAACCATGCCTTGAACCACATGAAAGGAGGGTGGTATAGAATATGTTTGTAGATAACGTGAAAATATATATTAAAGCGGGAAACGGCGGTAACGGCGCGGTCTCCTTCCGGCGTGAGAAGTACGTTTCGGCGGGCGGTCCCGACGGAGGTGACGGCGGTCACGGAGGAAACGTGGTGTTCCGTGTGGACGAAGGAACCAACACGCTGCTGGCATTCCGTTATAAGCACAAATTCATCGCAGGAAACGGCGAGAACGGAAAGGGCGCAAAGTGCCACGGCAAGACCGCCGAGGATCTTGTGATCATGGTTCCTCCCGGAACGCTGATCCGCGATGCCGAGAGCGAAAAGGTCATTCACGACATGTCGGAAAACGACGGTGCCGATTACGTTGCCTGCAAGGGCGGACGCGGCGGTTGGGGAAACCGACACTTCGCAACGCCTACCCGTCAGGTACCGATGTTTGCCAAAAACGGCACTGCGGGCGAAGAGAAAGAGGTCATTCTGGAGCTGAAGATGCTGGCAGACGTAGGTCTGATCGGCTATCCCAGCGTTGGAAAATCCTCGATTCTGGCAAAGATCAGCGCGGCAAAGCCGAAGATCGCCGATTATCATTTCACTACCCTCTCTCCCAATCTGGGCGTGGTACGCACGGGCGGCGAGAGCGGATTTGTGGCGGCGGATATTCCCGGACTGATCGAGGGTGCCGCTGACGGTGCAGGCCTTGGTCACGCATTTTTGCGCCACGTTGACCGTTGCCGACTGCTTTTGCACGTTGTGGATATTTCCTGCTTTGAAGGACGCGATCCCGTTGAGGATATCCGGAAGATCAACTACGAGCTGGCACGCTACAGTGAGGCACTTTCCAAGCGTCCGCAGATCATCCTTGCCAACAAGGTGGACGCGCTTGACCGCGAAGTGGTAGACGTGGATGCTTTTGAAAAGTATGTGAAGTCACAGGGCTGGGAGCTGTTGTACGTTTCGGCAGCTACCGGTGAAGGCATGAAGGAAATGATCCGCTTGGTTGCCGACCGCTTGGAGGAGCTTCCCCCGATGAAGGTCTATGAAGCCGAATACGCCCCCGAGGATGCTTACGTGGGCGGTGGCAAGGAGACCACCATCCGCCGTGAAAACGATACCTTCTACGTGGAGGGTGCATGGCTCCTGAACCTGATGGGACAAATCAATTTCAGCGATTATGAATCGCTCAACTTCTTCCAGCGCGTTCTGCAAAAGAGCGGTGTGTTTGAAGCCTTGGAGGCAAAGGGCTGTCGCGACGGCAACACGGTTTCGATCTACGATTTTGAATTCGATTACGTAAAATAAAAGCAATCAAGGAGGAACACATGAATATCTGGCACGATATGGATCCGAGTGCAATCAAGCCCGATGATTTTACTGCGGTCATCGAGATCCCCAAAGGAAGCAAATGCAAGTACGAGCTGGACAAGTTTACGGGACTTTTGAAGCTTGACCGCGTTCTGTACACCTCAACGCACTACCCTGCCAACTACGGCTTTATTCCGCGCACTTATGCCGATGACGGAGACCCGTTGGACGTGCTGGTGCTTTGCTCCGAGCCGATCTATCCCCTGACCTTGATCCGTGTTTACCCCATCGGCGTGATGCGCATGATCGACGGCGGCAAGATGGATGACAAAGTCATTGCGATCCCCTTTTCCGATCCCTCCTATCTTGGGATCACCTCGATCGACGAGCTTCCCGCACACATTTTCGATGAGATCATGCACTTTTTCAGCGTGTACAAGCAGTTGGAGCACAAGCAGACCGCTGTTAAAACGCTGTTCGGCCCCACCGAGGCAAAGCAGATCATCGAAGAAGCCATTGAAACCTACCAAAGAGATTTTGTGGATAACAAACCCAAAGCATAATAAATATCCCCCCCGTATAACGGGGGGGATATTTATTTTGTGTATCTATCCAACCTTATTCCCTCTTGATCACGCATTTTTCATTTCATCCCACGCTGTTTTTGTAAAAAACTCTTGACAACCGCCCCTTTTTATGCTATAATTTGAGAACCGTTCTCATTTTTGAGAACCATTCTCAATATAGAAAAAGGAATCCCATGACGAAAAAAACTTACCATACCGACGGCAAACGTGCGCTGTGTGATTTTTTGGCACAGAATCCCGACCGTCAATTTACCACCGAGGAGCTTTGTTTGGCTCTTCACGGAAATACCGAGAAAAAAAGCAGCGTCTACCGCCATCTCTCCGAGCTGTGCGCCAATGACGTGTTGCGGAAATTCCGCAGCGAGGAGCGCAACTGCGCCCTTTACCAGTACGTTGGAAAGGGCTGTGACTGCGGCTCGCATTTCCACGCAAAATGTCTGCAATGCGGCTCGATCCATCATTTAGCTTGCGGTGATTCGCTGACCTTTGCGGCACACTTGCGCGAGGAACACGGCTTTGCGGTAGATTGCGGTCAATCGATCCTGTACGGAATCTGCGCAGAATGCCGCGCAAAGCAAGGAGGTACTCAGAATGGATCACCTGCTTGAGCATCTCCCCGAAATCCTTCTGCACACATTGCAGGAAACCGTAACCCTGCTCCCTTTCCTCTTTCTGACCTATCTTTTGATGGAGTTTCTGGAGCACAAATCGGGCGATGCGGCGGCAAAGTGGCTGCGCGGCTCGGGAAAAATCGGGCCTTTGATCGGCGGAGCATTCGGAATCGTTCCGCAATGCGGATTTTCTGCCGCCGCCTCGGGACTTTACAGCGGACGCATCATCACGGTGGGCACACTGCTTGCGGTATTCCTTTCCACCTCCGATGAAATGCTGCCGATTCTGATCTCCAAGGGAGCATCCTTCCCCTTGATGCTCAAGCTTCTCCTCACCAAGCTGATCATCGGCGTGGGCGTGGGCTTTGCAACCGACGCGGTGATCCGTATTCTGAACCGCAAGAAAAAAATGCCCGAAAACGAGCCTGCCATCGAGGATATCTGTGAGCGCGAGCATTGCCGCTGCGGTGAACATTTCGCGCTTTCGGCACTTCGCCACACGATCTACGTCACGCTCTTCATTCTTTGCTTCACGTTAGTCCTGAATCTCGTGATCCACGGCGTTGGCGAGGAAAAGCTTGCCCTGCTTCTTTCCGACCGTCCGATCATCGGCAACATCCTTGCCGCGCTGGTTGGTCTGATTCCCAACTGCGCCTCGTCGGTCGTTCTCACCGAGCTTTACCTTTCCAATATTCTTCCTGTGGGAGCTTTGCTCTCGGGGCTTTTGGTCAACGCAGGCGTTGGCTTGGCGATCCTCTTCCGCAACAACCGTCCCGTGAAGGATTCCCTGCGAATCGTTTTGATTCTTTTGATCGTCGGCATCCTCTCGGGAATTCTGATCGATCTGACACCGATCCACCTGCTGTTTTAAGCGTTCCCTCAAAAGGCGGCTGCATTGCCGTCTTTTGATTCGTCCGAAAGTTAGCATACGCTAACTCATATTTGATCCTATAGTTTAAATGAGCAAATTGCAAGTTAGCATATGCTAACCAAATAAAATTGGAATATAATAAACGGTTTTCAACCCCTTTCCGTACAAAATGAAGAAAAACTATTGATTTTCAGAAAAAACTGTGCTATAATGAATAAAAGAAGGATCCTGCGGATTTGAATTCAAAATCGAATGATTTGGGAGGTGATTTTGTGGCATTACAGGAATCCGGTGAAATGTATTTGGAAACCATATATGTTTTGTCTCAAAAATCCAATAAAGTGCGCTCCATTGATATTTGTGAGCATTTGGGCTATTCCAAGCCCTCGGTCAGCCGCGCGGTCGGCATTTTAAAAAGAGGCGAATACATCATGGTAGATGCAGACGGTTACCTTACGCTAACCGATTTAGGAAAACAAACCGCCGAGCAGATGTATGAACGCCACACCTTGCTAACTCAGCTTTTAGTATCTCTTGGAGTAGACGAAAAGATTGCCGCTGAGGATGCTTGCCGCATCGAGCATGTGATCAGCCCCGAAACCTTTGACGCAATGAAGCGTTACATTTCACAAAAAGGGAAAAAAGATATTCCCACTTATTTGCTTTGAGAAACCAATATCAAAAGAGCATCCAACCTTCGGCAGTTGGATGCTCTTTTACTGTGCAAAGGTTCAAACGCCTTTGCGTTTATTTTTTCATTTGTGCGGCAGTCAGAGTGTTCTGCAGCAGCATCGTAATGGTCATGGGGCCAACCCCGCCGGGAACAGGCGTGATTGCAGATGCGATCGGCTCCACTGCGGCAAAGTCAACGTCACCCGTCAGCTTTCCATCGGCACGGCGGTTCATTCCCACGTCGATCACAACCGCGCCGGGCTTGACCATGTCAGCACCCACAAAATCGGCACGACCGATCGCAACCACAAGAATATCCGCCTCGCGGCAGACCGCGGCAAGCTCCTTCGTGCGGCTATGGCAGATCGTCACGGTACCGTTTGCGTGCAACAGGAGCATCGCCATCGGCTTGCCCACGATGTTGGAGCGTCCGATCACCACACACTTCTTCCCTGCGGGATCGATATCACTGCGCTTGAGCAGCTCCATCACGCCTGCAGGCGTACAGGGCAGGAAACGGTAGTCGCCGATCATAATGTTGCCCACGTTGTAGGGGTGGAAGGCATCCACGTCCTTGTCGGGATTGATCCGCAACAAAACCTCGGTTTCGTCCAGATGCTTGGGCAGAGGAAGCTGAACCAAAATGCCGTGGATCTTCTCATTTTCGTTAAGTGAATCCACCAGAGCATTCAGCTCTGCTTGCTCGGTCGCCTCGGGCAAACGGTAAACCTCCGAATAAAAGCCAACCTCCTCGCAAGCGCGTGCCTTATTGCGCACATAAACCTGCGATGCGGGATCCTCTCCTACAATAATGACCGCCAAGCCCGGGTGAATCCCCTGTGCCTTCAAGGCTTCGGTCTTTTCCTTGATCTCGGCGCGCACCTCGGCAGAGATCTTTTTTCCGTCAATCAGCATTGCCATCTTGTTTGTCCTCACTTTCGGGGTTCTCAGAAACCTCTTTTTCTTCGGGGTTGGGTTGGTCTGCAGGCGGTTCGGCATTGAGGTCATTTTCCTTTTTGCTAACCTCTGCAGCCACATAATCGGTATTCTCGCGCTTCTTTTCCTCGGCTTTTTTCTCCGCTTCGGGAAAACTCTCAGAGCCATCGGTCTTTGCAGTGGTCACGAATACAGGCTCATTGTATTTACGGAAGAACAGCACCAACAAAAGCGTTACGCCTGCAACAAAGCAAAGCATTCCCAAGCATTGTGAAATACGCAGGTTGGTACCGGGGATCAGCAGGCTGTCGCCGTGTGCATCACGGAAGCCCTCAATGATCATGCGTCCAAAGCCATACCAGGTAAAGTACATCAGTGCCACTTGACCGTCGTACTTTTTGTGCTTGTAGAACAGATTGATCAGCACAAATCCCAATACGTTCCACAAGCATTCATAGAGGAAGGTGGGATGATAGAACGAAATCGGCTGTCTGACCGAATGGGTCACTCCCATGCGAATCGCATAAGCAAACGAGCCCTCTCCCGCTTCGATATTGTATGTGGTATTCAAAAAATGGAAGCCGGTATTGGCTCCGATCGAAAAGCCGTGCGCCTCTCCGTTGAAGAAGTTGCCCCAACGACCGATCGCCTGTGCGATCATCACACCCGGAGCCGCCATATCAAACAAGCGTCTCCATTTGATCTTCTTGATGCGGCACATCAGCCACATACCAAAGCAACCGCCGATAATACCGCCATAGATTGCAAGTCCGCCGTTCCATATAGCGATCATGTCCAGAAAGCTTTCATATCTGCCGCTGTCCAGCGTTGTCAGAACATAGTACAATCGCGCGCCTACCACACCGCACACAACGGTGACGAGCGCGATATCGATCACATCGTCCAACACGATCTTCTCGTTTCTTTTTCCGCGCCATGCGGCATACAGAAACGCACAAATGATTCCCAGCGTGATCAAGATACCGTACCAACGGATCTCCACCTTACCAAACGAGATCAAAACCTTATCTACGGTAAAAGGCTCGATCCCAAGTCCCGGGAACGATATGGTTGTAGGATCTCTCATTTCAAAAGTCCTCCTTTTTTGATGATTTATCACCAATCGGTTGTATCACCGATATAGCAAAACAACTCGGATCAAACGTTTTGCGCACCAGTTGCTCCAGCTCTTCCTTGGTAATGCTCTGCAACACATCAGGACAATCAAACAGGTTGGTTCCGTCAAACGCAAAGGTCAACAGCCTTCCCGTGATCTCTTCGGTGGAATCGTAGGTGCAGATCTCGTCGGCGTACAGCACCCGCCTTGCGCGCTCAAAATCTTCCTCTGCTATCCCCAACTGCATCACGCCGTCCAGATAACGCTTCAATTCCTCCAACACAAGCTTCGGATCCTCTGCTTCGCCCTCCAAGCAATAGAATGCAAAGCCATCACCCACCGAATATCCCGTAGAATAGGACGGTGTAAGGATCCCACGCTCGAACAGATCGTTATAAAAGCGTCCCGAACGCGAAAAAAGAATTTCGTCCAGCATAGCACGGCAAAAGGCTTGGCGCAACCGCTCCTGCGGAGTGGCAGTTTCGGAAACGTACTCCTTGATTCCGATGGCATAGATCGGCTTTGCGATCGACATAGAATGCTCGATCTCGCTTTGGCGGACCGCGTAAGGCTCCTCGGGAAGACAGCGCACAAACGCTTTGCCCTGCTTGAACTCGGCAGGCAGAGTCTTGTCGGCAACTGCCAGCACCGCCTCGGGTGTTACGTCACCGCACACGATCAAGACCATATTGTCGGGCGTGTAAAAACGATGATAGCAATCGTACAAAAGCTCGGGAGTGATCTTTTTGATCGAGCCCTGTGTCCCGCATATATTTTTGCGCATCGGGTGCTTGACGTATAATGCCTTCAAAAGATTTTGGAAGCAACGCTCCCAAGGATTATCCTCATACATTCGGATCTCCTCGGCAATGATACCGCGCTCCTTCTTCACCGATTCCTTGGTAAAATGCGGATGTGTTACAAAATATAACAATTCGGCAAGCGTTTCCTCATAGCGCTCGGTACAGTTGCACAGATAAACGGTGCGGTCGTATGAGGTATAGGCATTTGCATCGGCACCAAGCTTGGCAAACGCGGCAAAGGCATCGCTTCCGTCCTCGTTTTCAAATAATTTATGCTCCAAAAAGTGTGCCACGCCATCGGGAATACAAACCGTTTTCCCGTCTGCTCCTTGAAATTCACAATCCTGAGAGCCGTAGCGCACCGCAAAATAGGCATAGGCGGTGGTCATCTTTTTGGGAAATACATAGATCGGAAGCCCCGAAGAATGTACCAAGCGTACATACTGCTCCCGAAGAAGCGCGGAGGAAAAATCAGTTCTCGTCATCGTCACATTCCTCCTCATTCAAGGTTCCCTTCAGAAAATAAACGGTATGCGGAGAAAATTCACGCGCCGCTTGAACCACATCTTCTTTTGTAACTTCTTCGATCGCTTTCGACAAATTTTCCACCGTGTCCGGATTTTCGGCAACAATGCGGCTGTAATAAAAGCTTTCCATCGCCGAGGGGCTGTCTTCAATCTGACGCAGATAATGCTGCAACGACTTTTTTGCCGCCATCAGCTCGTCCTCCGAAAACGCTCCGTCCGAAAGCACACCAAACTGGCGTTTGATCTCTTCCTCGGCAGCTTCACGGTTATCCCGATGCACACCGCAGGCAACCCGAAGCGTTCCCTTAAAGGACGCATACGCCGAGGAACAGCTATAACAAAGCGAAAGACGTTCGCGGACATGTACAAACAGGCGCGACACGGGAGAGGCACCAAACAGCTCGTTCAGCACGATTCGCGCGGCGTGTCCCTCGGAATTCAAGGTCTTATCGCTTCGCCAAGCCATCAGCAAATGGCTCTGCCCCGCATCGATCTCCTCGCACACGGTTTGCGCCGTTTCCCGCATCGGGATCGGTGCACACGCGCAAGGCAATTTTTCGTCCTTCTTTTTGTGCGTGTACTTTCCGACAGTAGACCGCAAATGCTCCCACAAAGCCCCCTCGTCCATAGAGCCAACGTAAAAGCAATCCAACGTCAGCGATTCGGTCAGGCGTTTCCAGTGCGCGGTCAGAAGCTCGGGCGTTACCGCCATTAGATCCTCCTCGGTTCCGTAGATCGGAACACCGCACGGCTGTCCCCCGTAAAGCAGGCCGCGCATCTGCTCGGCGGCGTACACACGCGGATTATTTTTGAGAGAACGGATCGAATCGCATTGCAGCTTTTTCTCGCTCTCCACGTATTTTTCAAGCAGCAAGCCGTTTTCGTTGCGCAGAGGATGAAAGAGGATCTGCTCCACCACCTCCAGAATGTCGGCTGTAGGATCCCCATCGGGTAAATAGGCGGTGTCCAACAGCTCAGCGGAAAAGCCGATGACCTGCAAGTCCCCGCGATAAAAATTACGAAGCGTCAGCTCTGTACCGTACAGATAGTCAAGTCTGCGGTTGATCGCCTCCAACGAGGGATATTTTTCGGTTCCGCGCATCAGCACCGAAAAAAGCAAGGATGTCAGATAGGCGCTGTCGCGCTCGATCGGCAGAACCGCCGACAAAGAGAGCATCCCCGCCTTGAATTTATCGGTTTTCAGCACGCGCAAGGTAAGCGCGTCATTCTGTGCTGTGATCGTTGGTTTCAAGACTTCTCCTTTCCGCGAAAGAAAACACCGCATCGCTCGACCGCGTGTCAAGCGGTTCGGTCTTCTCTTTCGCAATCCTTTTGCAAAAGTTGCCCCACGCCCGTATCGGGAGGCGAGGGGCAACCTGAAAATCAATATCGTTTGGTGGCTTCCTCCTCGGGAGGATTCGGAAAGCCGTTTTTATCAACCTGCTCTTCATCGGGGATCAGGAAATCATCCTCGGGAAGAACGATTGTATCATCCGAGGGGGGATCCTCCACGGGCGTTTTATCTTGATCATCCGAAGGCTCGGTATCGGTCGGGGATTCCGCATCGGGAGTCTCGCCGCTATCCTCTGCAGGCGTTTCATCGGTTTGATCGGACGCGTCTTCATCGCTCACGCACCCGAAGCAAAGACTCAGCATCGCCAACAACAGCAACACCGCCGCGATCCTGCAAAGTGATCTTAAAGACCTGCCCACTTTTGATCCTTTTCGCTCATATTGAGGGGAGTTCCGTCGGACATCACATAGCCTGCCGCAGACGCAGTACCGTTGTAAGTGCCGCTCAGCTCGGGCCATTTGATACCGATCTTGGGATCGTTCCATGCAAGTCCGCCTTCGTCACCCGGATGATAGAAATCGGTGCATTTATAGCAGAATTCCGCAGTATCGCTGAGCACCAAAAATCCATGTGCAAAGCCTTCGGGAATATAAAACTGCTTGTGATTCTCGGCAGTCAGCTCAACGCCGTACCATTTGCCAAAGGTTGCACTGCCCTCTCGCAAATCCACGGCAACATCAAAGACCGCGCCCTTGATCACGCGCACGAGCTTGCCCTGTGCATACTGCTTTTGGAAATGCAGACCGCGCAAAACACCCTTGACCGACATACTCTGGTTGTCCTGTACGAACACCATATCAAGACCTGCCTCGTGCATATCGTTTTGGTTGTAGGTCTCCATGAAATAACCGCGGTTATCTCCGTGAACGGCAGGCTCGATGATGCAAAGTCCCTCGATGCCCCCTACGTTCTTCTGAACTTGAATCTGTCCCATATCAACCTCTCTTATCGGTTTGCGTACATTTTTTCGTAGTAATTCTGATATTCGCCCGAAATGATGGTCTCCCACCACTCACGGTTGTCCAGATACCACCGGATCGTCTTTTTGATACCGTCGGCAAACATCGTCTCGGGCAGCCAGCCAAGCTCGGTGTGGATCTTGGTGGGATCGATCGCATAGCGCATATCGTGTCCCTTACGATCGGTCACGTAGGTGATCAGCGACTCGGGCTTGCCAAGCTCACGGCAAATGATCTTTACGATGTCGATATTCTTCATTTCGTTGTGACCGCCGATGTTGTAAACCTCGCCCACGCGTCCCTTGTGAATGATCAGATCGATCGCCTTGCAGTGGTCCTCAACGTAGAGCCAGTCGCGCACGTTAAGTCCCTCGCCGTATACGGGCAGGGGCTTGTCGTTGAGTGCGTTTGCGATCATCAAGGGGATCAGCTTTTCGGGGAAATGGTAGGGGCCGTAGTTATTGGAGCAACGGCTGATGGTCACGGGCAGACCAAAGGTACGGTGATATGCCAGCACCAAGAGATCCGCTCCCGCCTTGGACGACGAATACGGGCTGCTGGTATGGATCGGGGTTTCCTCGGTGAAGAACAGATCGGGACGATCCAGAGGAAGGTCACCGTACACCTCATCGGTGGAAACCTGATGGTAACGCGTGATACCGTACTCGCGGCAAGCATCCATCATCACAGCAGTACCCATAATGTTGGTTTCAAGGAATACGCCGGGATTCTCGATCGAACGGTCAACATGGCTCTCTGCGGCGAAGTTCACTACGATATCGGGATGCTCCTCCTCAAACAGCGCATAAACCGCCTTGCGATCGCAGATATCCGCCTTCACAAAGCGGAAATTGGGATTCTTCATCACAGGCTCCAGCGTGGAAAGATTGCCCGCATAAGTCAATTTATCCAAGCAAATGATTCGATAATCGGGATATTTCTTGAGCATATGGAAGATAAAGTTACTTCCGATAAATCCGGCACCGCCGGTTACAATGATCGTCATATCTTTGGTCCTTTCGGTTCTCTTAATATTGGAATTTTCCGTCGGCAACATTTTTCAGATGTGCGCCGTAGGGGGATTTACCGTACTTCTCTGCCGATTGCAAAAGTCTTTCCTTGCTGATCCAGCCATTCTTGTAAGCGATCTCCTCGGGAGCGGAAATTTCAATTCCCTGTCTGCTCTGGATCATACGAACAAAGTCGGTAGCCTCAGCCAAGCTGTCCATCGTTCCCGTATCCAGCCATGCAAAGCCGCGTCCGAGCAACTGAACATCCAAGAAATCTTCCTTAAGATACATCTCGTTGAGCGTGGTGATCTCCAATTCACCGCGCGCCGAGGGTTTCACTTGCTTCGCCTTAGCGCTCACACCTGCGGGATAAAAATAAAGTCCCGTTACCGCGTAATTGCTCTTGGGATACTTCGGCTTCTCCTCCAGGGAGATCGCCTTGCCGTTCGCATCAAACTCTACGATGCCAAAGCGTTCGGGATCGTTGACATAGTAACCGAACACGGTTGCTCTTCCGCTCTGCTCTGCGTTTGCGGTTGCCGCGCGCAGCGTCTTGCCGAATCCGTTTCCGTAAAAAATGTTATCGCCCAAAACCATTGCACACGCATCGTCTCCGATGAATTCCTCACCCAAAAGGAACGCCTGTGCCAGACCATCGGGAGAAGGCTGTACCTTGTACGAAAGGTTCACGCCATACTCCGAGCCATCGCCAAGCAATCTCTCGAAGTTGGGAAGATCGGTGGGGGTGGAAATGATCAGAATATCCTTGATTCCTGCCAGCATCAAAGTGGACAAGGGATAATAGATCATCGGCTTGTCGTAAATGGGCAACAACTGCTTGGAGGTTACCATCGTCAACGGATAGAGTCTGGTTCCCGCGCCGCCTGCCAAAATAATACCTTTCACGGTGTCATCATCCTTTCTTTTCCAAAAATTCAAAAGAAACTTCTACAGTTAGATACATTATAACATAGTTTTTTTCAAATTACAATACATAAATGCGAAAAAGTGAAACGAAAGAAGGCGGCTCATCTTGGTGAGTCGCCTTGCTTTTTATTAGGTTGTATAGTTATCAAAATATCCCTGTACCAGAACAACAGGAGTACCCTTGTCGCCCGAGCCGCTGGTCAGGTCGCAGAGCGATCCGATCAGGTCGGTCAACTGACGGGGAGTGGTTCCCTGTGCCGCCATGTTGCCCACGAGAGAAGAGCCGTCCTTTGCCTTGATGCTTTCGGAGATCGCCTTTTTGAGTTCCTCGCCCGACAGGTTCTGGAAATCGTTATCGGCAAGATACTTCAGCTTCAATTCGTTGGGAGTTCCCACAAGACCTGCCGTAAACGCAGGAGATACCACGGGGTCAGCCAGCTCCCAGATCTTACCCTTGGGATCCTTGAACGCGCCGTCGCCGTACACCATAACCTCTACGTGCTTGCCCGTCTTTTCCAGAATTCTTGCTTGAATATCCTCAACCAGAGGCTGGCAGTAACGCGGGAAGAGCTTTACCTTATCCTCGGTGGACTTGTTGGAGCCAAGCAGACCGTACTGCTCGTTGCAGCCGCTTCCGTTCACAGGAGCGTTGAGAATGTCATCCAATCCGCAAACCACCTTGGCACCCGCAGCCTTCAGAATACGCTTGGTGCGCTCACGCGTGTGGATATCGCAGGTCAGAACGCAATCGGTATAGTTCAGAATCGTCTTTGCGTGATTAGCAAAAATGATTTCAACCTCGGTTCCGCAGGAGCGGATCAGGTCGCCGTAATATTCAACGTAGTCTACACCCGTAAACTCCAGCTTGGTATCGTTTCCGAACAGCTCACGGTAGCGCTCCAGCGTCAAAACATCGCTGTAAGGATTGATTCCCGCCTCGTCAAGCTGATCCAACGTAATCATGGAGTTACCAACCTCGTCGGAAGGATATCCCAGCATCAAAACGATCTTCTTAGCGCCCTTTGCGATACCGCGCAGGCAGATCGAAAAACGGTTACGGGAGAAAATGGGGAAAATAACGCCAACGGTTTCGCCGCCCAGCTTTTCACGCACATCAGCGGCAATATCGTCCACGGTTGCATAGTTGCCCTGTGCGCGAGCAACGATCGACTCGGTCATCGAAATGACGTCGCGGTCGTGCAGTTCAAAGCCTTCCGACTCAGCAGCCTCCAATACGCTATCGGTAACAATAGCAGCCAAGTCGTCCCCCTCACGGATGATGGGGCAACGAATTCCGCGAGAAACCGTACCAACTCTACGCTCTTTTGTTTTCATTGTTTTCAAACCTTTCTCTGTGCCTGCAAGTCCTGATTTGACCGCCTTGGCACAATATAGAAATATAGGATCATTACCTTACTATTATAAACTGTTTTTACCTAATTGTCAAGAAAAAATACTCTTTCAAGTGCAAAAAAATCATTTCGCAAAATGTAATTTTTTGTAAATTTCTATTTTTCCTTACTTGACACAGAAAAACTCGACTTCCTCACCCACAGCACCGATACAAAAAGCAATACGTGCCGGATAAGGAGGATCGGAGGGGATCACGATATCCTTGGGCTCTATCGTAACGGTATACCCTGCGGCTCTCACGCGTTCGATCATGGCGTCGGGATTCTCGCAAGCGAACGCGATATGACGCAAAGCTCCCATTCCCAGCACGTCGGGAGCATTGGCAAACAACTCCAGCATGCTGCCGTCACCCGTATCAAGCATCGCGGCAGACTCATCGCCCGCACCCCATGTGCGAACCACTTTCATTCCCAGGAGGTCGCGGTAAAAGTGCATCATTTTCTGAAAAGCCTCATAGCCCTGTGCTTTCAGAGCCACGTGATGAAGTCCGGTTGTTTTCATATCCAAAATCCTTTCCAATATCAAGAGTTCTGCTCCGAGGATTCAGCGATCGGAGTATCGGCATATTCCCGACGGAATTTCTTCCAGAGCGGAGACACCACCAAGCATACAGCCATACCCAAAAGCGAGATCACCATCCATGCAACAAAGGCTGCCGTCCAGCCGTCAAAGGTCTCTTCCAAAAGTGCAAAAACAGGAATTGCGATCGAAGCACCAACATAGGTGCAAGCGTTCAGAATCCCCGAAACGGTGGATACCTTTCCCGTTTTCACAAATCGCTTGGGAACCACCGTGATCAGCATCAGATTGATACCGTGCATGCAAGCAATGATGATTGCCATCAAGAGAACCGACAGCACCGCACTCGACCACCACATGCTTGCAAAAACCAGAATGAGCGAGCTGATTGCCGAGCCGATGAAGATCACCGCCGCACAGGTCACCTCATTGCGCAAAAGCTTGCGGTGTACAAGATCAAACGCCATAAAGCTGATCACGCTGAATACCGCAGGAATCACGGCGGAGAGAATCGCGTCCTCTTCGGAAATTCCAAGGCTTTCATTCATAACAGAGGGCATCCAGTCGGTCACACCGTCACGCAAAGCGCCCTGCAGAATAATGCCGAGCATGATCATCGGAACGGCAAAGAAAACGTAGCGCGGGAGCTTGGGAGCATTCGTAACAACAGTTCCCTTCTTCTTTCCGCCAAACGCAAGCGGTTGCGTGAACAAGCGTCCCTGCAAAATCTGCCATACTGCCAGAATCACAAGTCCCACTGCGGCGCAAACCAAAATGATCTGACGCCATGTAAGCACGTTCAACAAGAGTGGACAAAGCAGATACAGCGCAATGGTAGCAAAGGAAGAACCCCAGGAAACACGCACTGCCGCATAGCTGTATTCGTCATCGGTCAGATAAGTAGACATCAGGCGAACGATCGGAGGCCAAAGCATAGAATGTGCGAAGCCGTTGACACACCAGATCACCGCCATGGGAAGAATGGGCTTTGCAAAGAACATTGCAACGTTGCACGACACCGCCAAAGCAAGGCCGCCCGTCAGCATCCACTGCGGCTTGATCTTATCCCCCAAAAGGCCGTTGACGACCTGTCCGATACCGTAGGAAATCGTGAGCGCCGTAACCACAATCGCAATTTCGGATTTTGCCACACCAAGATCAGAGCAGATCTTCACCATCATCACGTTAAAGTTGATGCGCGTAAAATAGCTTGCAAAATAAACAAGCGTCAGCATCCATGCGATCGCACGGGCGCGCGGACGCATTGAAACCTTTCCCATATCAAAAACCTCTTTTCGTTTTTTAACATCTTATTATATCACGCAACTAAGGAAAAGTCAAGGAATATTCCAAAATATATCCATTTACCAAAAAAGCACGGTTTGAATAGCAAACTTGCTTTAGGTTCAAAAAGAAAAAACGCAATCAAACGCCAAGAAAGGGATAAAGAAAGTCCCGATGGGAAAGAACCCATCGGAACTTCAAAAATAAGATTCAATTTACGAGATATTGGTCGGTCTTGCCCTCGCGCAACAGCTTAAGCATCGCAACAACACCCTCTGCAATGATCTCATGTCCCTGATCGTTGGGATGCAAGCAATCGGGGTACATGGAAACAGGAGTATTCTTATTGGTATAAGAGTTCATGTCGTACAGGTGAACGTAATCTGCACCCTTTGCACGCAGATCGGTCACCGACTGTGCCTGCAGCGCAATGATGCGAGGCGAGGAGTGATAGTGGCTGCTGTAATAATACGAGCTACTCGGATCTCCGCTGCGGTAGTATACAGGGCAGTTCATGACTACCACCTCAGCGTCCTCATTCTCCATGTGGATGCTCTGAACCATATAGGTCATGTCCTTCAGAAAGTTTTTATCGTCCTGCTCGGTCCAAACGCCGTCCCACGTGTTGCCTGTTTTGGCATCGGCATAACCGTCGTTTACACCCAGCATGATCAGCACGGTATCAAACTTTTCGGCTCTCATATCGTTACGGAAATTCTTCCACAGGCTGGTCACGGCAAAGCCGTTCAGATCCTGGCGCAAGCATACGCCGGGCATTGCATAAGACTTGACCACACATTCCTGCCAGTACATTCTACCCGTCTGTGCCGCATAACCGAAACGACCGTTGTTATTGGTGTAATCGGTGGAAAGTGCACCGTAAGAGATGCTGTCACCCAAGATTGCAATGCGCTCCAGATGATACTCACCCGACAAGGGAGTGGTGGTATCGATCACATAGTAATTACCCTTTACCGTAGAAGCAAAATACGCCTCAATATTATCCACCGCGTGATAAGTGGTACCGGGCGCACCACCGCAGATCACCAGCTTACCCGAATCCATTGCAACGATAAACTGATCCGTTGTCAGTGCTTTGACCGCGTCCGATTTAGACTGTGTACGGTTGGTGTTTCCAATGAGGATCTCATGCTCCTTTTCGGTTCTTCCGCTTTCCATATCGGCATACACCTCAAGCGTTACGCCGAATTTTTCTTGGATCAGCGCAGCTAAACGGGTAGCCGTCACCTTTCCGCTGTCATATTCTTCGCGCCAGTATTGGCCCATTTGATATTTTTCCTTGGGGATTTCGTAAACGATCGAAAACTCGGAAATATCCACACCGCTGAGTCGGAGAGTGGGATCCAAGGGCTTATTTTGGTTTTCTTCATCAGGATTGTTGTTCTCGGGCGTGGAATCGTTGTTTCCTCCCGAGGTATTGGGAGTGTTGTTATTGTTATTTCCGGAGTCCGTCGGGGCTTTGTCTCCGCCGCAAGCTGCGAACAGGAAAAGCATTGCCAACAGCAATGCCAGCATCGATATCAAGCGTTTGTGTTTCATGGTTCAAATACACCGAACTATCGGCATCCTTTCTTCTATGATACATTTATTATACCATATCCTCTGCGGCTCTGTCAAGTACAAACAAAAGAAAACGGATCAAGTCCGTAAATGACTCGATCCGTTTTCCGATTTAACCGCCAAGGTAAGCCTTTTGAACCTGCTCACTTGCGGCAAGCTCTGCGCCCGTCCCCGTCAGGGTGATCGAGCCGGTTTCCATAACGTAAGCTCGGTCGGCAATCGCCAAAGCCTTTTCGGCGTTTTGCTCCACAAGCAGGATGGTAGTTCCCGTTTCGTTGAGGTGCTTGATCATTTCAAAGACCTGCGAAACAAGAATCGGTGCCAAGCCCATCGAGGGCTCGTCAAGCATCAACAGCTTGGGATGGCTCATCATGGCGCGTCCCATTGCCAGCATCTGCTGCTCACCGCCCGAAAGCATGCCCGCCATCTGCGATTTACGCTCCTCCAATCGGGGGAACAGGGTGTAAATATTCTCCAAATCGCGTTTGATCTGTGCGCGATCCTTGGAGGTATACGCGCCCATGATCAAGTTCTCGTAAACGTTCAACTCGGCAAAGATACGTCTGCCCTCGGGAACCTGTGTCAGCCCGTGGCGCATAATCTTGTGCGTGGGTTGACCTACGATGCTTTTTCCTTCATAGAGGATATCGCCCGATTTCGGATGAATAAAGCCCATGATGCTCTGCATCGCGGTGGTTTTTCCTGCGCCGTTTGCACCAATCAGCGTTACGATCTCGCCCTCATTGACCTCAAACGAGACCTTTTTGAGCGCGTTGATGACGCCGTAATAAACCTCTAACTCTTTTACTTCAAGAAGTGCCATTCTGCGTCCTCACTTTCCGATATACGCCTTGACAACCTCGGGATCGCTCAATGCGTCCTTCGTGTTACCCTGTGCAATGGTGGTACCGAAATTCAAGACCGTGATGCGGTCGCAAATACCCGAAACAAATTTCAGGTCATGCTCGATCAAAAGGATGGTGAGTCCGAATTTCTCACGCAACAGCTCGATCGTTTTGCGCAAGTCCTCGGTCTCGTTGGGGTTCATACCTGCGGCAGGCTCATCCAGAAGCAAGAGCTTCGGACCTGTGGCAAGTGCGCGCGCGATCTCCAGCTTACGCTGTTTACCGTATGGCAGGTTGCACGCCAGAGCGTTCTTCTCTTCCTCCAGATCAAAGATCTTGAGGATCTCAACCGCTCTTTCCTTCATTCCCTTTTCCACCTTGAAGTGTCTCGGGAGACGGAACATACTCTCAAACATCGAGCAACGGAACTCCTCGTTGTAATGAAGTCCCACCATAACGTTGCGGCGAACCGTCATATTGTTAAACAAACGAATGTTCTGGAAGGTACGCGCAATTCCCTCGTGATTGATCTTATCCTGCGATTTATGATTCAACTCTTTTCCGTTGAGGTAGAAGGTACCCTCGGTGGGCTGATAAACGCCTGTCAAAATGTTAAAAACGGTTGTTTTTCCTGCACCGTTCGGGCCGATCAACCCATAGATCTCGCCCTTTTTGATCTGCAGATTCACGTTATCTACAGCACGCAAGCCGCCAAAGGAGATACCGAGATTTTTTGTTTCAAGTACAAATTCACTCATCTTTTTTCTCCTCCTTCGGTTTATCGGGCTTGTAATCGTTCACAACGAGATCGGTGGACAGAATCGCATCCATCTTGATCTTGGTGGGAACCACATCCCATCTTCCCGAATCGTTGGGATCGTCCTTTTTCCGCTTGAACAGATTGTGCAGATTGTATTTATCTCTAAAATTCTTCAAAGCAGGAGCGTTGTTATAGATAACAACAATGATCAAAATTACGGCATAGATAATATTTTTATAAACCGCATATTCTGCAGGCAGGGATGTCAAAAGCAGAATATTCAGCGAAGTGATCAGAGTTGCGGCCACGATGGAGCCATTGATGCTGCCCATACCGCCGATAACCACCATAACCAGAATTTCGATCGATTTATTGTAGGTAAACGTCTCGCTTCGTACCGAGTCTCTCTGCATATACGCATAGATCACGCCCGCAATACCTGCAAAGACTGCGGCAATCACGAATACGACCAGCTTATACTTCGTAACGTTGATACCGGTTGATCTCGCAGCGATCTCATTATCACGGATCGCAGTGATAGCACGGCCGTGCTTGCTTCGGATGAGGTTTTGGATCACGAACAGCATGATCAGAACCAAAACAAATCCAAACACAAAAAGCATTTTTCTGGAATCCATAACGGGGGCTTCCATACCAAGCGTACCGCCAAAGCTTTCGGTGCTTGAGTTTTGGAACAGTGTTCTTACGATCTCACCAAAGGCCAGCGTGGTAATCGCAAGATAGTCTCCCTTCAGTCGAAGAGCAGGCAAACCAACGATAAAGCCGCAAACGCCCGCACAGATACCGCCTGCCAACAGTGCAACGATAAACGAAAGAATACCGTCACCCAGCACAGGAGAGATCATCAGAGCGATCTTGCCGCCAAGATATGCGCCGACACACATAAAGCCCGCGTGTCCCAGGGAAAGCTCGCCCAAAAATCCAACTACAAGACTGAGCGATCCCGCCAACAAAATTGCAATCGAAATTTCCTCAAGCAGAGTTCTTGTTGATCTCGGGATAGAATCGGCAAAAAAGAACATTACAATCGTAAAAATGCCGATGATCAGGAAGGGCAGATACAGACTCCATTTGATTTGTTGCAGTTTTTTCATACCTTTTCCCTCCGTTTCTTACCCAACAAGCCCGTAGGCTTCACCAGAAGAACGATGATCAGGATTGTAAACTGGATCGCATTTGCATACGGGCCCACACCGGGGATCGCATTGGCAAAGCACTCGATCAGACCCAGCAAAAGTCCGCCGATCATAGCACCGGGGATAGAACCGATACCTCCAACAACCGCTGCGGTAAATGCAATAATACCGGGAAGCGCACCGTAAGTAGGAACTACGGACTCCATGTTCAGCACCTTGAACCAACCTGCCAATGCAGCCAAAGCCGCACCGATTGCAAAGGTGATGGTGATAATGAAGTTGACGTTAATTCCCATCAATTGGGCAGCACCCTTATCCTCGGATACCGCAATCATTGCACGTCCCGTTTTGGAAAATTTAATAAATATAGTCAGTGCAACCATCAGGCAAACCGAGCAGATCAGTACGATCATGGTAGTAACCTTGATGTTATAGCCAAACAAAGGAAATGTTCCGAAATTATCGAACGCAGTGGTTCCCTTGTTATTTGCACCAACCGCCAACTGTGCCATACTTTGCAGGAAGTAGCTGACACCGATCGCCGTGATCAGAACCGCCAAAGGAGAGGCACCGCGCAAGGGCTTATATGCCAATTTTTCCATCAAAACACCAACTGCCATGCAGATCAGCATTGCAAGCAAAACCGAGCATACAGCAAAAATGGGGTTCAGTTCTCCCGGCGTGGGACCCAAAAACAAAACGATGGAGTATGCACCCACCATGATCAGGTCACCGTGCGCGAAGTTCAGCATCTTGGCGATACCGTATACCATCGTATAGCCAAGTGCCACCATGGCGTAAATACCGCCAAGGCTTAAACCGTTTATAAAAGCATCAATAAAATTCATACGTGTCCTTTGTAAGTAACAAACAGTTGCTGATGCAAAAATCGCATCAGCAACTGTATGTGATTTGTTGTTAAAAGATTACTGAGCAGTCTTTTCCTTAACGACGTACTTCACGGCTTCCTTTACAACCTTACCGTTTGCGTCCCAAGAAATGGTAGACTTGTTAGTACCCTCGCACTTACCGGTGATACCGTGGAATACGAAGCCGTTGTCAAACACACCCTTGAGGATCTCGCACATATCGCTTGCAGAGGTGGTTGCAGATACGTCCTCGCCGTTTGCGATTGCCTGGTTGAGAGCATCGCGGATAGCGTATACGCAGTCGTAAGCTGCAGCACCAAACTGGTTCAGAGGCTCCTTCTCCTCATCATACTTCTCGTTGTACTTTGCAATGAACTCAGCAGCGGGGCCTTCGGTTGCATTGGAGTTGAAGTGAGAGAGGTAGGAAACTTCCTGAGGAATAGCGTTGATATCAAAGCCCTCAACGCCGGTGATGCCGTCAAATCCGTCGCAGCCGTAGTAGATCGCGTCAGCCTTGATGGTATCCTTACCCTGCTTCATAAAGGTGGAAGCGGGTCCGTAGTAAATGGGCATGAAGATAACGTCACAGTCAGCCAGATCAGTGATCTGCTGAGTAAAGGTGGTAGCAGTAGCATCGGTAAAGGTCTTGATGTTGCTGTCAGCAGGCTTCAGATCAGCAGAGATGCTTTCCATGAACTTCTGGTAAATACCGTTGGAGTACTCGTCGTCGTTCTTGTACAGAATACCGATTACCTTACCCTGGAAATTATCGTTGAAGTATTTTGCGGAAGCAGTACCCTGATCGGAATCTGCAAAGCACATCTGGTAGCCGTTTGCATGCTCGGGAATTACGTCCGCGGTTGCGGAAGGAGTGATGAAGAATACGTTATCCTCTTTCGCCAGCTCCTTGAATTCCTTGCCGGGAGCAGTGGTTACGGTTCCCAAGGAAACCTGCATGCCGCTCTCGTAGAGGCTTGCGTACAAAGCAGCAACCTTTTCAGCCTTATGCTCATCGTCCTTCATATCCAGCTCGAACTGAACACCGTTGGAAAGACCGCCTGCTGCGTTGATCTCGTCAACAGCAAGCTGAGCCGCGTTTCTTACAGCAACACCGTAAATTGCGGCACCGCCGGTAAGAGGACCGGTAAGACCGATCTTAATCTTGGTGTTGTCCCCTGCAGGATTGGAGCCGCAGGAAGCCAGTCCCATAACGCCGAAAATCATTGCAACAGCCAACGCCAAGGTCAAAATTCTTTTGGTGAGTTTCATGATTATTCTCCTTTTTTCGTTTTAGCAAAGTAAATTGCCTTAATGCCATTATTATACACGCTTTGAATGATTTTGTCAACATTTTTTTCAATCTTTTTCAATAAAAAAGATGCATTTTTGTAAAAAAATTCATTCTTTACCCACTTTTTATTAGAAATTTATTATAAAAATCAAAAAACGCGCACCCCGTATACGCAATCACGGGGTGCGCTGTAATAAATCAATCAAAAATCCTTGATGGTCTTGTTGCCGTAAACGCCCTTCCAATCCTTGTCAAAGCCTGCGATTGCAGCATCTGTCATGGGATGGGAAACCAGATTTTTCAGAACGTCATCGGTGATCGTTACGCTGTGGCAGCCCGCCAACGCGCACTTGTGTACCTGCTCTGCATTTTTGAAGCTTGCCGCCAGAACCATCGTGTCCAGCCCGTGAACCGCAAATTCCTCCACGATCTGTGCCACCACCTCGGTACCGTCACCGAGAATGTTGTCCAAACGATTGACATAAGGAGCCACAAAGGTAGCGCCTGCTTTTGCTGCCAAAAGTGCCTGTGCAGGAGTAAAGATCGCGGTCATGGTAACCTTGATACCAAGCTTTTTGAGCATCATGGTTGCCTTGAGTCCTTCTTCACCGATCGGAATCTTGATATAGAAATCGCCGCCCAAGCGCTCCTGCATCAGCTTTGCTTCCTCAACGATGTCCTCTGCCTTTTCAGCGGTGGTCTGTACGTGAAGCATCTTGTCCTTGCCGATGATGGCACGGATCTCTTCTACCAAAGGCCAGAAATCGGTCTTTGCCTTAGCGATGATAGAGGGGTTGGTGGTCACTCCCGCAAGAGGATAAAACTCATTGCAATGCTTAATCGCCGCAAGATCGGCGGTATCCAGAATATAGATCATGATAAACCTCCCAGTTTTTGAATCTTGTATTACTTTTACTCAATCGTCGAACAAAGGCGTTGAGAAATAACGCTCTGCCGTATCGGGAAGCACCGTAACCACAGTTTTACCCTTGCCCAGCTTCTTTGCCAGCTTGATCGCCGCCGCAACATTGGTTCCGCTGGAAATACCGCACATAATTCCCTCTTTGCTTGCCAACTCCTTGGACGCGCGGATGGCTTCCTCGTCTTTGATAATACAAATATCATTGAAGATCGATTGATTCAGGATCACGGGGATCACACCGTCACCGATACCCATTTGAAGATGGGTTCCGATCGAGCCGCCCGACAAAATTGCAGCATGCTCGGGTTCAACCGCCCAAATTTCCATATCGGGGTTCTGTGCCTTGAGTGCTTCACCGATACCCGTAATCGTTCCGCCCGTACCGATGCCCGAGCAAAAGCCGTGGATCGGCCCATCTACCTGCGACAAAATCTCCTGTGCGGTTTGCTCACGCTGAACCGATGGGTTGGCGGGATTTTCAAACTGCTGAGGAACGAAGACCTTGGGGTCCTCTGCCTTCATTTTGAGTGCCAGCTTGACACATTCATCGATACAATCTCCGATATTGCCCGCATCATGCACCAAAATCACCTCTGCACCGTAGTGGCGAACCAGCTTTCTGCGCTCCTCACTCACCGAATCGGGCATAATGATCTTGGTCTTATAGCCGCGCACGGCCCCCACAAGTGCCAAGCCGATTCCCTGGTTTCCGCTGGTCGGCTCCACGATCACCGTATCCTTGTTGATCAATCCCTTTTTCTCGGCATCGCGGATCATATTGTACGCGGTTCTCGTTTTGATCGAGCCGCCCACGTTGAGTCCTTCAAACTTCACAAGGATCTGTGCACTATCGCTGTCTACCATTCTTTGAAGGCGGATCATGGGGGTATGCCCCATCGCCTGTAATATGTTGTCGTATACCATGTTCATTCCTGTCTCATCATAAAACTATTGCGGTATTGCGCTGCTATCATCAAATGCACCGAGCGCAAAAAAGTTTACCGCTTGGTTATTATAACATAAAGCGACACCGATTGCAAGAGGTAAAAGGAAATATTTGCAAGATAAAAAGATTTACAGCTTTTCTGCGACATCAAAGATCAACTGCTCGGTCTTTTCCCAACCAAGGCAGGGGTCGGTGATAGACTTGCCGAATACGTGCTCGCCAACACCCTGTGCGCCGTCCTCCAGATAGCTTTCGATCATCAGTCCCTTTACAAGCTTTTTGATATCGGCATTCTGATTTCGGCTGTAGACGATATCCTTTGCAATACGCACCTGCTCGAGGTATTTCTTGCCCGAGTTGTTGTGGTTGGTATCTACGATCACCGAGGGGTTCACCAGATTGGACTTTGCATACAGCTCGCTGACACGCAAAAGATCCTCGTAATGGTAGTTCGACGCGCTCTTTCCCGCGTAATCAATGTAGCCGCGCAGGATCGCGTGTGCATGGGGGTTGCCGTCGCTGACCACTTCCCATCCGCGATAGATGAAGGTGTGGCTGGACTGTGCCGCCGTGATCGAATTCATCATCACGCTCAAGTCCCCACCCGTGGGGTTTTTCATACCAACAGGAACCTCGATGCCGCTTGCCGTGAGACGGTGTTGCTGATTCTCCACCGAGCGTGCGCCAACCGCAACGTAGGACAACAGATCCGAGAGGTAACGGTAATTTTCGGGGTACAGCATCTCATCCGCGCAAGAGAAATCGAAGTCGCGCAAAGCTGCCATGTGCAATTCACGAATGGCAACGATACCCTTGTACATATCGGGCTTGGCATCGGGATCGGGCTGGTGAAGCATGCCCTTGTAGCCCTGTCCCGTGGTTCTGGGCTTGTTGGTGTAGATTCGCGGAATGATGATCAGCTTGTCCGAAACCTGCTCCTGTACGCGGCGCAAACGCGAAATGTACTCCAGCACGGGTTCGCTGTGATCTGCCGAGCAGGGACCGATGATCAGAATGAATTTATCCGATTTTCCTTCGAATACCGCCTTGATCGCGGCATCGCGCTCTGCCTTCACCTGTTCCATCTTCTCAGTCAGTGAGTATTCCGCCTTAACCTCCTGCGGAATGGGTAATTTTCTTTGGAAATTCATAGCCATTTTGTGTATTCCTCTTCTTTCAGTATTTTTTCAAAATAAAAAAACCGCACGTCTGGATGCCTCCTTGGGCAAAGCGACTGCGGACTGTCCGTATAGATCCTTTTTGCTTGGATCAGGTGGGAGACGGACAGCCCTTGATAAAGAAATAATAATAAAAACCGTTCAAAAATCGATTCATCATGGTCTGCCTTCTCCTTTCAAAAATTTTGTAATTTGTTTTGCACCGTCGGATACCGTGCGGTATCCGACGGTTTCGTTTTGTTTTAAAGCTTTAAAGCTTATCCACGTCAGCGGTGGTAACGAGCTTAAAGCCTGCGGCGGTCAATGCCGCCTCAGCCGCCGCGTTATCCTCAACGCGAAGCACTACGTACGCGTGCTTTTGCGTACGTGCCATAAAGGCGTAAAGATATTCCATATTGATGCCTGCGCGGTCAAGAACATCCAAAGCCTCGGTCAGCTTACCCGGCTCGTCTCCGATCTTCACACCCACAACATCGGTTACCTTGATCAGATAGCCCTCTTTGGAAAGCGTCTCCTCGGCGGTCTTTTCATCGTTGACGATCAGACGGAGAATACCGAAATCCTGCGTTTCTGCAATGGAAAGCGCTCTGAGATTTACATTATGATTCGCCAAGGTCTTGGTGATGGATACCAGCGCACCCTGTTTGTTTTCCACGAAAACAGTGATTTGTTGAATTGCCATGTCAAGCTCCTTTCCGATCTCAGATCAATTTACGTTTATCAATTACACGGACAGCCTTGCCTTCGCTGCGCCCGATACTCTTGGGTGCCACCAGATGAACGGCGGGATTGATACCAAGCATCGTTTTCAATGCACCTGCAAGTGCCTTTTCTGCCGCAAGAAGCTCGCCCACCTTATCGGTGAACTGCTCGGGAGTCATTTCCACGTTGACCTCGAAGGTATCATTGTTATTCACACGGTCAACCACGATCTGATAGTTGGGCTGATAGCCCTCGTTCAGCAGAACGGTCTCGATCTGGCTGGGGAATACGTTGACACCGCGAATGATCAGCATGTCGTCGGTTCTTCCCATGGGCTTCGCCATCTTGATCAAGGTACGTCCACAGGAGCATTTCTTACGGGACAGCACGCAAATATCGCGTGTACGGTAGCGCAAAAGCGGGAAGGCTTCCTTATCCAAGGAGGTGAATACCAATTCACCCTTTTCGCCCTCGGGCAGAACCTCTCCCGTATCGGGATCGATGATCTCCGCCAGGAAGTGGTCTTCGTTGATGTGCATACCGGTCTGTTCGCTGCACTCGAACGATACACCGGGGCCGGACGTCTCGGTCAAGCCGTAAATATCGTATGCCTTGATGCCAAGCGTTTGTTCAATTCCGCGGCGCATCTCCTCGGTCCAGGGCTCGGCACCGAAGATACCTGCCTTCAAGGGAATATCTTCGGGTTTATACCCCTGCTCCTTCAAGCTCTCACCGATGTATGCGGCGTAAGAGGGGGTGCAGCACAAAATGGTTGCGCTCAGGTCCATCATAAACTGGATCTGACGCTCGGTGTTACCCGAGGACATGGGAAGCGTGAGGCATCCCACGCGGTGCGAGCCGCCGTTCAGACCGGGGCCGCCCGTAAACAGACCGTAGCCGTAAGCAACCTGACATACGTCCTTATTGCTTCCGCCTGCCGCAACAATGGCACGCGCACAGCAATCCTCCCAAAGGTCAACGTCCTTTTGCGTGTAGAAAGCAACAACGCGGCGGCCCGTGGTTCCCGAGGTAGACTGGATACGAACGCATTCATCCAACGGCTTTGCCAGAAGTCCGTAAGGATAAGCATCACGCAGGTCGGCTTTTGTAAGGAACGGCAACAGGTGAAGATCCTCGATGCCATGGATATCCTCGGGCTTCACACCCTTTTGATCCATCAGATCGCGGTAATATTTCACGTTTTCGTAAACGTGCTTGACCTGCTTGACCAGCTTTTCGGATTGAAGCTTTTTGATTTCCTCAACCGGCATGGTCTCGATTTCTTTCTGGTAATATCTTTGTTCCATTTAGCGTCTGTCCTTTCGTTATTCATTATTCTTCGTTGTAGCAATCAAAGATCTCGTCAACCTTCTGTTGTTCGGGCTTCTTAGTGAATGCACTGACGATCGGAACCACCAGCAAGGATACCGCCATTGCACATACGCCCATTTCGGGAGATGCTGCAGCAGCAGCGGAAAAGCTGGAGTTCAGCGTGATCACCAGCGTTGCGATACCAACGGTCAAAAGGCCTGCCAGCATACCCGCAAACGCGCCTGCCTTGGTGATCTTCTTGGAGAACAAGCCCCAGATATACGGGCCGATAAAGCATCCCGAAACAACACCCCACGAGAAGGACATCAGGCTAACGATGATCGGGATATTCTGAGTAGCAAAAATGAACGAGCAAGCCACGAATACCAAGCAAAGGATTCTGGTCAACAGCATTTGCGATTCGGGCTTAACGGGATTCTTTCTCACCGTGGGGATCAGGTCAACCGCAACTGCAGAAGCAGAGGTCAGAACAACCGCCTCCAGAGTAGACATCGAAGCCGACAGCAACAGGATCATGATTACCGCCAACAGAATAATACCAAATGTTCCTCCGCCGAGAACCTCCAGGAGCAATGTGGGGATGATGGAGTCGATACCGCCCTCGGGAAGCTGTCCGCCAAGGATCAGTCGCGAGGTGCTTCCGATCAAATATGCGCCGCAACCGATGATCAAACAGAACAGGGTGGAAATAATCGTACCGCGCTTGATCGCCGCAGTATCCTTGATGGCATAGAACTTACCGATCATTTGAGGAAGTCCCCAAGTACCAAAGCTGGTCAGCATAATGTTCACACACAGGAATTTGAACGAAGATCCGCCGAAGATGCTGGTCAACTGCTCACCTGTTGTCGGATTCGGGTCATTGGGAAGCGACTGGAAGTTTCCAAGATTCTCGATCAACCCCGAAATACCGCCAACATTCTCGTGGCTGAGTGCCACAACGACCAAACAAACAACACCAACAATCATAATGATACCCTGTACGAGGTCGGTATAAGCGGTTGCTACATAGCCCCCCGCGACCAGGTATACAGCCGTCAGGCAAGCGATGATCAACATCCAAACCCAAGTCTCAACCCCGGGGAATACTGCGCTGAACAAGGAACCCAAGCCCTTATAAACCGCTGCGGAGTAAGGAACAAGAAATACGAAAATAATGATTGCGGCAAAGATCTTCATTCCCTTGGAATCATATCTCTTTTCGAAATACTCGGGCATGGTCTTTGCTTCCAGACGTCTGGTCATCTTTCTGGTGCGGTTCGCAAAGAAGAGCCAAGAGAGCAAGCACCCCAGCACAGCGTTTCCAATACCGATCCAGATACATCCGAGACCGATATTCCATCCGTGCTGTCCGTCATAGCCGACGAACACCACTGCCGAAAAATAGGTCGTACCGTATGCAAATGCCGTTACCCATGCGCCAATTTTTCTGCCGCCAATGAGAAAACCGTCAAGTGTTTTGGACTTTCCATAGCTGATACAGCCGATCAATGCCATCGCCACTGCATAAACGCAGAGTGCAATGATTGTGTAAAGTTGTGGATCTGTCATGTGTTTTTTCCTCCTTTTTTAGGAATACCGAGGAAACCCGATGATACGGTAAAAAAACACGCCCTCCGTATTCCGATAGAATACAGAGGACGAGAAGCTCCCGCGGTACCACCTCAATTTATCACCGCCTCACAGCGGTGACCTTGCAAAGTGCCAATCAGCACCTTCGTTCTGTAACGGGAACACCCGATGCATCCTACCCATCCTCACTTGGGGACTTCAGCGCATAGCTCACGAAACGAATTCATTACCGTACTCCGCCACCGTCTCGCACCAATCAACGGCTCTCTAGAGACTTTTCCGATAATTACTGGTTTTCGATCATCGCTTTATCGTGCTAATATATCAAAGCGCTCCCATTGTAGCACACTTTTCAGTGTTTGTCAAGAGGTTTGATAAGAAAAATACAAAAAAATCTATATTTTTTCAAGCCGATCTGAAAATCAAAGAACAAGCTCCATTCCGATCTTTTGCGGCACCAGACCGCAAGCCTCGTAGAATCTGAGCGCCGAGGGATTACAGCTCCACACGTTGAGTGTCAGATTGTAGCACCCTTCCCTCTTAGCAAGCTCAACGGCGGCTTGATACAGCTCCTTGCCAATGTGCTTACCGCGTAAAGCTTCGTCCACGCAAAGATCATCGATGTACAACGTCTTGATATCGGTCAGAACCGAGTTATCCACGTGCTGTTGGAAGATGCAGAAGCAATAGCCCATCACCTCATCATGCTCGTCCACCGCCACAAGAATCGGGCGGCTTGCATCCTGCAAAAGCACCTTCAATTCGTCATCGGAGTATTTTCTTCCTACCTTAAAAATATCAGGTCTTCCCTTGTGATGCACCAGATCTACCTGACACAAAAGATCCCCCATCTTGGGAATGTCCTTTTCACTTGCAAAACGTACCATAACAGTTTACCTCGCATACTGAAATTTTCACATCCTCTATTATAGCAATCTTTTGCAAAAAATCAAGAGGCTTAGTAAAACAAACTTCACAAAACACGCTATCAAAGTAACAAAAAGCCCTGTGAATTCCCTTTCACAAGGCTTTTCGTCTATCACCCATTCAACCGACAAAGTGTTGTCACTATATACCCTAATAGATACAGAAATAGTCTTACATTCATTAAATGTTATTGGTACTTAAAAGTTAACAAAGCCTAAATCCTTTAATGATACATCAAACTCGTTTTTTATGTAGTATTCTGCAAAAATCAATCCGTCAGCCAAGTGTTTTCCATACTCTTCGCCTAACTGCCATGTTTCCAATCCCCATATAACATCAGATTCCACACTATAGGTGGTTAAATCTATGTATCCATAAAGAGTTTCCTTGCTACGGTCAGCAAAAGCTATAGAAATACCTGCTTTTTCCTCATTGTTTTTCAACTTTAAACTTATGGTATCATGAAACTTGCTGTTTTCTACAGGTAAACAAACGAAAATGCATAGTACATCTTGTCGAGCTTCAATAGCTACATACTCATGATGATATTTATAACTTGTATTTTCATAATGCAATTGTTCGTCGGGCGATCTATTGGATAAGTAACCGTACAAAACATCATATCCAGGGGTAGAGAATTCAGTCTCTTTATTATTGCAACTA
>JAFTKI010000069.1 GCA_017453335.1 Clostridia bacterium
GGCTTTCTTATAAACGGGAATTTCGCCTACGGTGAAGATACCCGCGCCCTACGCCTGACAAGCCAGCTTGTTGATCTTCGGGCGGGGTATGCGAACCCAATTCCGCATCGCTTCGCTTGCGGAGTGGGTTCGCGTGCGGGTGCCAAAAAGACCACCGATCAAAGATCGGTGGTCTTTTTGGCACCCGCAACGGGAATCGAACCCATAACTACCCCTTAGGAGGGGGCTATTATATCCATTTAACTATGCAGGCATATCACAAACAGTATTATAACACACGCGGCGGAAAAAAGCAAGAGAAATTTGCGCGGATATTTGTCTTTTTCAGTCTTTTTTGGAAATTGTGCAAAGTGACAAAAATATATGAAAAAAAGTAAAATCGTTGCATTCAACGAGAGTTTATGGTATGATATAACCGTAAAATAAAGAATGGGAATGAAGAGAATTCATGAATATTGGTGAAAAAATACGGGAGTTGCGTGTTGCCAAGCTGATGACACAAACCGAGCTGGCGGGAACGCACATCACCCGAAATATGTTGAGCTGTATCGAAAACGGAGCTGCACAGCCGTCGCTTTCCACGATTTTGTACATTGCGAAACGACTCAACGTCCCTGCGGGATTTCTGCTGGCGGACGAGGGCGATGAGGTCCTGTACCGTAAAATGAACAGCTTCGGAAACATCAAAAAAGCATACGTTGAGGGCGATCTGCACAGCTGCAGAAGCCTTTGTCTTTCGGCGTGTCCCGAGCCGGATGACGAGATCCGCTTGTTGCTTGCCGATTGTGATGTTGGTATTGCCATTGAGGAATTTTGGAGCGGAAAGCTGCGCTCCGCGTGCCGTTTTTTTGATGAGGCACTAGTATACGCTGAGAAGACCATGTACCAGACCGCACACGTTGAGGCACAGGCAAGATTGTTTTTCCGCTATATGCGCAGGCTTTCTCCCACGCTGTATTCCGATGTTTTGGACGAGGAGGCAACGCCCGCAACGGTTTGGAATTCGCCCTTTGCCGTATACACTTCCGCTTTGGAAGCATTGGATGACGGCGACTACGAGGGGGCGCGGATGCTGTGTGACACGATGGAGGAAAACAGCTTCTTTGCCTTGCACATCAACAGTTGCCTTTTGATGTCGGAGGGCGCCTATTCGGACGCAAAAAAAGATCTGCTGGCGCTTTTGAATTCGGACGATCCGCTCAATCAGATCGAGCTTTATTCGGTGCTGTGCGAGCTTGAGATCTCGTGCCGTGAGACAGAGGACTACAAGGGTGCATACGATTACGCAACCGAAAAGGTACAACTGCTGGAACAGCTTTTGAAGGAATCGTAAGATAGAGCATAACAGAACAACCGCCGAGCCTTTGGTTTCACAAGGGCTTCGACGGTTGTTTTTTATTGCTCCGCTGACGACTCCATCCTGCTCATCTCTCTTTGTGCCATGACGAGTCCGTAATAGATACCGCCCTTCTCCATCAGCTCCTCGTGGGTGCCGACCTCGGCAACACCGCCCTTATCCAGCACGACAAGCCGTGTGGCGTTTCGGAGTGTGGACAATCGGTGCGCAATGGCGATCGTGGTTCTGCCTGCGGAAAGTGTCTGCAGAGCGTCCTGGATCAGCTTTTCGGTCTCGGTATCCAGCGATGCGGTTGCCTCGTCCAGAATCAGAATTTTGGGATCGTGCAACAAAGCTCGCGCGATCGAGATGCGTTGACGCTCGCCGCCCGAGAGCGTGTGTCCCTTCTCTCCCACATAGGTATTATAACCATCCGGCAAGCGGATAATAAACTCATGCGCGCCCGCCGACTTTGCCGCCGCGATGATCTCCTCGGGCGTTGCGCTCGGCTTGGCGTAGGCAATATTTTGCATAATGCTTCCCGTAAACAGGAAATTTTCCTGCAGTACCACGCCCATCTGCGCGCGCAGCTGTTCCTGCGGAATGTCACGGATATCCTCACCGTCGATACGGATCACGCCCTCGTCAACGTCATACATCCGCATGATCAGATTGATCAGCGTGGATTTTCCAACGCCCGATTTTCCGACAAGTCCGATAAACTCGCCCGGCTTGATGTGCAGATTGATATCACGAAGCACCTCATCGGCATCCGCATAGCCAAAGGTAACGTGCTCCAGATGGATCTCTCCGCGCAACGTGTGCTTGCGGTCGCTTGGGGCATTGGGAACATCGGCAGGCTCGTCCATGATCTCATAAACGCGTGTGACCGACGTCATCATCTGCATGAAATGACGCGGGAAATTGATCAGTGCCGACAGCGGAGCATAGATCATGCCCGCATACGCCGAAAACTGTGCCATAGCACCCGGTGTCATCTCACCGTCCAGCATTTTCGTGCCGACATAGTACAGCAAAACGTATTCGCCGAGTCCCATCAGAAAATGCAGACACGGCATCAGAACCGCCCATATACGCTCTTGTCTGAGCTGTGCATCACGCTCGCGTGCCGAGATCTCCTCGTACCGAGTCTCCTCGCGCTTTTCCATGCCATACGCCTTGACCACGCGGATTCCCGAAAAAATATCGTGCAGGATCGCATTTCCGCGCGAATTCAGCTCCCAACGGCGGTGGAACATCGCTCTCATAAACCGCCAGAACAGACGGAATGCCAGTGCCACAAAGGGTGCGGGAACCAGAATCAGAAGTGCCAGACGCCAATCGTAGAAGAACAGAATCGCCGCAATGGCAACCAGCAGCAAGCCCTGCTCCAGAATACTTGGCAGATGGCTGATCAAAAAGTTTTTGATCACACGCGTATCGCTGCTGACACGGTTCATCAGTTCTCCGGACGTGCGCTCCGAGATCTTTCCGATCGAAAGCTCCTGAATCTTTGCAAACACCGTGTTTCGCAGCCGAACGATCAATCGGTTGCCTGCGATCGTTAAAAAGGTTCCGCGGAACACCGATACGAGCCGCCGCAAAATCTGCGTGCCAAGCATCGCAAGGATCACGCCGACAAATCCAAGCAGGAACACGTTGGACGAATCGTTTTGGATGTAATCGTCTACCAAAATGCGGTTGATGTACGGAGTGAGTACGTTGATCGCCGTAACCGCGAAAAAGAGAAGAACCGATGCCGCGATATACCACTTTTCGGGCAACGCCATTTTCAAAAGGCGCAACAGCGTTTTCTTTTTGGATGTGCAGCGGGGACAGGTCCTGCTTCCGCGCGGATAGGGCTTGCCGCACTTGGGACAGCTCACCGCTCCCGATTTGGAAAATCTTGAAAAATCCAGATTTCCGTGCCGCAAATAGTGATTGGCGCGCTTAACACACTGCGCCATCAAGGTCTGATAGCGGCTGTCGGCTCGTGCCAACAGCACGGGAGTTCCGTCCTTTCTGATCAGCTCAACAGTCTGACAGCCAACGCCCTGTGTATACGCAAAGCGGTCAATGCTCTCCATCGGCTCGCAAAGCGTCAGCTCTCCATCTGTGTAAACACGAATCTCGCCCGTCCAAAAGCCGATCACCGTATCGGTCTTTTTGGTAGGCTCCAAAAGATCCAGATCGGTGCGCATGACCGCGAACAAGCTGTCCGACGATGCATCGGGATCAACCTTATGTATTGCTTCATAAAGGCGCGGATTCACTTGCTCCATAGGTCACACTCACCTCCTTACAAATAAAGCTCGATTTTTTTATAGCTCTTCCGATCCAATTCTTCCACATCGGGAATTTCAAAGCGATTGCCGTTGACATCCATAAAGATCAAGCGGTGCTCGCCTGCGCGAATGATACTGCGGAAGGTATCGTGCAAGGTAAAGCTGACGGTCCCCTCCTCGGTGGTCACTCGCCAGTAGGAAAAGCCGTAGCGCTCCTTGACGCTATGGATGCGCTTGATCAAGGGCGCATAGTAACGGCGGGAAAGCTCATCGCGCAAAAGCGTGTTCGTTTCCCCCTCAAAAAGCGAAAGATCACGAATGATTCCGATCTCGGTCTGCTCATCATCCAGTACCGAAATGAATTCCCACAACAGATCAAACGGGAACTGACGGCAAAGATAGGCGCGCTGTGCCTCTTTTCCGTCAACGCTGACAAACAGCAAGCCGTTTTTCAATGAAAACGAAGCGTTCTCGGGAGTCAACCAGACCGTGACCGAGATCTCAGCCAGCGTTCGCTCCTTCCCTTCCCGTCTCGGGCGACCGTCCGGGCGAGGTCCGCGCCCGGGTCCTCCGTGATGCGGATGATGATCCATACTCTATCTCCTTTCGTCACTCGCAGATACCCGCGTTCTTCAACGCTTCTTCCTGCAAGGTATAAAGCTTCTTGTATACGCCGTCTTCCTTCTCCAGAAGCTCCTTTTGGGTGCCGCACTCGGCAACGCGTCCATGCTCGATCACAACAAGCTGATCGGCATCGCGCAGAGTGGACAGCCGGTGTGCAATCATGATCGTGGTCTTGCCACGAATCAGCTGTGCCAATGCCTCTTGGATCTTACGCTCGGTTCCCGTATCCATCGCGGCAGTTGCCTCGTCAAGAATCAGGATCTTGGGATTTTTCAGAATCGCCCGCGCGATCGAAATTCTTTGGCGTTCACCGCCCGATAGGTCTTGATAGCCAAAGCCGATCCGCGTTTGGTAGGCATCGGGCAGCTTCATAATAAAGTCGTGTGCGCCCGCACACTTGGCAGCCTCAACCACCTCCTCGAAATCGGCATCGGGACGCGCATAACGGATATTATCCAGAATGGTTCCCATAAAGAGGTAGGTCTCCTGCGAAACGATGGCAATGTTGCGATACAGGGTGGCAAGCTCCAGATCCTTTACGGGATATCCGCCGATTCTGATCTCGCCATCCTCCACGTCATACATTCGCATCAAAAGATTGGCAAGCGTGCTTTTTCCGGCACCGGTATGCCCCACGATTCCCAAAATACTGCCCTCGGGAACCGAGAACGACACGTCATCAATGATCTTCTTCCCTTTTTGATAAGAGAACGACACCTTTTCAAATTCGATTGCTCCGCCAAGATCGGCAGGAGCAAGTGCGTCCTCCTTCTGAACCACGTCCGGCTCGGCATCCATGATCTCAAACAAGCGTTGCAGAGAGTTGGAGCAATCGGCGGTGCGGTCAACGAAGTCAATGAAGAAATTCAGCGGCTCAAAAACCATGTTCAGATATGCGATAAAGGTCAGAAGCATTCCGTAGGTCATGCCACCGTTCCCCGAGATCACAAACCAGCCGCCCAGTCCCCAGGCTACGATATTGCCCAGATACAGGATCATGCCTGCCGCGGGGCCTGCATAATGATTGAAAAGCGCAAGCTTTCGCTCGTCGGTTGCAAGCCGACCGTTATGTACACCAAAGCGAGCCACCTCTTCCTGTTCCTTGGAAAAGGCTTTTACAACGCGCGCGCCCGACAAAACGTCGGCAAGAAATCCGTTGAGCTTACGCGAGCCTGCAAAGTATTTGGCGTGTAATTTCCGCTTTCTGCGGTAGATCCAACGCAACAGAACCACGAATACGGGAATCGTGATCAAAACACACGCCGCCAAAATCGGGTGCAAAACAAACAACAGCACGACCAAAACAACGACCTGTACCGCGTTTACGATCAGGTACGGTACGCTGTCACAGAAAAAGGTGTAGATCGTATTTGCATCCTGGTTGACCTGCGTCATAAGTCCTCCTGTCTGCCGTCCCGTAAAGAAGCTCAAGGACAGACGCTCGATCGCTCCAAAGATGGTCTTTTTGAGATCAAAGACCATTTTTGCCGCGATCTCGGAGGTTACACGGTTGTTGACTACGGTTGCCAGTAATTTGAGCAACCGCGTTGCAATGATCAGAAACAGAACCGTTAAAATAGCGCCTGCGAATTCTCCCGTACCGTAAATGACCTCATCGTAGAAAAAGCCACTGGAAAGATAGGGTGCCAGAATACTCATCGCCGTCAGAAGCACGAGCGAGAGTACGGTTAAAAATACGTACAAGCGGTAGCGCAGAATGAATACCGAAAAGCGCTTGAACAGCTTGCCCTTTTCCATGCAATGGGGACAGACACGGCGGTTTCGGTCGGGATAACGCAAGCCGCAGGTGGGACAGTGATGCTCGGCAGGATCGTCCTTGGGATCGATCTCGGGATCCTCGCCCTTGGCGATCCGCTCGGCGTATTTGACAAATACTTGCATCGACGCCCTGCAGAAATTCGTAAAGCAAGCGATCAAGAAGGGAGTCTTGTCCTCTCCCCGAAGAGCCGTCAGCCGCCCTGCCGACAAAAGCTCCTCACATCGAAAGCCCTGCAAATCGGAAAAAGGATAGCATTGATAAGCCGCTTCGACAAAATTTTCTCCCGCATTTTGTGCCGTGGGCAGCGTTTCGCTCTCCCACTTTCCCACAAGAAGGATCAACTCATCCTTTGTAGCAAACAAATAGATCGGAGCCGGACGGTAGTCACAGTCACGGTCGCAAAAAGCGCCCAAGCGCAGCGCTTCCCTTTTTACGCCGTGTGCTTCGACCGCTTTTATGATACTTTCATCAACCGTATCGATGTAAAACACGTTTCCGTCCTTTCCGACCGCAAAATATTATGTAACCTCCCGTAGGAGGCTCGGTATTACATACCGTTCTTGCGATTCTTGTAATCCTGATTGTTTTGATTGTTCTGATTTTGTTGCTTGCTCTGATTCTGTTGATTATTCTGATTCTGCTGGTTGTTCTGATTTTGTTGCTTATTCTGGTTCTGCTGATTGTTCTGGTTCTGCTGATTGTTCTGATTATAATTCTTCATTGTTGCTCTCCTTTTTTGTAATGGGATTACAACAAAAGTATGCGCGGACTCAGTGCTTTTTATGCATGGGATCCTGCTCGTAGCGGAAGCGGATCTGTTCCATAAATTCGTGAAGCATTGAGAAAAAATTCCAAATTGCAACAAAGGAAAAAACAAAACAAACCAACCATCCCCACGGATATTGCAGCAAAAAGTACGCATCCAGCATATTTCCGATCGCCGCCAGCAAGAAGAAGATCAGAATCACCATGCTTCTCCGCTCAAAGGAGCGGTGCAGCTTTGCCGTTGCGGCATTGGAAAGCGCGTGTGTGACATCGCCCTCGTATTCCACAGCCGTATGCGCGAAGACAAGCTCCATCAAAAGCGAGATCAAAATCCAAATGAAAATAAAGGTAAAAAATGCTTCGGCAATTCCAAGACATTTCACAAACAGATATTTATAAAACGCCGCTTGTTCATACATGGACGTTTCGGGCAGATAGTCCAAGAGGTACAGATAATTGGTAATCCATTGTGCCAGACTGACGACCGACAAAACTCCGCCCACAATGTACAGCGTGTCCCTTTGTCTGACCTGAACCTTTTTGGAAAGCAAAAAGACAGCGAGCATACCGATCAAGGCAAGTCCGAACCCGGGCAATGCCGAATAATAACTCAGCCGCAGGTTGATGGCAAAAATAATAGCAATCTGCAACAACAAGGTAAATAACCGAAATCTGCGCACCGTGAAAACCCCGGGGCGCTTTTGCATTTCTTGGTGATAAGCAATTTCAAGCCGCTCTCTCCAAATACGGTCGCGCAATGCAGATAAGAAGTAAAGTCCGATCTGTATCAACCAGATCAAGCCGAAAATCCCGCCTACCGCCCCACCAATCACACGGAACATTCGAATGAAGCTGTACCAGTCAAACAGAAAATTACTGTTCTGCACAGCGTATTCCATAGAAGCCAATACCGTCAACTCGGGCAAAAGCGACGCCAAGCTTGAAACAATGATAAAAATGCGGCAACCGATGATCATTCGGTGACTTTTTGTTTTATCGCGTTTGGACTTATCGAGAAAATCCGAGCCGTATTTTTCTGCCAATCGCTCCATTCCTCGAAACAGCTCCCGAAAAGCGGGGATCAGAAAATACCATCTGAAAAACAGCATTGCAAAGGTGCAAAGCAAGATTCCCGTGGGCTGCTCGTATCGGTTGATCTCCTCCGAGCCGCCCATGACGCTGTATAGAAACCACATCGCAAACAACTGCCCTGCCCCAACCCACATAAGGACGCGAAGCTTTGCCCGTGCTTCCTCTATGTGGAGATTGAGATCGGCAAGCTTATAGGTTCCAACGTATAACAGCAAATAACCGAAAAGGTCGGGCAACACATCAACGAATCCGACAATCGGATTCCACAAAAACAGCATTCCGAGCAGAATATAAGCAAATCCCATTCGGTTCAGCTTTTTTTGTTCCATGCATTCATCTCCCTTCCTTTTCATTTTCTTTCTCATTTTTTCTTTTTCTTATTTTTCTTTTGTTCCTTTTTCTCACGGTGACGGCGAACAAATTCCTCGGCATCGCGTTTTGCATTGTCTATATTTTTTTGATGCGTTCTGTCGTACGCCTCTCCCATTCGGTTGATCCATTCAAAGCGCGATTTTTTGGGCGGTTGATCCTCGTCCCCCTCTGCGCAAATATTTTTGTTGCAGGAGATCAGAAGCAAAAGATTGAGCGCCACCACAACGAACAGTACAATCCCCTCGGCAAGCTCCACGTACTTAACGAACGAGCCGACCCAAGAGTCGGGCAGACGCGAAACTGCATACAAAAGACCGTACAGCCCCAAAAAGACCATATTGCGCACCGCCTTGGTGGCGATATGCGACAGCTCGACTTCCTCCGCCAACATCCGAATGCCGTACAAAACCGCAGCCTGGAAGCACACCGCCAAAACGGTGGTAAACCCTTCAACGATCTGTGTTACGTTCTCTCCAAAAATGGGAAGATTCCACCAAAGCAAGGTATCAAAAGAGCCTAACAGGCTATAGCACGCTATGGCAAGCATCGGATAGGTCAGCCATTTCGCATACAGGAAGCTTTTTTGATATCTTGTCAATTCCATCAAGCCGCGCAGCATCAGCGCATAGCCCAACAGATGTGCCGCACCCGCAAAGTCAAAGCGCGCCAGCGTCAGGGACAGCACGAAGGAAACAAGATATCCCAAAAACAGAAATCCAAATCCCATAACAAAGCCCCTTTCCGTCAGCCCTCATTGCGCATACAGCAGTTCTTGTATTTTTTACCGCTGCCGCAGGGACAGGGATCGTTTCTTCCCACGCGGCCGCTATCCCGTACCACCGTGGTAGAGGGACGCGCCTTAGCCGCCTTTTTCACGGTCGTAACAGGTCCCGTAGAAAGCGGATTCGCCACCTGTACGCGGGTGATCGGCTGTGTACGCGGTACGATCGACAAAAGTGTACGAACGGTATTCAAGCGGATATCGTCTACCATTGCATCAAACATATCCGCGCCCAGAATACGGTATTCGGTAACGGGATCGCGCTGTGCGTAGGATTGCAAGCCCACCGAGCTTTTCAGATCCTCCATCGTGTCGATATGCTCCATCCACGCGGTATCCACGTTTTTGAGCAGGATCGCGCGCTCGACCTCGCGGAAGTTCTCCTCGCCAAAGATCTTCTCCTGCTCCCCGTATCGCTGCATAGCACGTTCGGTCATGGGCTCCAGGATGGTATTGCGATCGATCTCCTTGAGTCTTTCGGGGGTAAACCGAAAATCCTCTTCGATGGTCAGCACACCCATGAACTGTGCGCGCAAGCCGTCGAAATCCCAGTTTTCGGGTGATTCATCTCTTGTATAGCTCTCAACCGCGTTTTCTACGGTGGTCAGGATCATCTTGCGGATGGTCTCGGAGATATCCTCGCCATTGAGCACATCCTGACGCTGCTTGTAGATCACGGTTCGCTGTTGATTCATTACGTCATCGTATGCAAGCACGTATTTTCTGCGGCGGAAGTTTGTTTGCTCCAGATTGTTCTGTGCCGACTCGATGCGGTTGGAAAGGATCTTTGCCTCGATCGGCATATCCTCGGGGATCTTGAGTGCACTGACGATGCCCTGCATACGGTCGGTACCGAACAGGCGCATCAGATCGTCTTCCATCGATAGGAAGAATCTGGATTCACCGGGGTCTCCCTGACGTCCCGCACGTCCACGCAGCTGGTTGTCGATACGGCGGCTCTCGTGACGCTCGGTACCCAGAATGAACAAGCCGCCCGCAGCCTTGACCTTTTCTGCCTCGGGCGCGATCTCTTCCCGATAACGGTTCACCAGCTCGCGGAAAACACGGCGAGCCTCCAGAATTTCCTCGTTATCGGTCTCGGCAAAGCTTGCACACGCAGCCAGTGCTTCATCAGAGAATTCCATGGAGCGCATCTCTGCCTTTGCCATGAATTCGGGGTTACCGCCAAGCAGGATATCGGTTCCGCGTCCTGCCATGTTGGTAGAAATCGTAACCGCACCGAATTTTCCTGCCTGCGCTACGATCTCGGCTTCCTTTGCATGGTATTTTGCGTTCAGGACGGTGTGCGGAATTCCCGCGCGCTTGAGCCGTACCGAAAGCTCCTCGGATTTATCGATCGAAACGGTACCGACCAGCACGGGCTGTCCCTTTTCATGGCAAGCCTTGACCTGCTCGATAATAGCGTTGTATTTTCCCGCAATCGTGCAATATACCACATCGGGATGATCCCGTCTGATCATGGGCATATTGGTGGGGATCTCGATTACGTCCAGCTTATAGATCTCACGGAACTCGCTTTCCTCGGTCAGCGCAGTACCCGTCATACCCGACAGCTTGCGGTACATACGGAAATAGTTCTGGAAGGTGATGGTGGCAAGTGTTTTGTTTTCCTTTTGCACCTGAACGCCTTCTTTGGCTTCGATCGCCTGATGGAGTCCGTCGGAATAACGGCGGCCCGGCATCAATCGTCCCGTAAACGAATCCACGATCATAACACCGTTTTCGTTTACCACGTAGTCCACATCGCGGTGCATACATCCGTGCGCACGGATAGCTTGGTTAATATGATGCGCGATCTGCGCGTTTTCGGAATCGGTCAGGTTGTCCAATCCGAAGAACGCCTCTGCCTTTTTCGCGCCCTGCGGAGTAAGGATCGCATTATTTGCCTTTTCATCGACGATATAGTCGGCGTTGATATCATCATGATTGACCTTGTGGTCAAGCTCCTTGATCACAAATTTACGCATACTGCGTGCCAGCGTTTCCGCGCGCTCGTAAAGATCGGTTGCTTTATCGCCCGCACCCGAAATGATCAAGGGGGTTCTTGCCTCGTCGATCAGGATCGAGTCCACCTCGTCCACGATGGCAAAAATATGCCCTCTTTGCACCATCTGCTTTTTATAGATCACCATGTTATCGCGCAGATAGTCAAAGCCGAACTCGTTGTTCGTGCCGTAGGTGATATCGGCTTGGTACGCCGCCTGCTTTTCCTGCTGTGTTTGCCCATGAACCACCAGCCCGGTGGTCAGTCCCATGAACTCATACACGCGTCCCATTTCCTCGGCACCCACACGCGCCAGATAGTCGTTGACCGTAACGATATGCACACCCTCGCCCGTCAGCGCGTTCAGATAAGCGGGAAGCGTTGCAACCAGCGTTTTTCCTTCTCCCGTCTTCATCTCGGCAATACGCCCCTGATGCAACACGATTCCGCCCAAAAGCTGTACGTAGAAGGGACGCTTATTCAGTACACGGTGTGCCGCCTCACGAACCGCGGCAAAGGCATCGGGCAAAATATCATCGGTCGTTTCTCCTGCGGCAAGGCGCTCCTTCAGCGCGGGAGTCATAGCCTGCAGCTCGGCATCGGTCATGGCGGCATACTTCTCGGAAAGTGATTCGATCTGATCCGCGATCACCTTCAGCTTTTTGATCTGTCGTTGGCTGTAGCTTCCAAAAACTTTTGTAAACAAAGACATAAGAGGAAAATCCTTTCGGTCAAATAATCTTTTACAGGACAAAAACGCCTGCGTACAATATACCAGTATTTATTATACTATATATTTTCGTAAATTTATATTATAATTTGTAAACAATCATAAAAACATACACTTTTTGCTTGCAGAACCCTTCAAAATATGCTATGATAATACAGAAAAGTCCGCACAAGGAAGGTAATCCACCATGAAATCCATCAATATCGTTCTGCATGAGCCCGAGATCCCCCAAAATACGGGAAATATTGCGCGCACCTGTGCCGCTACGGGTGCCGCATTGCATCTGATCCGTCCCCTGGGATTTGAGATCGATGACAAAAAGCTCAAACGCGCGGGACTTGATTACTGGCAGTATCTTGACATCACCTATTACGACGGCTTGGAGGATTTCTACGCCAAGCATCCCGATGCCAAGGTCTTTTACTTCACCACCAAGGCAAAGCACAACTACTGCGATGTAAGCTACCCCGATCCCGTTTTCATCATGTTCGGAAAAGAGACCAAGGGACTTCCCGAGGAATTATTGGTAAAGCACCCCGAGGAATGTGTACGTCTGCCGATGCGCGAGGGACTTCGCTCACTCAATCTCTCCAACACGGTAGCGGTTGCGGTATACGAGATTCTGCGCCAGAAGAATTTTGAAGGATTGCAGGAGGCGGGAGAGCTGACACGCTTTTCCTGGGATAGTTGATATGGAGCAAAACAAAAAAACAGTGTTGATCGCCATGAGCGGCGGCGTAGACAGCAGTGTTGCGGCACTTTTGCTCAAAGAGCAAGGCTTGGATTGTGTAGGCGTTACGATGCGTCTTTTTAATCCTGCCGATCTGTCGCCCGATACACCCGTACCGAGCTGCGGTACGGCAACCGAAGCCGAGGATGCAAAAAAGATTGCCGAACAGCTGGGACTTCCCTTCCACATCATGGGTTTTTCGTCCGAATTTCAGAAAAACGTGATCGATTATTTCATCGAAACCTATATAAAAGGCGGTACGCCGAACCCATGCGTGCAGTGCAACCGAACCATGAAATTCGGGAAGCTGTACGAGGCGGGCAGGCGTCTTGGCTGTGAGCAAATTGCCACGGGACATTACGCGCGAATCGAAAAAAACGATACCCGTACCCTTCTTTTGCGCGCCAAGGACCCCTCGAAGGATCAAAGCTACGTGCTGTGGCAGCTTACGCAAGAACAGCTTTCCGCCACCCGCTTTCCCCTTGGGGAGATGACCAAAGAGGAAGTCCGTGCGATCGCTCTGGAAAACGGATTTTGCAATGCCGCACGGCGCGACAGCCAGGATATCTGCTTTATTCCCGACGGCGATTACGTTTCGTTTATCGAGCGTCATTCAAACGCGACCTTTCCCTGCGGAGATTTTGTGGATGAAAACGGTGCCTTTCTCGGCCGCCATCAGGGACTTATCCGATACACGATCGGACAGCGCAAGGGACTTGGGATCGCATTTGGAAAACCCACATACGTATGCAAAAAAGACCCCAAAACCAACACGGTGGTGCTTGGAGATAACGATCAGCTTTTCAGCCGTGAGCTGACGGCAAATCATATCAATCTGATTGCAACCGATCGTTTTGACGCGCCGATCCGTGTACAGGCAAAGGTGAGATACTCGGCACGTCCCGCATGGGCAACAGTCGAGCAGACCGACGACAATACGTTGCATCTCTGCTTTGACGAGCCTCAGCGTGCGATCTCCCCCGGACAATCGGTGGTGCTGTATGACGGCGACGTTGTGGTAGGCGGCGGAATCATCGCTTGAACAACTTCGTCTTAAAAAGCTTTGGTCGAGCTTTTTCAAAAGCTCGCGAGGTGAAGGGCGAGTAGCCCTTCTCGCGCTCCGCAGAGCGCGAAACACTTTTACGGCGTTTTTCTTTTTGCTAAGTGGCATTGCTTGCAATGCCGTGGAGCGAAGTGGAGCATCTTTTCATTTTGCGCCTATATCGCCAAAAGAAAAAGCGACTGAGGAGCCTTTGATAACAATATTCCAAACAGGTATGCCCCCGAAATCAAACGATTTCGGGGGCATAATTAACTTAATTTTCTTTTATTCCAAGGTAAGTTCCCTTAGCGTAAAGCGCGTAGTGATCGGAATAGCTCTCCGTTACCGTCTTCGGTGCTTCAAAGCTCCATGCAGAGTTGGAATACACGATATTATCGATCGAGGAAGAATTTCCCGGGAAGGTCACGACATGTTTGCTTGCCTTATTCACCGCGTTTACATTCGGAAGGACCGAATACTCGGAAAAATCGGAGGTGTTGAAATCCCCTGTTAAAACGTAATTGTCATACCCCGCCAAGACCTCGGCAACCTCGGCAAATTGCGTGGTACGAATTTCCTTATTTTCATAAGACAGGTGTGTTACAAAAAATTGGATCCGCTCTCCGTTCACGTCAATACACGCTCTTCCAAGCACGCGTTGCTCGTAGGTTAATGATTCCAGCTCGATGCGCTCGGTCTCCACGATCGGATAGTTACTCAGAATTCCAACGCCGTATTCGCCGCCCTTGTAAGAGATCGCCTTGAAAAAGGCATAATACGGGTACCCCGTTGCCTCACTCAAGGTCTTCATGGTATCAACACCGCCCACGCGCGTGGTCATTTGATCGACCTCCTGCAAGCCCACAACATCCATTCCGTATTTCGTGATATTGCCTGCGATCCTTGAAAGCAGGGGCAGGTCGTCCGCGCCATGCTTGATGTTATAGGAGCCAAACGTAAGCTTCATAGGTTCTTCCTCCTCGGTCGGTGTGTTTTCCTCCCGCTCTTCATCCGAAGGAGCAGTCGGCTTGTTCTCGGAGCCGTTTTCGTTCACATTCTCATCGGGCGCATCTTGTCCGTCGGTTTCATTCTGATCGGGAACGGAATCAGACATGGGTGCGCATCCCGTCAGAGAGGACAGCGTAACCGATAGCAAAGTTATCACGATCAGAAAAAGCATCCATACGCGTTTCATGATAAGGTCCTTTCGTTGTTAGAAATACGGATTCCGCCAAAAGGGTTAAAAATCAAGTCTGTATCCCCGATTGCGCACGGTGGCGATCAGCTTGACGGGGGTGATCTTTGCAATCTTTCGGCGCAGGTAGCAAATGTACACGTCCACCTTGTTCGCTGCCGATTCTCCGATCAATTCTGCCAGCCCGTCGCGCGAAACAACCTCTCCCCGATGCTCCAGCAAGCAAGAAAGGATGGCTTGCTCGTGGGGTGTCAGCTCCGGAACAACACCGCATAGCTCAAGCTTTCCGTTCTTCAAAGCCGTAAGCTGTACGGCACCTCCGCTTTTTTCTTTTTGCTTTTCAAATTCTCCCAGCACCTCGCGGCGCAAAAGAGGCATTTCAAAGGGACGGTGCAGGATCATGGAGCATTGCCGCCGTGTCTGATCCTCGGAAAGTGCCTTTCCCCTCGTAAAACCGATCATTCGGCGGTAACATTCGGGAGGCGGTGCGGCGGCACTGTCCAGATCGAGCAGTACCACCTCGGCAAAAAGGTCTTCTGGGTAGCCTTGTACCGTTTGCACCGTACAGCCGTGAAAGGAAAACTCCAGCTCCAGCATCCGTGCAAACACCGCGTCATGGGAACAGATAACGATCTGCTTCTCCATCCGATTATTTTACAACGATATTGATGATCTTGTTGGGAACGCTGATCTCCTTGATCACGGTCTTCCCTTCGATCACAGCGGCAATCTTCGCGTCTGCCTTAGCGGCTGCGATCGCCTCATCCTTGGGACAGTTTACGGGAAGCTGAATGGTTCCGCGTACCTTTCCGTTGATCTGTACCGCAACCTCAACCGTACTGTCAACCGTCTTGTTCTCATCCCATTCGGGCCAAGCGGCAAGCGAGCAAAGACCTTCGCCGCCCAGAGTCTCCCACATTTCCTCAGCCAAGTGAGGTGCAAAGGGACAAACCAGACGAACCAGCGTCATCAGCTCATCGCGTGTAATGTTGCCAACAGCCGCAATGTCGTTGAGCAATGTCATCATCGATGCAATAGCAGTGTTGAACTTCAGATCCTCAATATCCAAGGATACCTTTTTGATGGTCTTATGGAATGCGGTCTCCAGCTTGGGAGTCACACCCTCACCCTTCATAATATCGGTCAGATCGGCAATTCTCTCCAAGAATCTCTTACAGCCCTTCATCGAGCTTTCGTTCCAAGGAGCCGCACTTCCGTAGTCACCCATGAAGAGAACATAGGTACGCAATACATCGGCACCCAGAACGTCTACCACGTCGTTGGGGTCTACTACGTTTCCGCGCGATTTGGACATTTTCTCGCCATCGGGACCCAGGATCAAGCCCTGTGCGGTACGCTTTGCGTAAGGCTCGTTGCAAGGAACTACGCCAAGGTCGTACAGGAACTTATGCCAGAAGCGCGAATAGATCATGTGACGCGTAACGTGCTCCATACCGCCGTTGTACCAGTCAACGGGCATCCAGTATTTCAGCTTTTCGGGGTCGGCAAACGCGCCCTCGTTCTTGGGATCGATATAGCGCAGGAAGTACCAGGAGGAGCCTGCCCACTGCGGCATGGTATCGGTCTCACGCTTGGCATCCTTGCCGCACTTGGGACACTTGCAGTTTACAAAATAGTCGAGCTTTGCCAAGGGGCTCTCGCCGCCCTCACCGGGCTCAAAGTTCTGTACAGGCGGCAGCTTCAAGGGAAGCTCGTCGTACGGAACGGGAACGATGCCGCAATGCTCGCAGTGAACGATCGGGATCGGCTCGCCCCAGTATCTCTGGCGGTTGAACGCCCAGTCCTTCATCTTGTACTGTACGCCCTTCTCTCCAATGCCCTCTTTTTCAAGATGCTCCAGCATACGCGCGATCGAATCCTTTTTATTGGTGTATCCGTTGAGGAAGTCCGAGTTGACCATCTCGCCGTCGCCCGCATAGGCACCGCTTTCAATGTCACCGCCCTTGATGACCTCGATGATATCGATGCCGAACTTCTTTGCAAACTCCCAGTCACGCTCGTCATGCGCGGGAACTGCCATGATCGCACCTGTTCCGTAGCCCATCATAACATAGTCGGAAATATAGATCGGGATCTCCTTGCCGCTGACGGGGTTGACAGCCGAAATGCCGTCGATGCAAACGCCTGTCTTTTCCTTAACGAGCTGAGTACGCTCAAATTCGGTCTTCTTTGCGCACTCCTCACGGTATGCATCCAACGCATCGATGTTCTTGATCTTGTCGCGGTTGGCTTCAATAATGGGATGCTCGGGCGCGATGACCATAAAGGTTACGCCAAAAAGCGTATCGGGACGCGTGGTATAAATGCGCAGCTTTTCGTCCACACCCTTGAGCGCGAAATTCACGAACGCACCTGTGGATTTGCCGATCCAGTTGACCTGTTGCTGCTTGACGTTGGGCAGATAGTCCACCTCTTCCAGTCCCTGCAACAGACGGTCTGCATACTCGGTGATGCGCAGATACCAAACAGCCTTGGATTTCTGCACGATATCGCTGTGGCAGATATCGCATTTGCCGCCCTGAGAGTCCTCGTTGGACAGAACGACCTTACAGCTGGGACAGTAGTTTACCAGCGCGATGTCACGGAAAACAAGTCCCTTTTCAAACATTTTTAAGAAGATCCACTGCGTCCAGCGGTAGTAATTTTCCTCGGTGGTATCCACAACGCGCGACCAGTCAAAGGAGAAACCGACACGCTTGAGCTGTGATGTAAATTTTTCAATGTTACGGTCGGTCAGCACACGGGGGTGAAGTCCCGTTTTGATCGCGGAGTTCTCGGTGGGAAGTCCATACGCGTCAAATCCGATCGGGAACAGCACATTGTAGCCCTGCATACGTCTTTTGCGCGAAACCACCTCAAGGCCCGAATATGCCTTGATGTGTCCTACGTGCATACCGCTTCCGCTGGGATACGGAAATTCCACAAGGTTGTAATACTTGGGCTTTTCGCTGAAATCAACAGCCTTGAAGGTTCCCTCTTCTTCCCATCATTTTTGCCATTTCGGCTCAATTTGTCTGAAATCGTACTTCATTGTTCTTCTTCTCCAATCTGATCGTCAATGCCAACAAAGTGAACCTCCGTTGCATCTCCGTAAAGTTTTTCAAGCTGATAGAAATCGCGGTTCTCGCGATTGAATATATGAACGATGACCGTGCCGTAATCGACAACGATCCAACCGTTGTTATCTCTGCCTTCAAAATGCAAGGGATCAACGCCGCGCAAGCCAAGCTTGTATTCAACCTCTCCTGCCAGAGATTTGACCTGTGTGGAGGAGTTACCCGTGCAGATCACGAAATAGTCGGTGATCACGGTTTGGTCATGCACATGAAGAACCTTGATTTTCTGTCCCTTTTTGGCATCCAGAACATCAAAGATCGCGTGTGCCAATTCTTCCGGTGCGGCTCCCGTGAGGGGCGGTAGAGTGTTTTGCATCATTTCTTCCATTGAAATCTTCCTTTCTCGGTATTTGCTATTCGCCGCCCGTTTCGGGATCGGCGGTATAAATTTTATGAAAATCGGCATGATCGCGGCGGTCAAAAATACCGTCGGGATCAAAATCCGTTTCTGTCAAGGGTTGGGTTGGCAAGCAGTATTCGGTTACCATTCCGGCACCTGCCGGGCGATTGATCACATAGTACCACGCACCGCTCGTTCCTTGCACGGCTTCCCCCGCCATCGTTGCCATTGGGATGGTATCGGTATCAAAATGCAACAGTCCCACCGCCAAACGGCAGGCAGTCGGCAGATCGATATTGGTCTGCACGCGGGTAAATACAACGCCAAGCACCTCGATCATCTGAAGGGGGTTCAGCGTTTTGCATTTTTGGGCAAACGCCTGCAAAAACAGCTTTTGGGCATCCAGTCTTCCAAGATCGGCGTTCACATACCCCGAGCGGAATCGGAGTAAATGCTCTGCCCTTTTGCCATCCAGATGCACCGCTCCTTGGGGAAGCTGTATTTCAAGTCCCTGCTCGGGATCGGAATACGCCAGTGCTTCGGGCAATACAACGTCAACACCGCCAACGGCATCGACCAGCCCCTGCACACAGTCCAGATCGATCACCGCAAAGTAATCAAGCCGAACGCCCAGTGCCGAGGATAACAGCTCCGTCGTTTTTTCGGCCCCCAACACCTGCAAGGCACCGTTGAGCTTTTTATAGTCTCTTTCGGTATAAGCCGCATAGGTATCACGCGGAATTTGTAAAATGGAAGCCTGCTTTTTCGTTTCGTCAAGCGTGACCACAAAAATGCTGTCAGTCAGTCCTGCGGCTCGGTCGCGTCCCATGACCAAAAACCGTGTGATCCCGTGGCTTTTGGGCAAAGCCGAAACCGCCGCAGAGGGCTTTGATTCTCCCATGGCAGAGGCACCAAGCGTCAGAATCAAGGTGGACAGCACCAGCAAAAAGATAAAAAAACGTAAAAAGAATTTCATAATCAACCTCACACATTGAAACAATATGTAGTGAGGCCGTCTGCCCGTTTCAGTTTCCGCGCTCGCTTTTTTCAAGCAGAAGCTCGTTACGAGCCTCCATCGTATCCACAGCGATCGGAGTTCCCTCGGAAAGCAGATCTCGAACCGTCATATCGTACGACATCAAAAGCGTATCGCACAAAAGATCGTCGCGCTCCTCCGCATTCATTTTTTCGGGTTCGGCTCCCCAGAAATAGCGGCGCAGAATAACGCAATTTTCAAAGGTTCTGGAAAGATCGTTATAATCAGCCAGGTATAAAAGCTTTTCGGTCAGCGTCATGTGCGCGTGTCCCGTGGTATGCCAGCGAACCGCCTCCACGATCACGGGATCCGAAAACTCCGCAAACTTGAGCGGAATCTGAGCCGCCGCTGTTCTTGCGTGAAAGGTTTTCGGGGACAAAAGATCGCTCTTTTTCACCGCAAGCCCCAGCGATTCGGAAAGTTCCACCTGCTCGGCAAGCGTCAGCTCCTTTGTCACATCGTGCAGCAGTGCCGCCGCACGCAGCTTTGCGGTCTCTTCGGGACAGTAGAGTGCGCAAAGACTCGCTGCCATGTCCTCCACCGCCACGGTGTGCCGAAAGCGTTTGGGAGACATTTTCGATAAAATCGTTTCTCGGAGTGCGCTCAGCATCTCCTCGGTGATCTCTTTCATTATGTGCTGTCTCCTTTCGCTTCAACCGTACAAATGATTGTCTGCAATGTATTTTTTCACCGCAGGCGGAACCATTTTCGAAATATCCTTACCGCTGTTCAGTGCGTTGCGCACATCACTCGAGGAAAGCTCGATGGGATCGGTCACGATCCTTCGCACGACCTTTCCGTATTTTTGGTTATATTCGGCAATTTTTGCAATCAACGGAGCATCCAGTGACCGATCGTTATCCCGTCGGATATAAACGGGATACGAAAGACGGAATATCTCATCGGGTTCGCGCCACTGATCAAGCGTGAGTACCATATCGGTACCGCACAAAAGGAACAGTCTGCGGTCCTCTCCCGAAAGCTCCCGAAGCGTGTCTACCGTATAACTGCGGCCGCCGCGAAGGATCTCCATATCGCTGACATAAACGCCTTCGATCCCCGCAAAAGCAAGACGGCACATTTCCAATCGGTCCTTTGCAGAGACCTCCACGTCCATTTCCTTATGCGGCGGAAGTGCGGTTGGGATCACATACAGAAAATCCAACCACATCTGCTCCATAAAAGCCTTTGCCGCCTGTATATGTCCGTTGTGAGGCGGCGAAAAGGTGCCGCCGTAGATTCCAACGCGTGTCATGCGCGCGGAAGCTCGATAACCGGCTTTTTCTCGGAAGCACGGTACAGAACGATCTTCTTCCCCGTTGCGGCAACCGCCTCGGCATTCAATGCCTCTGCAAGCGCATTCAGTGCCTCCTTGGGGGAATAACCGCTGTTCTCCAGCACATGAAGCTTGATCAGCTCCCGTGCCTCCAGCGCATCCGAAAAGGTCTTTAACATATTTTCATTCAAGCCACCCTTGCCGATCTGCATGATCACAGGAAGATCGTTTGCAAGACCGCGCAGGTAAGCTCTTTGCTTTGACGTAATCATAACTGTTTCTCTTTCTTTTTTTATTTTACGAAGCGTCGTCGTTCCGTACCGACCAGCCGTTTTCGCGCAAAACGTCTCCCATCTCCTCGATCATATCGGAAACGATGCGAACAAATTGCTTGTCGTTGAGATACACACGCAACGACATATCGTTTCCCAGCAAAACGTGGGAAACATCGTTGTGCGAAAATTCCAAGCGATGCTCGCCCTCTTCCATCGACAAAAAGATCATGCTCTCATGCGTGAGAATAAAATATCCTCCAACGCTGCCGCCTTTGACGGAAAAGCGAACCCTTTTATCGATCAAAAAGGGGCCTTTCAGCGTTTCCTTGATGAGAAGATAGGGCTTTTCCGCCCGATAGATCCTCCAAGGAACGATCACCGATGCAAGAATTGCAACCGCGCAACCGAACAGCACGCCATATTGCCAGCCCGTAAACAATCCCGCGGTTGTCCCTCCGAGAAGGCCCAGAAGGATCGACACCGTGCGGGAAGCCGGCGCAAGATAGTAATCTGAAAATTTCATCATTCTCCAAGTAGTTCCTTCAATTTTTCAGCAAAAGCACGGATCGCTCTGCCGCGATGCGAAACCTCGTTCTTCTCTTCAAACGAAAGCTGGGCAAAGGTCTTTCCGAAGGGCTCGTAGAAAAACAACGGATCGTATCCAAAGCCACCGTTTCCGGCGTAGGATTCCAGAATCCTTCCCTTCACATCCCCCGCAACGGTAAACTCACGTCCGTCGGGCAATACGCAAGCGATGGTGCAAACGAATGCCGCCGTACGCTTTGCAGGCTCCAAGCCCTTCAGGTTTTGCAAAAGTGCTTGGTTGTTCCCTTCGTCATCATGGTCGCCCGCGAAGTTGCAACGCGCGGCGTAGCGAGCCGAGTAGATCCCCGGAGCTCCGTTCAATGCGTCTACGGTCAAGCCCGAATCATCGCCAACTGCGATATACCCCGAGGTCGCCGCCGCACGTGCCTTGATCAGAGCATTTTCGGCAAAGGTCTCGCCGTTCTCCTCGATCTCCTCCGTGATCCCAACATCATCCAGTGACAGGATCTCAAGATCGGAAAAGGACTCGGACAGCAAGGTCTTCAGCTCGTTGATCTTTTTTCGGTTTCTGGATGCCAAAACGATTTTCATATCAGCAACGGCACGCATCACTCAAACAGTGCGCGCACAAACTCCTTTTGTTCAAATTCCTGCATATCGTCCAGCTTCTCGCCGACACCGATGAATTTCACGGGGATATTGAGCTCCTGACGGATCGAGATCACGATACCGCCCTTTGCCGTTCCATCCATCTTATTGAGAATCAAGCCCGTAAGAGCCGCCGCATTTTTGAATTCCTTTGCCTGCATGATCGCGTTCTGTCCCGTGGTAGCGTCCAGAACCAACAGATTTTCACGCGCCACATCGGGAAGCTCACGGTCGATTACGCGGTTGATCTTTGCCAACTCGTTCATCAGGTTGGTCTTATTATGCAAGCGTCCCGCCGTATCAATGATCAATACGTCGGCATTTTTGTTTTTCGCCGCATGGCAAGCATCGTACACAACTGCCGCAGGATCGCTTCCCTCGTTCTGACGGATCAGATCGACCTTTGCTCTTTCGCACCATACAGCCAACTGATCGATCGCCGCCGCACGGAAGGTATCTGCCGCCGCAACGACCACCTTTTTGCCATCCTTGCGAAGCTGATTGGAGATCTTACCGATTGACGTGGTCTTTCCAACGCCGTTGACACCAATCACAAGGATCACGCTTGGCTTGGTGGAAAGATTCAAGGGTGCGCCCTCACCGATCATTTCTTCCAGAATTGCACGCAATGCGTCGGTAACCTGCTCCTTTTCCTTGAGTCTGCCGTCCTTGATCTGCTCGCGCAATTTCTCAATGATCTGCTCGGTTGCGTTGATGCCGACATCGGCACAGATCAAAATTTCCTCCAGCTCCTCCAGAAGCTCCTCGTCTACCTTGACAAAATTCTTAAGCAGATCGTCGATCTGACCAAGCAATGCGTTTTTGGTTTTTGACAAGCCTTCTTTGACTCGCTTCCAAAAGGATTTCTTCTCGTTTTTCTTGGTTTCCTCATCGGGAACAACATCTACTGCAGCCTCCGCCTTTGCCGTTTCATCGGCTTCCGGCTGTACTTGTTCCTCCGATGTCTCGACAAGGTCAGTCTCAGACTCTGCTTGCTCCTCGGTAGCCTGTGCTTCGGGCTCCTCTATTTTTTCCTGTTCGTTTTTCTTTCCAAACAGTTTATCCAAAAATCCCATTCCACTCTTCTCCTTCCTTCTTGGAAATATCGCCCACATCCAGCATCAGTACCTTGGAGATACCGTGCTCGGGCATGGTTACACCGTACAAACGGTCTGCAGCCGCCATCGTTCCGCGGCGGTGGGTGATCATAATAAACTGCGTTCCGTGTGAATACCGCTTGATGTACTGTGCCAAGCGCTCAACGTTTACCTCGTCAAGTGCCGCCTCGATCTCGTCCAGAATACAGAACGGAGTGGGATTCACCTGCAAGATCGCAAAGAAGAGCGCAACGCCGATGAAGGCTTGCTCGCCGCCCGAAAGCTGCATCAGATTCTTGATGATCTTGCCGGGAGGTGCCGCCTTGATCTCGATACCGCTTTCCAGTACGTTTTCGGGATCGCTGAGAGACAGCTCGGCAGAACCGCCTCCAAACAGCTCGGAAAATACCTTTCCGAAGTTTTCGTTGATCTTGTTGAAGGAATCCACAAACGAGGTCTTCATTTCGGTTTCCAGCTGCTCGATGATTCCGTTCAGATCCTTACGCGCCTTTTCCAGATCGGTGATCTGAGCATTCAAGCGATCGTAACGAGTCTTGACCTCTTCATATTTATTGACAGCATCCAGGTCTACCGAACCAATCGCGCGCAGCTTGTTGCGGCACTCTGTCTGCAATGCCATCATCTCACTGCGGTTTTCGCGTGTTACGGGAGGATAGCCCAATGCCACGGCATCGTTGCGCGTCAATTCGTAATCATCCCACAGCTTGGTGGAAAGCTTGTCCTGTGTATCGCGCAGAGCGGCAAGCTTGGACTCGCATTTGGTATATTCACGGAAGATCAGCTCCTTTTGATTCATACGATCCTGCAGCTTTGCGCGCAGATCGTTGAGCTTCCTCTCGAATTCGGAGCTGTCGTTTTCCACCTCGCCGCGCTTTGCGTTAAGTGCCTCCAGCTCGGCAGTGCCGGACGCATACGCCGCACGGTTGGCTTCCATTGCGATCTCGGTCAAACGGATCTGCTCGGATTGCGTATTGATCCGTGCAGAGAGCATCAAAAGCTCGTTGTTCAGCTTTTCCAAGCGCTCCTCGGTACCGTTTTTGAGCAAAATCGCGGTTTCGATATCCTTCTGCGTTTCGCTGATACGGATCTGAAGCTCGGTCAGAGCCGATGCTACCTCATCACGGCGCAACAGCACGTCTCCGCGCTCGTTGTTTTTCTCGTTTCGGAAATCGGTCATTTCCCGGATACGGTGCAACAGGTTCTTCTCCTCGGACGAAAGGCTTACGATGTCCTCCTCGTACCGAGCTCTTGCTTCTTCATATCCGCGCATATCCGCCTTCAGCTTTTCCAAAAGCGTATTGTTGGCATCCAGCTTGGCGCGAAGCTGCTCCAGCTGCGCACACTCGGTGTTTCGGAGCATCAGGATCACCTCTTTGCGATCCTCTGCGGAGTACTTTTTGCCCTCTATCTCTTCCAGTGCGTTTTGTGCTTCCTTTGCGGTTTTCTCAAGCATCTGTATCGACTTTTCAAGCGTTTGCAGCTCCTGCTCCAATCGCTTGATCTCGCCCGCTCTCGACAAAATACCGTTGCCTGTCCGCACGGAACCGCCCGTGAACGAACCGCCCGCGTTGATCTGCTGACCGTCCAAGGTCACAACACGTACACGGTAGCCCGTTGCTTTTGCCATTACGGTGGCGGTATCGATATTTTCAAAGACCAGCGTTCTGCCCAACAGCGAGGACAGCACGTTTGCAAATTTGGGATCCGATGAAACCAGTGTATCGGCAACACCGACATATCCGGGATAACCCATTGCCTCATTCATTTCCTTGGTGGCAGTTGACGGGCGCATGGAGGTCAGAGGATAAAAGGTCGCGCGTCCCGCCTCTCCCTTTTTGAGCGCGTACATACAAGACTTCGCGGTGGATTCATCCTCCACAACGATGCTTTGCAGATTACTGCCCAACGCGATCTCGATCGCGGTCAGGAACCGGTCTTCCACCGACAGGATCTTGGAAAGCGGCCCGTACACGGTCCCGCAAGGCGCACCGTGTGCATCGGTGATCCTTCTCTCCTCATAACGCTTCATCACGAAACGGATCGCGTGCGAATACCCTTCAAATTGCTCTTCCATCTGGCGGAAGGTAGCAATTCTTTGACGGATCGAATCACGGCGCAGCAGCTCGGCATTGAGCCGTCCGTTGGCGTTTTTGAGTCCCTCGTCGGCTTCCTCCACCTGTGTCTCCAGAGCGGTGACCTCACGGTCGATCTCGGTGATCTCGGCATCATATCCCGCAACAGTCTTTTCCTTTGCCTTGCATTGCGCGCCCAGATCCTCGGACACCAGTCGGTATCCCTCCAATTCGCTCAATGCAGAGCTGTTTTTATCGGTATCGGTATTTTTGGCGTTTTCCAGCACCGAAATACGAACCTTTACGTCAACGGCATCGCCTTCCAGCACACGAATGTCCTCCAGAGCCTGTGCGATCACGCCCTCCAGCTCTGCATCCTTTTCGGAAAGCTGCTTTTGCTCGGTCTGCAGTGCGGCTTGCTCGGTGGCAAGATCGGATTCGGTCTTCTGCAATTCGCCGATCTTCTGTGCTTGTTTTGCACCTGCTTCGATCTCCTCCTGCACCGATTTTTCGGTACTGGTGACCGATCCCTGCGTGGCGGCGATCAGATCCTTGGCATGGGCAACGGTATTTTCCGCAACGCGATACTCGCTGTCCAGCTTGTGGCAGATATCGGTCTGCTCACGGATCTTTTCCAGAAGTGCCTCAGATTCCTGCTTGGTTCCCTGTGCGGCTTCAAACAAGCGTTGGTTCTGCACGTTCAGCGATTGAATCCCGTCCTCGGCGTTTGCCAGATCAAAGGATGCGTGATTCATCGCCTCCTCTGCGGCAGTCAGCTCGCCGCGCAGCTTTTCGGTATCATACAGCCACAAGCTCACATCCGCGCGCTTTTTGTTCTCCATCAGCTCGATCGCCTTTTTCGCCTTCTCGGCTTCCTTTTGCAAGGGGCCGACCTGTGAGCTGACTTCAACGAAAATATCGTTGACACGCGCCATATTTTCTTCGGCATCCTTCAGCTTGCGCTCGGCATCGTTCTTTTGATAGCGGTATTTTGCAATCCCCGAAGCATCCTCGAACGCACTGCGGCGTTCTTCGCTCTTACGCGACACCATTTCGGCAATGCGTCCCTGACCGATGATCGAATAACCGTCACGACCGATACCCGTATTCATAAACAGCTCATAAATATCCTTCAAGCGCACACCCTTGCGGTTGATGAAATATTCGCTCTCTCCCGCGCGATAATAACGGCGGGTAACGGTGACCTCATCGTAAGGACAATCCAGCTTTGCAAACTCGCCGCGGTTGTCAAAGGTGACCGATACCTCGGCATATCCCATCGGACGTCGGCTGTCGGCTCCTCCGAAGATAACGTCCTCCATTTTGGAACCGCGCAGACTTTTGGACGAAATTTCACCCAAAACCCAGCGCATCGCATCGGCAATATTGGATTTTCCCGAGCCGTTGGGACCAACGATGACCGTAACGCCCCGTGCGGTGCTGTTGGCAGTCTCCACGCCCATTACCTCGATCGGTACCTGCGTTTCAAATACCAGCTTTGTCTTATCGGGAAAGGACTTGAAGCCTTGCAATTCCAGTGATTTCAGATACACGGTTGTGATTCCTCCTCGTGTTGGAGCGCACCGCCCTGCCAAAGAGCCGGAATCGGTGCTTCCAAATTCTTCTTACCGACAATTTTTCGTACACGGGTATCGGTCTCCCGCAACAGTTTATCAAGATTGCATCTGTGCTGACCTACGTACTTGGAGATCTGCCGTTCGGGAAGGTATAACACCACTTCCCGTTTCAGCAGCCCCGTCGCACACAGCGATGCAAGCAATTTTTCATAGTAAAATTCATTTTGGACCATCTCTCCCAGTGCCGCATGGTTCGGACCCGCCATCACCTTATCGGCGGAAGAAAAATCTTCCCCCGCGCAAAGACCGATGCGGATACACGGAACACCATGCTCCGAAAAGATCTTCAACACTGCCGCAGAGCGTTTCACCGCACCGTCAACGGTCAGCGGCTCGTAAGAGCCGTCCTTCACCATCTCACACAAAGGCGTATCGTAAAACACCACCGTGGGATAGATCCGCGCGGCATCCGCGCCCATGGCACAGATCGTTTCGGCGGTAAAGATCTCGTCTTCGGAAGTTGCCTCGGGCAATCCGATCATCATCTGCCCCACCAGTGAAAAGCCTGCCGCCTTTATCATCCTGCATGCCGCCGCAGCTTGCTTTGCGGTATGTCCCCGGCGCGATGCAGTCAAAACAGAGTCGCGCATGCTTTGCAGTCCCAGCTCGATCGTTCCGACCGAATAGCGTGACAGGATCTCCAGAATCTCATCGGATATGTAGTCGGGACGGGTGGAAAGACGGATCGATTGCACTCTGCCCGTCTTGACATATCGCTCGGCGCGCTCCAAAAGATCGATCATCAGCTCACGGTCAATTCCCGTAAACGAACCGCCGAAAAAGGCGATCTCGGTGTCACAATCCTCGGGGATCGTGGAAAGTGCTGTTTCAACGATCTTTTCCATGTCATTCGGGCAAAATTCGCGGCATCCCGATATTGAGCGTTGATTACAAAACACGCATTGATTCGGACAGCCTAAATGCGGAATAAAAACAGGGATATTGCGGTGCGGCATTTCAGCTTTTGAGTGCAAACAGCTTCATCGCGTCATGCGCCGCCGCCTGCTCCGCATTTTTCTTGGAATGTCCGCTTCCCGTACCGATGCGATTGGAATCAAGATATACCTCCACGGAGAAGGTCTTATTGTGGTCGGGGCCGCTTTCACTGACGATCCTGTATTCCAGCTCTCCGCCGTCCTTTTGAACAAACTCCTGGAGTCTTGATTTGTAGTCATCGTGATAGCCGCCCGACTGCGGGATCAGATCTGCCGCTTCCTTGATAAACGGAAGCAAAAACTTTGCAACAGCATCCAATCCGTTAAGTGCGCCCGCATCGAGATAGATTGCGGCAAGTGTTGCCTCAAAGGCATCGGCAATCACGGCATCCTTATCGGCGCCGCCGCTGTTGCGCTCGCCCTTTCCCAGCATCAGAAATTCTCCAAGCCCCAATTTGCGAGCGTAGGAAGCCAGCGCCTCCTCGCGCACGAGAGCCGCACGCATACGCGTCAGGTCTCCCTCGGGCAATTCGGGATATTGACGGTACAAAAAGTCACTGGTGATCAGCGACAGCACCGAGTCTCCCAGAAATTCCAGCCGCTCGTTGCAAAGCAGATGGTGTCTGGGATTTCCCGTTTCGTTGGCATAAGAAGAGTGTGTCATCGCACGACGCAGATACTCTTCGTTTGCAAAGCGATATCCCATTCGGTTCTGTAGCTCCTGCAAGGATATTCCCATGTCAAAAATCTCTCCTTTTGTAGTGCATTAAGTGGTTTCGTTTGCCTCGCGCTCCGCCTTTTTACGGGCAGTATACGCGTTTGCCGCCTCAGCGATCTCCTCAAGGGCTCCCGACGAAGCATATTCAACAGCCTGACGGATCGCGTTCTTGAAGGCTCTTGCATCCGAAGATCCGTGTGCCTTGATCACAGGCTTGGAAATTCCCAAAATCGGAGCTCCGCCCGTTTCGGCAGGATCAAAGGTCTTTTTCATTGCCTTCAGCTTTGATTTGAGCAAGAGGTATGCCAGCACACCCGAAGTTCCCTTGAACATTGCCTTCATTTTTTTCAGCATCAGCTTCAAAGCACCCTCGGAGCTTTTGAGCAGAATATTGCCAAGGAAGCCGTCGGTCACGATCACGTCGCAGGTATCGAACGGAAGCACGCTTCCCTCGATATTTCCAACAAAGTTGACCGCCGTTTGCGCGGAAAGGATCTTGTATGCCGCTTGCTGCAGCTCGGTTCCCTTACATTCCTCGGCACCGTTGTTGAGAAGTCCCACGCGCGGATCCTCAACACCAAACATTTTTTTCATATATGCCGAGCCGATCACCGCGAACATCTCCAAATTTTCGGGAGAAACAGTGATGTTTGCACCCGAGTCAAGCAACAGAACAGGCACCTGGAAGGGCATGATCGTACCAATACCTGCGCGTTGAACTCCCTTGAGCTTGCGCACGATCAGCGTAGCGCCCGTAAACAGTGCGCCCGTGTTTCCCGTGCTGACAAATGCGTCACCCTTCCCCTCGGCAAGCAGCTTTAAGCCGACAGCCATGGAAGAATCCTTTTTCGTGCGTGTGACGCACAGAGGATCGTCCTCCATTGTGATCACGCTCTCGGTGTGTACAACCTCCACACAGGAAAGATCAAAGCCTTCCTCGGCGGCGATCTTTTCGATCTCGGTGCGGTCTCCCACCAGAATCATTTCTATATTCTTCAACTCCCGTACAGCGGCGATCGCGCCCTTTACGGTTTGGAGAGGAGCATTGTCTCCTCCCATTACATCTACGATAATTTTCATGTTTCGACCTCTTTCTCGGGTCTTAAGACTCGGTTACAAGCAAGCCGTCGATCGCCGACAAGGCTCTCTCGGCAAGCTTTTCGTTTTTCGCGGTCTTTCCACCCTTTACGCGGTATCCAAGCAAAGGAACGATTCCGAAATTGGCATTCATGGGTGCGAATGCGCCAACGCCGCCTCGGCTGACGTACGCCGCCATCGCTCCCAGCATCGTTTCCTCGGGGAAAATCAAGGCATCCTTTGCCATTGCGCGCAAAGCCGCGTTGATGCCTGCCACCAAGCCGCTTCCCGCCGACTCCACATATCCTTCCACGCCTGTCATCTGTCCCGCAAAAAAGATATTGGGACGCGCTCTCATCGAATAGGTCTCGGAAAGCACATCGGGCGAATTGAGGTAGGTATTGCGGTGCATCACGCCGTAGCGCAAAAACTCGGCATTTTCCAGTCCCGGGATCATCCGAAAAACACGGCGTTGCTCGGGGAATGTCAGGTGCGTCTGGAATCCCACCAGATTGAACATGGTACCTGCAGTATTCTCCTTGCGCAGCTGCACCACCGCATACGCCTCCTTCCCCACACGGGGATCGATCAAGCCCACCGGCTTCATCGGGCCGTAGCGCAGCGTATCGCGGCCGCGCCTTGCCATGACCTCCACGGGCATACAGCCCTCAAAGACCTTGAGCGATTTCTGACTTTCGCGGTCAAATTCCTTAAGCGTTGCCTCCTCGGCCCCGATCAGCGCCTCGTAAAAGGCATTGTACTGTTCCTCATTCATCGGACAGTTGATGTAATCGGCATCCCCCTTATCATAGCGTGATGCGAAGTACGCCACGTCCATGTTGATCGACGCATAATCAACGATCGGTGCCGCCGCGTCGAAAAAGTGCAAGCCTGTACATCCCAAGGTGTTGGCAATGTAGTCTGCCATCGGCTCGGAGGTCAAGGGCCCCGTGGCGATCACGGTGATCTCCCCGTCACACACCGAATCCACTTCGCGCTCGACCACCTCGATCAAAGGACAGGAACGGATCTTTTCGGTGATATACCGAGAAAACAGGACACGATCCACGGCAAGCGCCGATCCTGCGGGAACGCGGGTGGCATCCGCCGCCTCCATCACGAGAGAACCCATGCGGCGCATCTCTTCCTTGAGCAAGCCTACTGCGTTGGCGGTGCTGTCCGATCGCAACGAGTTGGAGCAGACAAGCTCCGCAAATTCGGGAGCGTGATGCGCGGGGGTATATTTTTGCGGCTTCATTTCATAAAGCTTGACCGAAACGCCAAGGCGCGCGGCTTGCCATGCCGCCTCACAGCCCGCAAGCCCTGCGCCGAAAATATGAACCGCTTTAGTCATTGCTTTGATGATCCTCTGCAGCGGCGATCTCGCGCGAATATCCGCACGCCTTGTCCTGACAGATCAAAAGATTCTTGCCCTTCTTTCGGAACAGTATCTTCCCACACTGCGGACATTTTTCATTGGTGGGCAGATCCCAAGACGAAAAATCACACTCGGGATATTTCTCACAGCTATAGAACACGGTATGACTTCTGCCATACTTCGTGATCACCTTTGCGCCGCACTTGGGACAGTTCACACCCGTCTCACGCACACGCGCCTTTGTAAATTTACATTCGGGATAGTTTGCGCAAGCATAGAAGCTGCCGAACTTACCCGTGCGAAGCACCATATCGCCGCCGCATTTTTCGCACTTGAAATCGGCGATCACGGGTGCCTTTTTCTCGTTCTCCTCCTCAGCTTCTCCCTCGTTCTCCTGAGCGGGAGCCGTCAGAGGCTTGGTCGAGCGGCAGGTGGGATAATTGGGACAAGCGGCAAATTTGCCAAAGCGTCCGTTTCTGACGATCATCCGACTTCCGCACTTGTCGCACAAAAGATCGGTCTCTTCGGGCGGGACCTCGATGCTATTGCTGCCGATCGCCTTTTCGGCAAGCTCAAGCTGCACCGAAAAATCCTTCCAGAAGCCGCTCAATACGTTGAGCATGGTCTCCTGACCTTCCTCGATACGGTCCAGATCATCCTCCATTTCTGCGGTGAAATCGTAATCCATGATCGATGCGAAATGCTCCATCATCAGCTTATTGGTCACCTCTCCCAAAGGAGTGGGAACAAATGCTTTTCCCTTGCCCTCTTGCTTGACATAATTACGGGCAAGAATGGTTGCAATGATGGCAACGTAGGTACTGGGACGGCCGATGCCGAGATCGCGCAGCGTTTCAACCAGCGACGACGCGTTGTAGCGTGCGGGCGGCTCGGTGAAGTGCTGAGTCAGGTTGGCATCGTCGGCATCCAGCTTCTGCCCCGATTCAAGCTCGGGCAGGCTGATATCCTTAACCTCGGCAGGATCGTCGGCGTTATTGCGCGACTCTTCCTCGCTCTGCTCATACAGTGCCATGTAGCCGGGGAATTTGATCGAATAACCGCTGGTACGGAAAATATAGCCGTTGCAGATAAAGTCGATCGAAATGGTATCCAAAACAGCAGATTCCATCTGGCTGGCAATAAAGCACTCCCAGATCAGCTTGTAAAGCTTGAACTGATCGTTTGTCAGATTCTTACGGATCATACGAGGCTCCAGATCCACGCGGGAGGGACGGATGGCTTCGTGTGCGTCCTGTGCATCTGCCTTGGACTTATAAACACGGGGCGTTTCGGGGCAGTACTCTGCTCCGTATTTCTGCTGGATATATCCGCGTGCCGCCTCCTGCGCGTCGGCAGAAATGCGAACCGAGTCGGTACGCATATAGGTGATAAGACCTTGCGCGCCGCCAAACTCCGAACCAACGTTGATACCTTCATAAAGCTCCTGTGCAACCTTCATGGTACGCTGGGGCTGGAAGCCCAGCTTACGGTATGCCTCCTGTTGCAGAGTCGCGGTGGTAAAGGGTGCCGCGGGGGTTTTGTGTCTGGGTGCTTTCTTGACGCTGTGAACCGTATATTGCTTGCCGTTTACCGCATTGGCAACCGCCTGTGCCTCGGCCTCGTTATTCAAACGAACCTTTCCGTTCTCGTCTCCGAAGAAATGCACCACAAAGGACTTCTTGTCATCGCTGTGCAGCATGGCATCGATCGACCAATACTCTTCGGGCACAAAATTACGGATCTTCTCTTCTCTTTCCACGATAATACGGGTAGCCACCGACTGAACGCGTCCTGCGCTGAGTCCGCTCTTGACATTTTTCCAAAGCAGAGGACTGAGCTTGTAGCCCACGATACGGTCAAAGATACGGCGGGTCTGCTGAGAGTTGACCAGATTCATATCGATCTTGCGGGGGGACTTGATCGCCGCCTTCACCGCACTCTTGGTAACCTCGTGGAAGCAGATACGCTGAGTCTTTTCTACAGGAATTCCCAATGCAACCGCCAGATGCCATGCAATCGCCTCACCTTCGCGGTCAGGGTCGGTTGCAAGGTAGATCTTGTTTGCCGCTTTGGCCTCTTTGCGGATCTCCTTGATCAGGTCCCCCTTTCCCCGAATATTGATATAGTGCGCGTCGAAATTGTTTTCAATATCAACGCCAAGCGTGCTTTTGGGCAGATCGCGCACGTGTCCGAACGACGCGATGACCTTGTAATTCGTTCCCAGATATCCTTTTACGGTAGCCGCCTTGGAGGGAGACTCCATAATCACCAGATTGTTTGCCATATAGGGTTCCTTTCTTATTTCAAATCATATTTTCACATATATTGCCCCGGGCAGCTTTTGCACAAGTCCCAGGATCTCCAGCATCGTAAGTGCCGATATCACCTCTTGATACGGGTATTCCAGCGACGACAGCGCGTCTGCCGTGATCCCGTGATCATCCGGTATCGCCTGCATCACGGCAAGCTGTACCGGAGAAAGAGATGCCAACGTTTCATCGGGAGTCTCCCGACGGTCGGGCTTCCGCTCCTCGCTCTTTGGCTCGGTCACGGTCTTCTCCGTCTTTCGTTCACTCGGCTTACGATTGCGAACTGTTTTCTCTTTTTGCTTCGGTTCGTTCTGAACCGTTTTGATATCACTGCTTCTTTCGGTCTTCTTCTGGGAAGCCACCAGCTCGATCACGCCAAGCTCATTCAGGTATTGCATATTCACAAGAGAGGCATTCCCGATCTTTCGGATCACCTCGGGCTTGATCACCTCGGCATACGAATACAGATACGGCTCCAGCACATCCTCACTTTCAAGGATCGGATGCGCGCCGTCACGCAACAGCCCGTTCGTCCCTTCCGCGCCAACGCTTCCCACGTTTGCGGGCAGAGCAAACACTTCCTTGCCCTGTGCCACGGCGACCTTTGCGGTAATCAGCGATCCACTTCCCATTCCCGCCTCTACAACAACCGTTCCCTGCGAGAGTCCCGCGATCAAGCGGTTTCTGGTTGGGAAATGATACGCGGTTGGGCGAGTACCGGGAGGATACTCCGAGATCACCGCGCCGTTTTGCGCAATGGCATCCCGCAAGCGTTTATGATGCTTGGGATACACGATATCCACACCGCATCCAAGCACTGCAACCGTCTCGCCCTTCGCGGCAAGCGCACCTGCGGCACAAACACCGTCGATCCCCGCCGCCATACCGCTGACGATCACAACGCCTGCACTTGCCAGCTCATACGCTATTTTATACGCCGACCGAAGTCCGTATTCACTCATTTTTCGCGTTCCGACCATACCGATCGAAAGTCTCCGCGAAAGATCGGGTAAGCATCCCGTGTAGTATAAAAGGATCGGCGGATCCTTCAGATCAACAAACGCCTTTGGATAACGCTCGTCGCCATAGGGCAAGATCCCGATGCCCTGCCGCTCGCAGGTGTCCAGAATTTTGGTTGCCCGTTGCAGATCCTTGTCCGCCAGCGCGCGAACCGATCGGGGAGACAGCTCCGAGATGCGCTCAAGCTCGGCTTCCTCTGCCAAAAAGATATCGTAAGGCGTTTCATACAGTGCGATCAAACGACCGAAGTCACGGTTTCCGGCGCCCAACGCCTCGGACAGCCAGATCCAAAAAAGCATTTCCTTTTGCACAGGCTCACTCCCCTTTCTATAGTTTTCCGTTATGTTTGTTATTCGGAACAAGTGCGGGAAAATTCCCACATCAAAATGGATGCCGCAACGGCGGCATTGAAGGACTCGGCGCGACCGCTCATCGGGATGATCACACAGCCCGTGCAAGCCGCAATCGTTTGCTCGCTGAGCCCATGTCCCTCGTTTCCGATGACCACACAGTCACCCCGCTTGATCTCAAAGCTTCCAAGCGGCAGCGCATCCTCGGTCAGAGCCGCGGCAAACACCCGCCGTCCCTCGGCTTTGAGTGCTTCCACCGTTTCCGTCAGATCGGTCACTCGATCAACGGGCTGGTTGAACAGCGTTCCCATCGACGCGCGTACCGCACGGGGATGGTAGATATCGGCGCAGTCTGCGCTGATGATCAATCGGTCGATCCCAAGTGCCGCGGCGCTGCGGATCACGGCTCCGATATTGGAGGGATCCCGAACCGATTCCACCAGCACGATCCGCTCGTTTCCGAAATGCAAAAAATCGGCGCTATTATATATTGTAATGTTTTTTTGGAATTTGTCAATATATTTTGCGCAACATATCACGCCTTCGGGCGATTTTTCTTCCGAAATTTTATCAAAAAGGTCGTCCGCCAGCACAAACAGTGCCGTTTCATTTCCAAACACATCGCTTCCATCGGGATTCGACAGCATAGCACGAAGCTCCGCGCTTTTGGATTCCTTTAGGAAGACCGACTCGATCTCCACGCCGTTTTTGATCGCCTCTTGCAAAAGCTTAATGCCATCAAAACGGAATCGGCGCGTTGCCTCACGCGCTTTTCGGTCGGTCAGCTTGCAAAGCTCCACCACGCGTCGGTTTTGTCTGGATCGTATAATTTCGTCACCAAAAAGCATCAAAATCCTCTTTTCCGCCCCTTTTTAGGGGCTTTTTCCCATCTTAAAAACAGCTCTATGTATGACAAAAACCCGATGGCTTCCATCGGGTTTTCGATTGTTCGCATCAAAGAGCTGCCTTAGCCTGTGCGCAGAGTGCTGCAAATGCTTCCTTATCGGAAACTGCGATCTCCGCCAGCATCTTACGGTTGAGGTTGATACCAGCCTTCTTCAAGCCGTGCATGAAGGTAGAATAGTTCATACCGTTCACCTTAGCCTGTGCGGAAATTCTGGTGATCCAGAGAGAACGGAAGTCTCTCTTCTTCATCTTTCTGCCTGCGAATGCATAGTTGCCGCTCTTCAGAACAGCCTGCTTCGCCATCTTAAAATGCTTGGACTTTGCGCCC
>JAFTKI010000070.1 GCA_017453335.1 Clostridia bacterium
TATTGAAGTCCTCGCACGGATGCTTCCATATGAAAGTGCTGTTGTCGCCTTCATATTTGATAATATCGGCTATTGCCATAGTGCGCTCCTTTCATTGTCTCTCTTACCACATAATTCTCGTTATGTGGTACTATTGAAAGAAAAATACAAAAGCGCAATACAACCGTACTGCGCTCAACAAGACCAATGAAAAGCCGAAATCTTCATTGGTCAGCTTCCTATGCTTATTTTTGTAAATTTTTATCTAAAATCGTCATATTATCAACTTTTTGGATTGACAATGGGTTTGAAAAGTGATATAATTGCTTATGTATAATTTTTATCTACTACATAACGAGAATTATGTGGTAGATTTCTTTTTTGCCCGTTTTAACACCGCAAAAGCCCTAATTTTTGAATCTGTCTGCGGTGTATCTCGCCTGTTTCCATCGTGTAAATTCTTGTTGTGTTCACGCTGCTGTGACCGAGAATGTCAGCCAAACGCACAATGTCCTTTTGCAAGCTATAATAAGTGCGCGCGAAAAGGTGACGGAGATTATGCGGAAAGACCTTCTTCTCCGACACGTTAGCCGCCTTACATAGCTTTTTCATATCACTCCAAATATTCGATCTATCAAGCGGATTGCCGTTCTTCGTCACGAACACGGCGCCGCTTTTTATTTTTTGCTCCTTGATATATTGCTTCAAAATCTGACAAAGTTGCTTGGGTAAGAACACCTGTCTGCGTTTGCCTTTACAGTTGATTTCGGCAATACCGCGCGAAACAGCTTCAACAGTAACGTAGCGCACCTCGGATACACGAATGCCCGTAGAACAAATCGTCTGCATCAAGAGATACAAACGCTCGTTTTTCTTCTGCTTCGCCGCTTGCAAAAGGCGGTCATACTCGGCTTTGGTCAATTCCTTATCCGTAGATGCGAAGATCTGTTTTTGAACTTTAAGATTTTTTACTCTCAAGTCGTACCACTCCATAAAATTGAAAAAGCTATTAAGTGATGAGAGTGTGGCATTGACACTTGCAGGGGCGTAATGCTCGCAAAGGTATGATTTATATGCAAGAACTGCCGTTTTGCATAGTTCCTGCTCTCCAAGCCACATTTGAAATTCGCCCACGTCGTGAAGATACTTGTTGACGGTTGCCGCCGCCTTTTCCTCGTTCAACAGATAGTCATTGAATGATTTTATTGTTTCGGTTGTTATTTTTCTCATATTCTATCATCCTCCCTTTTCATATTTATTTTACCACGAGTAGTGGAAGGATATGTAAAAAGGTGAAAATGAACGAACCAAACAAATCCCCCGCCGCCTTAGATGAAAGTCTAAGGTGGCGTTTTTTTGTTATATATTATTTTGTCAATTTATACCTCATACACGGTCTGCCGCCGGTTTCATAGTTGATCTCGGAGAACAGGATACCTTTTTGGGTAAGATAGTTGAGATACCTTCTCACGGTAACACCTGTAAGTCCGATACATTCGGCAACTTCATCGCCTGTCATCCATCTTGACGGGTTCTTTTTCATTTGGTCAAGGATCATCTCCAAGGTTCGTTCTTGGATCCCCTTGGGATAAAGTTCCCCATTCTTTTTGTGTGCATTCTCAATAATATAGTCAATATTCTTTTGATTCAATGTGTCAATATCTTTGAGCACCTCAACCTGCGAAATGTATTTATCTAGTGCTATACGAAAACGATCATAGGTAAAGGGCTTAACAAGATAATCCACTACACCAAGATGCAGAGCTTCTTCAAATGAGGTGCGGTCATTTGCTGCCGTTACCATAATGATATCCACTGTTTTTTTGTTTTTTCGAATCTCACGAAGTGTTTCAAAGCCATCCATCAATGGCATATACACATCCAAAACAATCAGATCGACATTATTGTCTTCAAGATATTCAAGCGCGCTCTTTCCATTCTTGCATTTGGCTACCACACGAAAGGATTTGTTGCGGTTGACATATTGCTCATTGATCATAGATACCATTGGATCGTCCTCAACAATTAAAACTTTATAGCACATATCCTCACTCCTTGTTATATACCGAAGCTTACGGTGATCGAAGTTCCCGTGCCGAATTGAGAATTCAGCGTAATTTTTCCGCCAAGATTATCCACCAATCGTTGGACTTGATATAACCCCGTTCCTCTGCCCTCCCCCTTGGTTGAATAACCATTGAGGAAAACTTTATTTATATTCTCGTGCTTGATACCGATGCCTGTATCGGTTGTTGTAATCACAAGTGAACCTTGTTTTGAAAAAATACCAAATAACAATTCCTTCGCTTTTTCAAAATCTCCATTCAATTCATTCATTGCATCAAAAGCGTTATCGATCAAATTTCCGATCACGGTAATCAGTGTTTCGGTAGGAATCGGATAATCGCTTTTGGAAAATCCAGAGCCTTCCTCTAAAACAAATTTCACGTTCAACTCGGACGCTCTTGCTGATTTTCCGATGAGCAATGCGGCTATGGCAGGATCGGAGATTGCCGACATGATTTTACTTATCGTTTCTCGCTGAACAAGGGTAATGTTTTCAATGTAAGCAGAAGCTTTATCGTACATTTCCATTTGCAGAAGTCCAAGAATTACGTGGAGCTTGTTTGTAAAATCGTGATTGTTCGCTCTCATGGAAGCTACAAGATATCTGGTTCCCGCAAGATCCTCCATCAGCTTGATATATTCCTCGCGGTTATGCAAAATACCGACAGCTCCGATAATCTCACTTTCCTTTTTGATCGGTATGCGGTCTATTATAAGATTGGTATTTTCAAGTCTTGATTCGTGTACACCAAACTCTGTCTCTCCAATAGAAAGCGTGTTCTCAAATACGGTGGAATCACAAATATTTTGAAGCGGTTGACCTACAATATTATTCTCGGCAGAAATCCGACTGCAACCAAGCATTTTCGTCGCGGGAGTATTAATGAATTGCACCGTTCCCTGTTTATCAATGGCTATCACACCTTCCGCAAGAGATTCCAAAATATTATCTCGCACTTGATACATCGCCGAAAAAACGTCCGGCTCATATCCGTGAAGCTTCTTTTTGATATTTTCCGAGAGTTCTGCCGAAATAATTATCTCCAGCAATACAGCAACCACCGTAATAAATAAGAAGATCAGCAGCGTTTGAAAGGTTTCCTTTTTAATGCTTTCTTGAAGCATAACCGTAATAACGAAGCCAATATAATTGCCATTTTCATCATATATGGCAGCATAGGCGCGGCGCTGCTTTCCCGATGGACCGTCACTATCCTCGGCATAGAATTCATTATCCTCAAACATAGGAACTGTTCCATCGTATATAGTGCCGATCAAGGAGTGATTGGTGTGATATAAGCGCACATTATCTGCGCTTACAATGGAAATAGCGTCAATGTCTCCAAGCGATTTTTGCAACGAATCGAAATATCCGGTTAGATATTCGGCATTCGTTTCGCTTGCCATATCATCAAGCAGCGGAGAGGTAGCAATCGTTTGAGAAATATTCTGAAGGTTACGATCTCGTTTCTGTGTTTCAAAATATATGTTGATGAAAATTCCCGTACCGCCAAGCACAACAGCAAGTAGAATAATAAGAATCAACTGTGTTGTAAATATTTTCTTTTTGATTTGATGAATGGAGTGGCGCACTGTTGCTTTTTTATTTTTCATATATCTCTCCCATTTTGTGTTACAGCATAATTTCATGAAACAAAAATGTGTGCTTGCATGGACATTTTTGTGAAGTCATCCATACCGCAGGCGCACGATAGTGCTCGAGGCACGAAGAGCCAAGCCTTGTGCAGTAAGGCTTTCTGCGGCTATTATATCATATTTTAACTTTCTAAAACAACTTTTGAAAGTAAAATAAATTAAAACTTGTAAAAAAAATATTGCTTATTTTGATAAAATTGTTTTAATTACTTCTTCGTGATATGATGATAACAACAAATAGAACAAAGGAGACTTTACTATGGATATCGCACCTATTCTTGAAACCATTATGCTTGTATGCTTTGGATTTTCCTGGCCAATGAATCTGATCAAAGCATACAAAGCACGCACCGCAAAAAGCACGAGCCTGCCTTTTATTCTTCTTATCATCACGGGTTACATAGCCGGAATTTCGGCAAAAATTGTACTTGGAAATATCAACTATGTATTGGTGGCATATTTGCTCAATCTCGCTATTGTTTCGCTCAATCTCATAGTTTATTTTCGAAACGTAGCACTTGACAGAAAAACAGAAAAAGCATAACGGAGGAAAAAATCGTGTTTGATAATGAAATTGCAAAATACAAATCCTTGAACCATCTTGCTGAATCTGACGGTATCGTTATTTTTGGCGGAAATGACGATGTTGACATTCCACTTGGAGAGTTGAAACAAGCGTTTGCCATTAATGAGCGTATTTATAATCGCAGTTTTTCAAGCATAACAGTAGCAGGTGCGGCAACGGTTTACACTGAATGTATTGCTGAACTCTGTCCCGATACAGTGTTATTACATATCGGAGAAGCGGATGTATCCGATTTTAACGGGAATGAGATTGCTTTTGAAACAAGCTACCGCACCCTTATCGATACAGTTAGAGAAAAGAACAAAGGGTGCCGTATTGTCATCATATCTTTGAAAAACTACGATAATAATGTTGCTGTAACCGAGATAAATAAGCTCTTGAAAGCGGTTGCCGATTCGGAAAAATGTGAGTTTGAAGATATTTCTGCAAAGCAGGCTTGGAACGCAAAAGAAAGCAGCGGAATTACAGCTTTCCTTTATGACATTGGGTTTGACAGACCGCTGAATGTCAAGCATCCCATCTATAATTTGGTTAGAATTTTATTCTGTTATTGATAACGTCCTCTGTAAACGGTATTAGATTTTAAAATCATCCCCCGCCGACGGCAATTCACCGTGCAAAATCATCACGTAATAAGGTTATATGGACAAGGGGCAGAGTCATTTAGATGCAGAAGACGTGATTTGCCGCTCGTCACCGTACAAAGGTACGGCAGAGCGGTAAAAAGCCACATAAAATGTTGAAATCCGCCGATTTTTTGTCGGCGGATTTCAACATTCTAAGAAAAATTGTAAGAATCAGGGGCTTTTTTCGGTTGTTTTTTCTTTTTCCTACTCCGTGGCTTTTGTTCTGCGCTGAATGAATCAGCCCCTTTTTATATCTCTTCAATTTTAATCAAATTCGTATTGCCCGAATGTCCTGTTGTATCGCCGCCGGTGATAACGATGCGATCCTTTTTGGACAAGCTAAGCTCCTTCGCGGCAATCTTCTTTGCGGTATAGAACAGCACGTCGGTAGAGGTGAACTGCTCGCACATAGCAGGGATAACTCCCCAAGAGAGCGCGAGCTTTCTCCATGTATTCTCATTGGTTGTAAGACCTATGATCGCAACGGGTGCGCGGAAACGCGACACCATTCTTGCGGTCATTCCCGAAAGAGAGCAGGCTACGATCGCTTTTGCATTGATATCAATTGCCATACCGCAGGTAGAGTGAGAGATGGCGTCGGTCATGTTACGGATTTGGAAATCTGCTTCGTAAAAGCGTTTCTTAAAATCAATGTTTCCTTCCGTTGTTTCCGCGATCTTCGCCATCGTTTCCACCGCTTGGATCGGATATTTGCCTGCCGCGGTTTCACCGGAAAGCATAATGGCACTCGTTCCGTCATATACAGCGTTGGCAATATCGGATATTTCCGCTCTCGTGGGACGGGCATTGTTTATCATAGATTCCAGCATTTCGGTTGCGGTAATCACGCGCTTGCCAAGCATACGGCACTTGGTGATCAGCTTCTTCTGGATAGCGGGAAGATTTTCAAAAGGAATTTCAACACCCATATCTCCGCGTGCAACCATAATACCGTCGCAGTATCCGCAAATTTCCTCGATATTATCAACACCCGATTGATTTTCGATCTTGGCAATCAATTCGATATCCGTGGCTCCGATTTCGTTCATATAATTACGAACGTCGATCAGATCTTGCTTGCAAGAAACAAAGGAGCAAGCAATATAATCGATTCCGTTATCAACACCAAATTTGATGTCCTTCTTGTCCTGCTCGGAAAGATAGGGTTGCTTCATCACCTTACCCGGAAAGCTCATGCTCTTACGGTCGGAAAGCTCTCCGCCGCAAATCACCTTACATTCGATATTTGTACCTTCGATCTTCTCAACCAGGAAGTTCAAAAGACCGTTATTGAGAAGGATCGTATCGCCAAGAGAGAGCTCCTGCGGAAGATTTGCATAGTTGACCGAAACATGTTCTCTGTTACCAACGATATCATCGGTGGTAAAGGTAAAACGGTCTCCGTCACAGAGCATGATCTTCCCCTCCTCAAAGGTCTTGATACGGTATTCGGGGCCTTTTGTATCAAGCATAATCGCAATAGGAAGCTGCAATTCCTCTCTTACTTCTTTTACAAGATCAATTTTTCTTTGATGGTCTGCGTGTGTGTTGTGGGAGAAATTCAATCTTGCCACGTTCATTCCCGCCAGACAAAGCCCCTTGATGACCTCTTTTGTTTCGCTTGCGGGACCAAGCGTACATACGATTTTTGTTTTGCGCATATTGTATCCTTTCTTCTCCCGGTCATTCGAGGCTCGAGAGCACGCATCATTTTTACCGATATATTATAATATATCTGCAAGATTTTGTCAATATTTTTTCTTAAATATGAAGACAAAAATCAGAGCATCATTGCGGTTGCAAATGAGGAAACCGCAATACTTTTTTTTACTTTTCGGTCTCCGCACGCTCGCCCAAAAGCTTTCTGTCCAGCTTTCCGTTGGGAGTCAGCGGCATTTGATCCAACACAACACACAGCGTTGGGAGCATATAGCGCGGTAAATAACGCTTCAACTCGTTCAAGAGCTCAACCGCCTCGGTCTTCCCCACATAGTACAGAACGATTCGCTTGTTCTTTTTGTCGTAGCAACAGCACGCGCGCCGGATCCCCGTACATTTTGCCGCGGCGGCTTCGATCTCGCCAAGCTCGATCCGATGTCCCATGTGCTTGATCTGCGCGTCCTTGCGCGAAACGAATACATACTCTCCGTGTGCGTTCCGATAGGCAAGATCGCCCGTTCGGTACACCGTTTCGGGATAGGCCTTTTGCAACGGATTTTGCACGAAAGCCTCGGTTGTTTTCTCGGGATTGCGGTAATATCCATGCGTGACACAGGTACCGCGCAGATAGATCTCGCCCGTCTCCCCGTCCTTCGCACGCGTTCCGTCCTCCTTGATCAGCATCAGATCGGTGTTGCGGAACGGTCGGCCGATCGGGATCGCCTCCCCCTCTGCCAGCTCTCTTTCCGCTCTCCAAACACAAGACATTCCCGTGGCTTCGGTGGGACCGTACAAATTATAAAACTTCGCATTCGGCAATGCCTCTCTCCAAAGGCGGTATTGTGCCAAGGGAAAGACCTCGCTGCCAAACGCAACGGTTGTAAGGTATCGCGGCGGATTCTTTTCCAGAAGTCCCAGGGAGGAAATCATCGTCAAAGCCGACACCACCCAGCAGACCGTATTGATCTTATGCTCGTTGAGGAAATTGCAGAGCATCATCGGGAACATAAACAGCGTTCGCGGCAACAGATATGCGGTTGCGCCAAACTTGATAACCGGCATCAGCTCCTTCAGGGGAGCATCAAAGAAGAGCGGCGTTTGATTGGCAAACACGGTATCCTCAGAGAACTCCAGCGCCTCGGACAGCGTTTCGATATAATCGATCACCGAGCGATGGCAGGCAATGACACCCTTCGGAACGCCTGTTGACCCCGAGGTGAAAACGATGTAGATCGGATCGGTATCGATCTGTGTTTCTCGCACATTGCACAGTGCCTTTTCATCGATCGGCGCCTGCGTAAGCTCTTCAAAATCAACAGCTTTTATCGAAAAATGCAAGGTTTCTGCAATCTTTTTCCCTTTTTTATCCACAATCAAAAGCACTGCCCCAACACTTTCCAAAATGGTCTCCATACGTGCCGCGGGCATTTCGGGATCGAGCGGAACATAAAAACAACCCGCATAGACCGCACCGAAAAACGCGGCAACCTCGTTTGGATGCTTTTCCATCAAAATGGCGATCGGAGCATGGGTATACCCTTTTTTCAAAAGGGCTGAGCCGATCGATCTTGCGTGATGCGAAAGCTCGGAAAAGGTCAGGTGGTCGGTTCCGTTGGAATAGGCGATTTTATCGGGAAGACGGCCGACTGTTGCTTCCAGATACTCTAAAATATTGGTTTGCATCTTCACTCTTCCCCTCCTCAGTAATGATACGGATCGGTGATCACAGCGGTTGCGCGCGCAGGCAGAGCACTTCCGTCAAACACATAAAAATAGTTGCTATCACCGTTCTCGTTGATTCTGCCTGCCGTATATTCGGCAAGCTGTGCATCGGTCAGAAGACAGCCTCGGAAGATGACGCCGCTGAGTCTGCAGGCATCAAAATGATACCAAAGCGGCGCATCGGCAGTGCCGATATTCACCAGATTCCAATAATGACGCTCGGTCACGATCCCCTCGGTTCGCTTCACGTCCATGTTTTGCAATCCAAGACGCTCAAAAAAGGCTTTGGAGATCGCAAAATAGGTATAACAATCCCCTTTCCCGTTTTTGAGTCCCTCATAAGCGGCACGCACCCAATCGGTTTTGTCGGAGGTGGAATCGTAGGAAATATTGTAGTAAACGTAATCAAAAACCTCGCGTGCCTGCCGTTCCCGACTGACAAACTCATCGATACTGTTTTCCCGTATGATATCGTCCACATATTCCCAAAGCATCGCCTCGGTCACCTTTTCCCGATAGATCCATACCGTTACGGTAACGACTTTTGTATTTCCCGCAGAGTCCCGCGCCGTGTAGGTAACGGGATAATTTCCTTCCTCTGTCGGCTTGACTGCTGAGGAATCGACCTCCAACGTGATCTCTCCGTCAAAATCATCGGTCACCGTCACACCGCTTCGATAGGCGATCCCCTCGCCAAGACATACACTGAGATCCTTTGCACCGATGATCGTCGGCGCGGCGGTATCGATCGCAAGCGTCAAGGAGACGCTGATCTCCGATTCATTTCCGTCTGCATCGGTATAGATGACAGCCAGCGTATGCTCACCCATGGAGGAAAAATCGGGTTCGGACGCAAAGCGCACCGAGGCACCTGCGGGAAGCGTGTCAAAGAATTCCTCCGCATCGGGAAGCGGCGCTCCCACTGCCCATTTCAGTGCTTTTGGGGTTGGAAGTGAGATCTCATTTTCATCCGAGCCGCCGCAAGCGCAAAGCAACGAGACCAACAGCAAGCAAGCGCAAAAAGCAGCAATCAAACGGTAATTTTTTCGCATTTTTTCTCTTCCCCTCTCTGATAACGGAATGAAAAGGCAGAACCGAATTGCAATTCTGCCTTTTGAGATCCATATAAATCAATATCTTTTCAAGTGCATCAATTATTTTGTTTTCTTTCGCATTTTTTCGAAAAAGTCACGCAAAAGTGTCAAGGACTCCTCTGCCAGAAGTCCATGCTCGCAAGCAGGATGCGATTCAAGCGGATAGGCGTTGAGATTGATCAGACTTCCAAACGCACCCGCGCGCGGATCCTTTGCCGCAAACACAACACGTCCCAAACGCGCACGGATCAAAGCTCCCGCACACATGGGACAAGGCTCCAGCGTAACGTACAGCGTACAATCCGACAGACGTGTCGTTCCAAGCGTTCTGCAAGCCCGATCGACCGCAAGGATCTCTGCGTGCGCCGTTGCCGTATGCTCGGTCTCACACAGGTTATGTGCAGAAGCGATCAGCTCACCGTTTCGCACGACCACGGCTCCGATCGGAATCTCTCCCATATCGCGCGCCAGTATAGCTTGCTCCAATGCCGCGCGCATCCATTTTTCATCACATAAGCAATCCATAAATGCTCACCAAAAGAATCGCAAGCAACGCCTCGGAGATCGAAATAATAACGAAGATCGTCATTGTAGGTCTCCAGAAGAGCTTTCTTTGCCGTGCGGCAGGCAGCGGAACAATTGCATACGCCTCCGACGCTTCGACCGTCTTTCCGAACACGCCGTCATGGAGGTCTTTCTTTTTAGCAAAGAAGCGCGGCAACAAAATCACCAGCGAAATAGCGCCCAAGAAGAAGATCACCAGCTCGATCAGAAACGCATCGTCGCTTGGCAAGATTCCCTGCGCCGTTGAAATAAAGTTGTTTACGGTATGCAAAATAACCCCGGGCCAGATACTGCCCGACATTTCATACAGAACGCCCAGCACGATTCCCGCAACAAAGGTATAGAAAAACTGCTGCGCATTCTGGTGCATCAACGAGAAAAGCAACGAGCTGATCAGAATCGCGGTAGAACGGCCGAACGGCAGACAGTTGGTCAGGATCGCTCCGCGGAACAAAAATTCCTCACAGAAGCCCGGAACCAAGCAAACCACAATAAACTGAAGGATCACCTCATAAGCCTCAAGCTTTTCCGAGCTTGGCGCTAAGACCTGCATGATATCGGGAATATAAAAGAAATCGATCAGTGCCATATTGACGTATGCCGCCGAAAAAACGATCGAAACTCCAAGCGGGATCGCCAACAAAGCATATTTGGAAAAGCGGATCGTGGTTCGCATGGGAAGATACGGAATCTGATTACGCTTGATCAGCTTGCGCAGGATCGCAACGGGTGTCATAAAGCAGGCAAGATACCCTGCCCCGTAAAGCAGCTCATAGAATACCGTAGCCCAAGGGCTTTCGGTTCCAATCAGCGAAAGAACCGTTGAGGCGATCGTAAGAACCGTTTGAAACGCGGTCAGAAAAATAAGAAAGAACAGCATCGAAAGACCTATGGAGCCTATAACCTTTCGATAATGATATTCATTTTGATCCATCTCGGTTGCCTCCCTTCGGGTTTGTATCGTTGATCTGCTTTATTGTACCACAATTATAGGAAAAAGTAAAGTCTTTTTGCGATCTGTTCACAAAAAATTCGCGCAAAGTGCTTTGCGCGAATTTTTTGAAGCATCAGGCTGTTTTCTGCTTTGCGCGGATGCGTGAACGGAGTGCTTCAAGCGCGCGGAAAAGAAGCTTGGAAAAAACTGCCATCACCACAAATCCCATACAAAGGAACACAAACAGATTGCCGATTACCGTGTACAGCGTTTTTTGCGTGCGCAAGGTCACCGTTCCCACCGCATATCCCTTGACCAGCGGCTCGATCGTTTGTTCCGCGCTCCCGTCGGCAGAAATGATGGCAGAGATCCCCGTATTCGCAGAACGGATGATGTCCCGTCCGCTTTCAACGGCACGAAGCTGTGCATGAGAAAGGTGCTGATACACGGCTTTGGAATCTCTGAACCAGCTGTCATTGGTGGAAAGCAGGATCAATTCTGCACCGTCGCGCGCCGTATCAACCGTCAACTGCTCATAGATCGAATCAAAGCAGATCAGCGAGCCGAGCTTGCCCCAAGGAGTATCAAACAGAGCAGTATCGGTTCCCTCCGTCAGATCGGAGCCAAGATTCAAGTCGGCAAGCGGCGCGATCAACAATTCGGTCACCGCGCGCATCGGTACATACTCCCCAAAAGGAACAAGATGCCGCTTTGCGTAAACGGTATCCGAGATCTCGCCCTCGGGATCAACCATATATAAAGCGTTGTATTCATTCATTTCCGCGTCGCTCGCAAAGGCACCGACGACCAAGTAAATTTGACATTCGCGCGCGATCCTCGACACAAATTTGCGGTTCTCCCCCGTCAGCCTGGTTGGAAAAGCGGTTTCGGGCAACAGAACAAGCTCCGCCCCCTCATCCGCCGCGTCACGGATCAGTTCGGCATAAATCTCGCGCGCCGAGGCACTTCCGTTCCACTTATCATGCGAGCTGATATTGCCCTGGATCACGGCAACCGTTGCGGTTTTCGCGTTTGGATCCTCGGGAATCGCCAAAGCCACCAATCCAAAGGTCAGGTTGGAGAGCAGCAAGGCGCCCGCTACGATTCCGCAAACAAGAGCTTTGGTGCGATACAGGAGCCAATAAGCGATCAAGCCGTTGACGGCCATCAACAGCCATCCTATGAAATACGAGCCAAACAGGGATGCACTTTGCAGCATGGGCAGACATTCCACCTGTCCCAGCGCTATCCGTCCCCACGGAACGCCTGTCCAACCGATCGTGGAGGAATACTCAAAGACCGTCCACAGGGAGGCAAACACGAACGGACGGAGCAAGGAGATCCGTTCGAACAGACCGCTTCTTTGGATCAGCGCGTAAAGGAGAAAAATAAATCCGCCCAAAACCGCCTGTAAAAGCGGCAATCCAAACCACCCCGCGGCAACCACCACAATGCTGGCACCCGAGTCAAGTCCCACAAAATCCAAGGGATAGAGATTGACGAACCAATGGTAAATAAAGAAATAGTAAACGTAAACTGTTAAAAATCCGTATCGGTACGCCTTCCATAGCTTACATTTTTCAGTGTCAAACAAACGGTATAGACCGATCAGCATCGGGATCGAGGCAACCCACTGAAGCGCACCGAAAATCGGAAAGATCACGGGAACTGCGGTCAAAGCCGCGCCCAAGAGCAGCCAAAGGAGCGGCTTGCGAGCAAAAGTGTCTTTCATACAGGCAGCTTTCCTCCCGTTTCATAATCCTTCAGGAACCAGATATCCTCCAAGGGAATCGAAAAGCTCTTCCGGTTCAGATATCCCAGCAGATGATCGGTATCGGCAAAGCGGAACTCCAACCGATACGCATACAACGCCTGAAATTTATATCCCTTTTCGCGGTCGGCACGGTTGATGCCGTATTTGCCGTCGCCAAGCAAGGGGTGACCGATGTGAGACAGGTGCGCACGGATCTGGTGCGTTCTTCCCGTAATCAACTCGACCTCAAGCAGAGCGGACTCCTTTTTTTGCCGCAAAACGCGGTATTTTGTGATAATTTCTTTATATCCCGGCTTTTTGGTGTCCGAAATCTCCACCATATTTTCGGCACTGTTCTTGCGCAGCCAGCCATGCAGCGTTTCGGATGTTTTCCGAAATGCACCGTGTGCCGCGCACAGATAGCGCTTGGAAAGCTCGTCATTGCGGATCTTTTCGTTCATAATACGCAAGGACTCTGCGTTTTTTGCCGCGATCACGATGCCGCCCGTATTGCGGTCGATGCGGTTGCAAAGAGCGGGAGCAAAGGATTGCTCGTTTGCGGGATCGTACTCCCCTTTTTGTGCCAGATATGCCTGAACGTGCAGAATCAGCGTGTTTTCTCTGGCGGCGGTATCCTCATGTACCAAAACACCCGGACGCTTGTTCAGCAGCATGATGTTTTCGTCCTCGTAAACGATATCCAGCTTGGGCGCAATGCGGAACAAGGCTCCGTTATCCGCCTCGGGAGAGGCAAAAAATTCGTCACGGATAAAGAGCTGGATCACATCGCCCTCGCAAAGCATATATTTTTCCTGCGTTCGCGCTCTGTTTACCTTGATCTTTTTGGTGCGGATGTACTTGTACATCAGCGACATGGGAAGCCCCTTGACCGCTTTGCTCAGAAATTTATCCAAGCGTTGTCCCGCATCATTTTTTTTGACGGTGATCTGTTGCATAAAATTCAACTAAGAACGGAGGAACCCGTATCCCGGCTCCCCCGTATACTCCTTGATAAAATTAAAGCGTTCCGAAAATACGGTCGCCCGCATCGCCAAGCCCGGGAACGATATAGGCGTGCTCATTCAGGCAATCATCCAAAGCTGCGGTGTAAATATCCACATCGGGATGCTCCATCTGCAGCTTTTCAACCCCTTCGGGTGCGGCAACCAGACACATAAACCGAATGTTGGTACAGCCTTTTTTCTTCAGCATCGTCAAAGCATCTGCCGCCGAGCCGCCCGTTGCCAGCATGGGATCAACCAGAATCACAAGCCGCTGTTCGATATCGGGAGGCAGCTTGCAGTAATATTCGATCGGCAAATGGGTTTCGGGATCGCGGTAGAGCCCGATATGTCCTACCTTTGCCACGGGAACAAGCCGCAAAAGCCCGTCCACCATGCCAAGTCCCGCACGAAGGATCGGAACAACGGCAAGCTTCTTGCCCGAGATCTGCGATGCAGTCATCGGCGCTACAGGCGTTTCGATGGCAACGCTTTCCAGGGGAAGATCGCGTGTCAATTCATATCCCATCAGCATAGCGATCTCATCCAAAAGCTGACGGAAATCCTTTGTGGGTGTTTCCTTTTGCCGCATGATCGACAATTTATGCGTGATCAGCGGATGATCAATAATTTTTAACACGGCGCTCTCCTTTCGGAAATGTTCTCGTTGCTACTATTATACAACCTATTTCGAGCTTTTTCAAGAGTAAATTGTAATTTGTCCGTGAATTTTTCGATTTCGTTGTTTACAAAAAGACAAAAACGTGTTAGAATATATGTTGAAAAAATATCCAAGGAGTGCCTATGTCGGAATCTGCTTATACCGTTGGACTGTATACACTGGGATGTAAGGTCAATCAATATGAATCCGAAGCCATTGCCGAGGGCTTTACTGCGCTTGGCTTTTTGGTGCAACCGCCCGATCGCGTGTGTGATATCTACATCATCAACACCTGCACCGTCACCGCCGAATCCGACCGCAAGGCGCGCCAATTCATCCGCCGCGCCATTCATAAAAATCCGAAGGCGTATATTCTTGTAACGGGCTGTTACGCACAGGTCTTTCCCAATGAGGTTGCCGCCATTGAAGGGGTTGACTACGTTTCGGGAAACGCCGAAAAGCTTTCGGTGATCGCCGCGGCACAGCAGTTGATCAAGAACGGTGAAAAGCCTTCGAAGCCCATTCTGAACGTCCCGAGTCCCGATGAAAAGGGCTTTGAAGCAATGCAGATCACACGCTTTGACCGCACAAGAGCCTATTTGAAGATCGAGGACGGCTGTGAAAACCGCTGTGCCTATTGTATCATCCCCTCGGCGCGCGGAAAGGTACGCTCCAAGGATCCCGCAGAGATCCTTCGGGAGGTACGGACGCTGACCGAAAACGGTTGCCGCGAGATCGTGCTGACGGGAATTGAAACAGCCTCGTTCGGAAAGGATCTGGACGGATATTCCCTTGCGGATCTGCTTGAAGAAATCGACCGAATCCCGAACATCGGGCGCATCCGATTGGGCTCGCTTGATCCGATCCTTATGAAGCAGGCTTTTGTAGACCGCATTGCAAAATTGAAATCGCTGGCACCTCATTTTCATCTGTCCATGCAAAGCGGCTCCGATGCGATCCTTGCCCGTATGAAGCGCAAATACAACACAAAAATGGCAAGGGACGGAATCGCCCGTTTGCGTGCGGCGATCCCCGGAGTTCAGTTTACCACCGACATGATCGTCGGATTCCCCGGAGAAACCGATGAGGATTTTGAAAAAACGCTGGATTTTGCCAAGGAAATCGGATTTTTGATGATCCACGTCTTCCCCTATTCCCGCAGAAAAGGAACCGAGGCAGACCAAATGAAGGATCAGATCCCACAAGAGATCAAGCACCAAAGAGTTGCCCGATTCACACAGGTTGCCGCACAGATCCGCGCATCCTGTCTGGACAAAAAAGTAGGTTGCACAGACGTGCTGTTGATCGAAGGCTATCAGAACGGCGAGATCCGCGGACACACCCCCGATTTTTGTGAAGTGTCCATTCCCTCTCGCCGAGTCCCCGCGCTTGATTTTTTGCCGATCCGCATTCTTTCCCATGACGGAAGCACCTGCATCGGCGAACCGATTTAACCACCGAAAGGAAGGAAAAATATGACTCTTACCGGATTGATTCGAAATTTTGGACAATATACCGATGAACAACTGGAGCAGATGCGATCGGATCTGAGCATCCGTATGCCGCTTCCTAAGTTGAAGGTTTGCGCATCGTATTATACAAAAGCGGCAATGCGCGATCCCTATATTGAAGAACTGCGCTTTTTGGACCTTTTCGTTGAAAAGGCAATATCCTCTCCGTCTTCCGTAGCTCCCCGTGAGCTGCTGACAAACGATTCTTTCGTTGCGCAGACGTATGCCGATCTCATTGAGAAACGCCGTAAGATCAATCCAAATCCTCAGAAGCCCTGCTCGCTTCAAGAAGCCTTTGGCATGATGGGAAACTATCTGTTCCGCATCGGAAAGACGGTTTCCTTCCAGCACGAGGCATATATGCCGGAGGAACTGCAAACGGTTCCGGGGTTGGCAGAGTCTCCCGAAATTCTTTCCATGAAGCAGGTCGGATGCGGATTGCGCCGTTCCTTCCGCAAAATGCTGCCGCTTGATCAGACCGATCTTCTGGTGGTGCTGGCACCTGCATCGGGGCTGACGCTTCCCGAAACGGCAATTGCATTCAACACCTTTCTCATAAACGATTCCTGTATGTCTGCGGTAAAGCTGATCCACACTGTTGGAGAGCAAGGACTTTTGTATGAAGCCCTGCGGATGGCAGCCGGACTTCGGATCGATATAAATGCGTTGTCGGGCTCGGGGGAATCCGATTTGGCGGCATTGGTGAGTGCTCACAAGGGACATTATCTTTTGAGAATTGCCGCTCAATCCTATTATTTCCTTGCAAAAACCGCAAAAAATATCGGTTTGACCGTATTGCCGTTTGCCACGCCGGATAATCCTTCCTCCCTGACGGTAACAGAGGGACAGCAACCGATACTTGCCTGGAACGCCGACTTTATTCGCTCGTTGTATGAGTTTACGCCCGTATCGATGCGTCTGCAGGACGAGTCTGCAAACGACACTTCGCCGATCTATCAAGAACAGCATTCGGTTGGCTCCTGTGCATACCTTTCGGGCCACACGACCGATGAGCGGAATACCCTCTCTCAATATGGAAACACGGTTTACACAACCGCCTTCTCCTCTCCCTCCGCCTCTTACTTCTTCAATTCGATAGACACGGTTCTCTGTGCGGTAATGACGATGTGCGCCAGCGGAATTTCCTTTTCCGAGCAACGTCTGGCGATCCATCTGGCGCTTCCCTTTGCGCTCGGCCGCGATGATCTTGCATCGGTTGCCATGTCAAGCATTCTGGGACTGTACCGAATCGAAGCCGAGCTGGCAATCCCCATGGCGGTTGGTAAGATTTCTGCCGAATCCGAGCGTTCCTGTCCTGCTCTCTCCGTGTTTGGCATGGCAAAGGGGACAGCACTTCCCGATCGTCTGACCGCCGCCGAGCATCGCCTGTACTGTGTGGCGCCCGAATATGACGAAAACGGACTGCTGAATTTTGAAAAGCTGCGCGCCTTCCTGGATTGGCTGACCGAGCTTTCTCAAAAAGGAATCCTGAAAAGTGCGCGGATGGTTTGCCGAAAGAGTATCCGCGAAGCACTTTCCGAAATGGAGACATCTGACGTAGTCGGCATCTCGACCGACAGCTCCGACAGTGCGGCGCTCTCTCTTGCAATTCTTCTGGAAACCGATACCGAGATCAACGCAACCTGTATCGGATACACACAGACACGTGCTATGGCAGAGGCTCCCGTTGTTGCCGAAAATGAAGAGATCGATAGGACGGATTGCCTGATCTGGTCCCCCAGACCAAGCGTTGTGATCTGCGCGCTCCCCGATGACCGCGATGCACATGCGCTGGCGGTACACCTGACCAAAATCGGAGCAAAGGTTCTTCTTTATACCCCGAAGGAGGATTGGAGAGTTGTCTCTTCGTCTATTTTGCGTTCGCAATCGTTGATCCTGTGCAAGGGTGCCGAGCTTCCGAACCGTCCCGAGGTAGACTTTGCAGTTGAAACGCTTGCCCGCGCCAACGGTCGGCTTTTGTGCCTTGATACGGAAAAAGAAAGTGAAAAGACACACCCGTTCGTGTGCTTGAAGTCCCTTTCGGCTCAAATTGTCGATCAAATCTGTAAAAATATAAATAATTGATAAAAAAACCAAAAAAAATCAAAAAAAGACTTGCAATTTCCAAAAAGATATGGTATAATTGCTGATGTTGTACAGTATTTTGTGCGTCGGGGCTGGGTTCCCGACGGAATGATTGTTCTAGGAGGTGTCAAAATGGCAAAATGTTGTATCTGCGGCAAGGGCGTTGTTTTTGGTCAGAATGTTTCTCACTCGCACAGAAAGACCAACAGAACCTGGAAGCCTAATATTCGCAAGGTTAAGCTGGAAGGTAGCAAAGCAATCAATGTTTGTTCTCGTTGCCTGCGCACATTGAAAAAGGCTTAATAGCCCGTGCAAATAAAGGGATGGCAGACACGGAATGTGTCTGCCCTTTATTTTTACCAGGATGATCTGTCATGAATTTAGCTGTAATCGATTCGCGTATGCCGCCAAAGGCGTGCGAAGCTTTGAAAAAAATGGGGTATGAGCCCTGTCCCCTACCCCCGCACCCGTTGCTGGATGAGCCCGTGAGCGCACATCCCGATATGCTTCTTTTCTTCGCTCCCGATGCCGTTTATTGCACAGCAGAATATGCCCGCTTGGCAAAGGATTTTTTGGGGAGAATCGCTTTGCAGACCAAACGGAAATTGCGATTGATCGATCGGGAGCAACGAAAAGACTATCCACATGATATCCTGTTCAATGCCGCGGCGGTTGGAAAATATCTATTTTGTTTATCCGCTCATACGGCACCCGAGATTCTGCACACCGAACAATACACGATCGCACCCGTGAAGCAAGGATACGCTAAGTGCTCCACTCTCCCGATCGGTGACAATGCGTTGATCACAGAGGATCCTTCGATTGCAAGTGCGGCATCCGCGCGTGGACTTGACGTGTTGAAGGTCACACCGTGTGCCGTGAATCTTCCCGGATATTCTACAGGATTTTTGGGAGGTGCATCCTCCTATTCCCCATACAAAACGACCGAAGAGATCCTTTTTTGCGGCGATCTTGACCTGCATCCCGATGCCGCAGCGATCCGCAAGTTTTGTTTCAAGCACAAAAGAATTCCCGTTTCTCTCGGAGCATTTCCCCCGTTGGACGTGGGAACAATATTTTTGTTATAAAAAAGGAGACCAACATGGAAAAAGAAAAAGTAGCCCGCATCAACGAGCTGGCAAATAAAAAGAAGACCGTGGGACTTACCCCCGAGGAGACCGCCGAGCAACAGGCACTTCGTGAGGAATATCTGCGTGATTTTCGCGCACAGTTCGGGAAGGTTCTGGAGAACACGGTGATCGAATATCCCGACGGAAGCCGCACTCCGCTTCCCGATATGAAGAAAAACAAAAAAAACTAAGGGTGTGCCGAGAAAGTTTGCACGCAAAACCCTTTACAAAAGCGCATTTTTATGGTATACTGGATATAATTAAGAGGAAGTGGAGGTGACAGAATGCGCTTTCCGTACACAGCTTATACCTCCGAAGTGGAAGGAACCGAGAAAATCGGAAAACAATTGGCAGCGGAACTTGAAAAAGACACATCTCTTCCTCCGTTCGTCGCCCTCTACGGAGACTTGGGAGTTGGAAAAACAGCCTTTGTTCGGGGCTTCGTTTCCGAGATTGCGCCTGCCGCCACCGTTCGCTCGCCTACCTTTGCACTTGTGAATGAATACAAAGCAAAGCCGCGTGCGCTGTTTCATTTTGATATGTACCGCATCGACAGCGAGGACGATCTGGACTCGATCGGCTTTTACGATTATCTTGACCGCTCGGGTATCTGCCTTGTAGAATGGAGCGAAAAGATCCCCTTTGCGCTTCCCGACAGGTATTTGCGCGTTCGCGTTGAGAAAAACGATGCGTCAAACCCGAACTGCCGAAAAATCACCATAGAATCGGTGGAGGAATCCCTATGAAAATTTTAGCACTTGACAGCACGGCACTCACCGCATCGGTAGCACTGTGCGAGGATCAAACGCTCTTGGCAGAATATACGCTGGAAAACGGAAACACCCACAGCGAAACCCTGCTCCCGATGATCGAATCGGTGCTGAAGATGTTTGACCTGACAACCAATGAGATCGATCTGTTCGCCGCCGCGACAGGCCCCGGCTCCTTTACGGGAGTTCGAATCGGTGCCGCAACACTCAAGGGCTTGGCATTTGACACCCAAAAGCCTTGTATCGGCGTTTCCACCTTGGAAGCCCTGGCGGAAAACCTTAGCATGATGAACGGACTCGTTTGCCCCGTGATGAATGCGCGCCGCAAGCAGGTCTACACTGCCCTGTTCCGATTTGAAAATTTCGTTGGAACGCGGTTGATGCCCGACAGCGCGATCGCCATTGCCGAATTGGATGAAATGCTCGCACAATACGATGAGCCGATCTATCTTGTTGGTGACGGATACGGCATTTGCAAAGAGCTTTTAACGCATTCCTCTCACCCAACCCATGAGCGGTTGCAAAGACAAAGTGCCTATTCGGTGGCACAGGTTGCCCTGAGGAGCTACCAAAATGGGATCCGAACGACCGATGCTGCTATGGTTCCAAGCTACCTGCGCCTCTCGCAGGCAGAACGGGAACGAAATGAACGGCTGAAAAACGATACTATAGTCTAACAATCTTATTTTAAATATATCAATCCTGTTATAGATAAAAAATCGGAGCATTTTAGGAGTATTGATTATGGCAAAAGGTTATATTTACATTATGACCAATCCATGCTTGCAAAACATGGTGAAACTAGGGTATGCAACCGATGTTGAAGAACGAAGAAAGCAACTGAGTACAACCGCGCTCCCCTACGATTATGAGGTTTATGCCACATATGAAACTTCCGGAAAACTGGAAGACAAAAAATTACATAAGCTGATTGACAATTTAAACCCCGAGCTTCGTGTATCCAAAAACCGCGAATTTTTTGTGATGTCACCTGCCGAGGCATTTGAATTATTGGAAGCAATCGCCATTATCAGCGGCTCTCAAGACAAATTAAAGAAAACAAAAGAGCGCGATACTGTGTCCATCACAGAAGAACGACGGACAAAACGCCCCGCTATTAACTTTGCAAAATGCGGAATTCCTGTTGGAGCAGAATTGATCTATACCGAGGATCCTTCCATCAAAGTCATTGTTGAAAGTGAAAGAAAAGTGATATATAACAGTGAAATAACATCGCTGTCCGCTTTGGTTGGTAAACTAAAAGAAGTCAAATCGATTCAAGGACCATCTTATTTCACCTACAACGGAAAACTTATCACCGAAATTGCAGAACAAACGCAATGGAAAGACTCACAATAAACAGACAATAATATAAAGAAAAGAGAGATTGAAAATGAACAAAAAAATTGCTCTTGGCTGTGACCATGCAGGATTTGAAATGAAGGACGCTGTGATCGCGCACCTGAACGAACGCGGATGGGACGTGATCGACGTAGGAACCAACTCGGCAGAAAGCTGTGACTATCCCCTGTTTGCACACGAGGTCTGCAAGAACATTCAGGAAGGCAACGCAGAGCTGGGAATCCTGATCTGCGGCACGGGAATCGGTATGTCACTGGTGGCAAACAAGCATCGCGGGATCCGCGCTGCCGCTTGCTCCGATACCTTCAGCGCACGCCTGACCCGTGTACATAATAACGCAAACGTGCTGTGCTTCGGTACCCGTGTAGTCGGGATCGGTCTTGCTTTGGATCTGGTTGATAACTTTTTGGATGCCGAATTCGAGGGCGGAAAGCACGAACGCCGCGTGAATATGATCACCGCATACGAAAACTCCGAAAAATAACTTCGGAAACGCTGAAATTCAGAAAGGAATTTTACGATGAAGCTGAACAAACGCAAAATTGCCGAATGGTTTCTTGAAAATGCGAAACGAAATGATACAGCTGCCGTGATCGTTGCCGCAGGAAATTCTACCCGTATGGGCAAAAAGACCAACAAGCAATTTCTGGAGCTTCACGGAATTCCCGTTCTGGCACACACGCTGATGGCGTATCAGCGCTGTAAGCTGATCCGTCAGATCGTGGTGGTCACCAAGCCCGAAAATTTTGAAGCCGTTTACCAAATGGCAGAGCTGTATGGCATCAAAAAGCTTGTTGCTCTTGCCGCAGGCGGTGCTACCCGTCAGGAATCGGCAAAAAACGGAATCGATAAGCTTGGAAGTGAGGTTCGCTACGTCGCGATTGCCGACGGTGCGCGCTGTCTGACAACACCCGCACAGATCGCAAAGGTCTGCTTGAAAGCCTACCGCTACAAGGCGGCAAGCGCGGCACATCTGATCGCCGACACCGTAAAACGTACCAATTCCTCGGGCATGGTCAAGGAAACGGTAGACCGCACGAATCTCTGGCAGGCACAAACGCCGCAGATCTTCCATATGGCGCTCTATCAAGCCGCGATGTACAAAGCCGAAGAGGATCGTTATGAGGTAACAGACGACAATTCTCTGATCGAGCATCTTGGATATCAGGTTCGCATGGTGGAATGCGGCATTGAAAACATCAAGATCACAACACCAAACGATCTGCCGCTGGCAGAAGCAATTTTACAGTATAGGAGTACGAAAGAATGATTGCTGATATGCGCATCGGACACGGATATGACGTGCATCGGTTGGTAAAAGACCGCTTGCTGATACTGGGTGGTGTTACGATCCCGCACGAAACGGGGCTGCTTGGACACTCGGATGCCGACGTACTGACGCACGCCGTAATGGATTCCCTTCTGGGAGCGATGGCTCTGGGAGACATTGGAAAGCATTTTCCCGACACCGATGAAAAATGGAAGGGTGCCGACAGCTTGGAGCTTGCAAAAGCGGTTCGGGAGCTTGTCTCGCGCGATGGGTGGTCGATTGGAAATATCGATGCCACGATCTTGGCTCAAGCACCGAAATTGGCTCCGCATATTCCGCAAATGCGCGAGAATTTGGCGGCGGCATTGCAGATCCCGATTGATCGGATCAGCATCAAAGCAACCACAGAGGAGCATCTCGGATTTACGGGAGAAAAGCTGGGTATGGCGGCTCACGCAGTTGCTTTGATGATCAAAGCTATATAAAATACAGTCAGCGCAAACAAATTTGGGATACATCCGTTCGCTTATACTTCCCTTTTGCACCAAGCGTACCGATCTTATTCCTATGATATGCGACACCGTATGACAAAGTTCGATTATTTTGGAAAGGATGGACACATTTATGATCTATATCGCGCCTTCATTGCTTGCCGCAGATTTTGCAAATCTGCAATCGGAAGTCAAGCGTATCACCGAAGCAGGTGCCAACTATCTGCACTTAGACGTTATGGACGGTGCTTTCGTGCCGAATATCTCGTTTGGCGCACCGATCATCGCGGCTCTGCGCAATCAAAGCAACCTGATCTTTGATGTGCATCTGATGATCAATGATCCGATCCGTTACATCGATGATTTCGTAAAGGCGGGTGCCGATATCATCACGATCCATGTGGAAAGCTGTTCCGATCCGTTGCGCGTTCTGAGAGCGATCCACGAAAAAGAGGTACGCGCGGCAATTGCGATCTCCCCCGCAACGCCCGTGGAGCGTGTTCTTCCCTATCTCTCCGAAGCCGACATGGCATTGGTGATGACGGTGGTTCCCGGCTTTGGCGGACAAGCCTTTATGCCCGATCAGCTCCAAAAGGTACGCGCGATCAAGCGTTATGCCGCCTTGAACCATCTCAAGCTTGACATTGAGGTTGACGGAGGACTGAACGCACAGAATATCGGTCTTGCAACCGAAGCGGGAGCCAACATCATCGTTGCCGGCTCGGCGATCTTCGGAGCAAAGAAGCCGCGCATGGTGATGGATGCGATGCGCGCGACCGCCAATGCAAATCCGTATAAAGCGTAAAATATATTTCTCAAAAAGAATAGGAGAGTTTGGATAAAACTTCAAACTCTCCTTTTTTCTTTTATCTTTTATGAAAAAATATTATAATGGTAAAACGAGCAGATCATTCTGCACCTTGTATCCAAGTGCTATTCGCCCTTGTCAAAGGCTCCAATACCAAAGCAGCAACGACATTCCCCAACCAAACATCGAAATCAAGAGTGAAAAAATCACTTTTCTCAATCTGGACTGAAAAGGAGACATCATCAGAAACCACGTTAAAAAGATACAGAATGAAGGTAAAATATAAGAAGCATTAAAAACAAAGGCTGGCGAAAAATTCAAAAGAGCCATCAGAACCAAGAACCACCACCCCATTTTAGGGTAGCCCTTATATTTTCTTTTGCTTCCTTGAAAAACACCGTTTACAACAATATCAGCTTTTGTTGCAAACAGAAGCAGCGTAACGGTTGTCCCATCGCAAGTAAAACTGTGTTCCAATTTTGCAAGAATGGAGGTTGCGGGGATTTGCAAATAGTCTACAAGCTCTCCATCCACCACAAGACTCATCGGGTCTCTGATATTAACCCCACGGTTCAAAGCAATTTTGTGTTCAGAGTTTTTTCCTTGAATCGTCCACGTTAATTTGTTCAACGTATACATAAAACAGTTCCTTCTAGGTAACACATTGCAATTTTAAGCCAGCTTCTTTTCCAAATTTTTACGAATCGCTTGGATGAATTCACGGGAGTTTACTGCGGTGGTCTTGGTGCCGGGAAGAACCAAGCCAACCAAGTCCTTGGTCATAATCCCCTCATTCAAGGTGTCGATGCAAGCCTCCTCCAGCTTATCGGCAAAGGCAACCAGATCGGTCAGTCCATCCAGCTCGCCGCGCTTGCGCAAAGCACCCGTCCATGCGTAGATCGTTGCCATGGGGTTGGTAGAGGTCTCCTCACCCTTAAGATAACGGTAATAGTGTCTGGTAACGGTTCCGTGCGCTGCCTCGTATTCGTATTTTCCATCGGGAGAAACCAGTACAGAGGTCATCATTGCCAAGGAGCCGAATGCGGTGGAAACCATATCACTCATCACGTCTCCATCGTAGTTCTTGCAAGCCCAGATAAAGCCGCCCTTGCTGCGGATCACACGTGCTACCGCATCATCGATCAGCGTGTAGAAATATTCGATTCCCGCAGCCTCAAAAGCAGCCTTATACTCATTATCATAGATTTCCTGGAAAATGAGCTTGAAGGTCTGATCGTACTGCTTGGAAATGGTATCCTTGGTGGAGAACCACAGATCCTGCTTGGTGTTCAAAGCATACTGGAAGCAGGAATGTGCGAAGGAGCGAATTGAGGAATCCTTGTTGTAGCTTCCCTGCAAAACACCGGGACATTCGAAATCGTAAACCGTTTCACGGAAGGATACGTTGCCGTCTTTATCGGTGAATACCAGCTCTGCCTTGCCCTCGGTGGGAACGCGGTACTCGGTTGCCTTGTAAATATCACCGTATGCATGACGGGCAATGGTGATCGGCTTTTCCCATGTACGAACGGCGGGACGGATGCTGTCGATCAGAATCGGAGCGCGGAATACGGTTCCGTCCAGAATCGCACGAATGGTACCGTTGGGGCTCTTCCACATCTCGGTAAGGTTGTACTCCTCCACACGCTGCTTGTTGGGCGTGATGGTTGCGCACTTTACCGCAACACCGTATTTCTGGGTCGCATAAGCCGAATCAAAGGTGACCTTATCCCGCGTCTTCTCTCTTTCGGGAAGTCCCAGATCGTAATACTCGGTTTTCAGATCGATAAACGGATGCAAAAGCTCATCTTTAATGATCTTCCACAGAATTCTGGTCATTTCGTCGCCGTCCATCTCGACCAGCGGCGTTTTCATTTGAATCTTATTCATGTATTTCACCTCGTCTCTCAATCAAAGCTGTTCGCCGGTGTATGCCAACAGGCTGCCTGCCTTCAAAATCGCCTTCTGGCGGTCGGTAAAGGAGCAAACCAGCGGGATCTCTTCTCCGGTCGTTTCATTCTTCAAAATCATTTTTCCGCTGTCCATACCTGCCCAAACGCCGGAGATCGAAAGCGTATCGCCCTGGCTGACCTTCTCGTAATCCTCGGGATTGGCAAAGGTCAGAGGCATAATGCCTGCGTTGATCAGGTTTGCAATGTGGATGCGGGCAAAGCTCTTGGTGATCACAACGCGAACGCCAAGATACAGAGGCACCAGTGCCGCATGCTCACGCGAGGAGCCTTGACCATAGTTGACACCGCCTACCACAATGCTCTTTCCTGCAGCCTTTGCACGCTCGGGGAAGCTCTTATCGCACACACCAAAGCAGTACTGGGAAAGGAACGGAATATTGGAACGGTAAGGAAGGATCTTGGAGCCTGCGGGCATGATGTGGTCGGTGGTGATGTTGTCGCCAACCTTCAGCACCAGCTCTGCCTTGATCGAATCCTCCTGGGGATGACAATCGGGGAATTTCTTGATGTTGGGGCCGCGCAGAATCTCCAGAGCCTTAGCCTCTTCTGCGGGAGCAGGTGCGATGATCGCGCTGTCGTCGATCTTGAACGCCTTGGGCATCACGATCTCGGGCATCTCACCCAACAAAATAGGATCGGTGATTTCACCCGTCAGTGCTGCCGCAACGGCGGTTTCGGGAGAAACCAGATATACCTTTGCGTCTGCGGTGCCGCTTCTTCCCTCGAAGTTACGGTTGAAGGTACGAAGGCTGACGCCTGCGGAGTTGGGAGAGAATCCCATACCGATGCAAGGTCCGCAAGCACACTCCAGCACACGCGCACCGCTTGCCAGAATATCCGACAATGCACCGCAATCGGCAAGCATGGAAAGAACCTGCTTGGATCCGGGAGAGATCGAAAGGCTGACCTCGGGCTTGATGGTTCTGCCCTTCAAAAGAGCCGCAACCTTGAGCATATCCAACAAGGACGAATTGGTACAGGAGCCGATACAAACCTGATCAACCTTTGTTCCCTTCAAGCTCTCAACGGTTACCACGTTGTCGGGCATGTGAGGGCAAGCGATCAGAGGCTTGAGCGAGGACAGATCGATATCGATCACGCGGTCGTACACAGCATCGGGATCGCTCGCAAGCGGCACATAATCGGCTTCTCTTCCCTCTGCTTTCAGGAATGCATGGGTGATCTCATCGGACGGGAAGATCGAGGTGGTGGCACCAAGCTCGGTTCCCATGTTCGTGATGGTTGCACGCTCGGGTACAGACAGGGTTGCAACACCCTCGCCGCCCCACTCAATGATCGAACCGACACCGCCCTTTACGGACAGAATACGCAAAATTTCAAGGCTGACATCCTTTGCAGTTACGAAGGGACGGAGCTTACCCGTGAGATTGACCTTGATCATCTTGGGCATGGTGATATAGTATGCGCCGCCGCCCATAGCAACTGCCACGTCAAGTCCGCCTGCACCGAATGCCAGCATACCGATACCGCCGCCTGTGGGGGTATGGCTGTCGGAGCCGATCAGCGTCTTTCCGGGAATACCGAATCTTTCCAGATGTACCTGATGGCAGATACCGTTACCGGGACGCGAGAAATAAATGCCGTGCTTCTTCGCGATCGATTGAATAAAACGGTGGTCATCGGCATTCTCAAAGCCCGACTGCAGGGTGTTGTGGTCGATATACGCAACGCTTCTTTCGGTGCGGACACGGTCAACTCCCATCGCTTCAAATTCCAGATAAGCCATGGTTCCGGTAGCATCCTGCGTCAGCGTTTGGTCAATGCGCAGCGCGATCTCGCTGCCAACGGTCATTTCTCCGCTGACCAGATGCGCTTTGATGATTTTTTGTGCAAGGGTAAGTCCCATTTCAACGGTTCTCCTTTTCTTGAATAAATGCGTTTGCATTTGCAATGTGTTCCTTCATACATTTCTCGGCAAGCTCTGCGTTATGTGCCGCGATTGCCTCAAAGATCGCGCGATGCTCGGTGGAAGAGCTGCCCGAGCGCTTTGCGTTTTCCACCGAGGTACGGCGGTATTTCAATACCTTTTTGTGAAGCGGGATCAAGGTATCGTACAGCGCGATGCTGTTGCTGAAACGGTAGATCAGCTCGTGGAACTTGCTGTCCATCGTGTTGATACGGTTAGCATCCTGCTTCGGAACATAGAATTCCTGCAGCTCCAAGGTCTCTCTCAGCTCCTCAAGCTGTTCATCTGTAATGTTTTTCGCGCATTCGTAGGCGGCAAGCCCCTCCACGCGCATACGGATCTCCATAATATCGGCAAGATCCTTCTTGGTAACACCGATCACGAGAATTCCTTTCTGAGAAATCTCGATCAGATGCTCCTGCTCCAGGCGGCGCAAGGCCTCACGGATCGGAGTACGGCTGACACCGAGATCGGCTACCAGCTTCAGTTCGGTCAGCACGTCACCCGGCTGATATTTTCCCGATAAGATATCGGTTTCCAAGCGTTCAAACACTTGGTCGGCAAGGGATATACTCTTATGCTCGATCATATCTTTTCCCTCCTTACAGTCTTCTGAAACGGTTTCCCGACAGCTCCTCGATCTTTTCCTCGATCTCGCCAACCGAGAGCGAGGTCTGTCTGCCGTCCTCATATTCTTTGTCGATCCATTCCTTCATGGCAATAACCAGCGGATCGCGCTTGTCAACAGCCTCTGCAGCGGTCAAATGATAATTTTCGTTGATCCAGTATGCGATTCCTGCAAGTCCCGAGGTCTTGCCCAAGAGAACCGAAGCACCGCGATTCAGAATCTTTTTGGTATCGAAAATGTTGTAGATCTCCTCATCCTTCAAAAGTCCGTCTGCGTGGATGCCCGCGCGCGTGACGTTGAAGCTTCTGCCAACGAAGGGCGTCATGGGAGGAATCTTATAGCCCATCTCATGCTCAAAATACTCGGCAATATCGGTGATCGCGGTGGTGTCCATGCCGTCCAAGGATCCGCGCAAAGCGGCATACTCAAATACCATTGCTTCAAGCGGTACGTTACCGGTCCTTTCACCGATACCCAGCATCGAGCAGTTTACGCCGCTGGCGCCGTACAGCCAAGCCGTGCTGGCGTTTGCAACAGCCTTGTAGAAGTCGTTATGACCGTGCCACTCCAGCATCTCACTGGGAACGTCGGAATAATGCTGCAGACCGTAAATGATGCCCGGAACACTTCTCGGAATTGCAACCTCGGAATACGGAACACCGTAGCCCATCGTGTCGCAGGCACGGATACGCACGGGGATCTTTGCGTCCTGAGACATTTTCATCAATTCGTTTACGAAAGGCACTACAAATCCGTAGAAATCGGCACGCGTGATATCCTCCAGATGGCAACGCGGCATAACGCCTGCCTCAAACGCTTCTGCAACGGTGGACAGATAGTAATCCATACATTGCTTACGCGACATTTTCATTTTCTTAAAGATGTGATAGTCACTGCACGACACCAGAATACCCGTTTCGCGGATTCCAAGATCGCGCACCAGCTTGAAGTCCTCCTTGCTTGCGCGGATCCAAGTGGTGATCTCGGGGAATTTCAAGCCAAGATCCTGACACTGCGCAACCGCCTCGCGGTCTTTTTGGCTGTACACAAAGAACTCGGTCTGACGGATGATTCCAAAGGGACCGCCCAGACGCGACAGCAGCTTGTACAGATCGACGATCTGCTTTACCGTATAAGGCTCTACCGACTGCTGACCGTCGCGGAACGAGGTATCGGTGATCCAGATATCCTCGGGCATTCCCATCGGCACACGGCGGTGGTTGAACGGGATGCGAGGAACCTCTGTATAAGGATACAGATCGCGGTACAGGTTGGGTTCTTCCACATCCTGCAGAGCGTATCGATAGCTTTTTTGTTCCAATAAATTGGTTTTGGATGAAATCTCTAACATGCTATTTCTCTCCTTTCATTTTTGCTGTATACAATTATACACCACGCGGCGGTATTTGTCAATGCAAATATTGCACAAAACACAAATAGAATTCATTTTTTTCTTGACATATATATGAAAAAAGACTATAATATAGACAAGCATATATAAGTAAGGAAAGGATTTCCCTATGAAACTGATGATTGCCTCGGATATTCACGGTTCGGCAACCTACTGCAAACAACTCCTCAAAGCCTACGAAAAAGAAGCGCCCGATCGGCTTTTGCTCTTGGGTGACCTGCTTTATCACGGTCCGCGCAATGATCTTCCCGCAGGATACGCACCAAAGGAGGTTATCGAGCTGTTGAACGCACTGAAAACGCAAATTCTGTGTGTGCGAGGCAACTGTGAAGCAGAGGTTGACCAAATGGTACTTTCCTTCCCTGTTCTTGCCGACTATGCTTGGTTGGATGTGAATGGGCTGAGGCTCTTTGCAACACACGGTCACCACTACGGTGAGGACAATCCCCCTCCTCTTGCAAAAGGCGATCTTTTGCTGTGCGGACACACGCATATTCCCGCCTGCCACAATCACGGAGATTACACCTATCTCAATCCCGGCTCGGTATCGATCCCCAAGGAAGGCTCTGCACACTCCTATATGATCTTGGAGGATCACACGTTTACCTGGAAGGATCTGGACGGCAAGCCTTATCTTGTGGAAACAATCGGATAAGAATCGTAATAAAAGCATATTTTAGATAAATAGGGTTATTGAATAGGAACCGCCGAGAGTAACCGTTTAGTTACTCTCGGCGGCAATTTTGTTTAATTCCTTACAACACAAACGGCAGGTTTTTCATTATCTCCAACCGCTTTTATCCAATCCATTTCAAACAGCTTACTCACTAATTTGTCTATTGAATAGAAGCGGCAAACAAATGCCCCAACGTATTCTGCATTTTTGCGGATATGGGAAGGAGCAAGATCAGCAGTTATATTTGCGGCAAGTTCTGCAGTTTTTCTGTTCAATTCAGAAACAATAGAAATGCACTCATGGAGCATTTTTTGAAGTTCACCGTATTCCTTGTTCGTCCAAACTGTAAAATTCGCCTTGCCGTTTTTTGCATAGCCAAGATCGTCAAGCACCTTCTGCCAATCCTTCGACAACTCTTCAAAGCCATCTACCGCTGTGCATACCACAGGATAGGTCATTTGACCTTCAAAGTGCTGTGCGTTAAGTGTTTGTCTGAAATTCATTGCTATAACACTTCCACGTTTATCACTCGAAGGACAACCATTATAAATCCCCTGAATACCGCTTGGCAGTTTTTCGCCAACAACACTTTCGTTGCTTCTCCCCCAAATAATTCCGTGTCCACCACCCCCGTTCACAAGTGAATACGGACCATCTTTGGGCAATTTCCCGTAATTCTTTTCAAGATCGTTTTCTGTATCAGTCAGTGAAAAATGTAAACACAATAGGAGCTTTTGCCAATGTGCAAGATTTGTGTTTACAAATCTGTTTCCAAAACGCGCATCAAAATCATCTGTTACAGCAACAATTTTTTGTGTGCTTTCCTCCACTAGTTGATTCAGTTTTTCATCAATTGTCTTCGTACAATCAAGTGTGAAAATTGGAATGTTGGTCAGATACTTTCCGTTGTTACAGACAAGATATTGACGATCAACGAGTAATTTGATTTCGTCCTCAAGATAAGGGAGCGACACCCCGAGCTCTATGCTGATTTCTTGGATCGTTACCGGACTGTAATATGCCGCAAGTAAAATATTCCCTTTGATCTTTCTTCTTTGAAAATCACGGTATTCCCGATCATCTCCTGCTTTTGTTCCCCAAAAATCAATCTCAAAAATATTGGGGCGATAGCTCTTTTCACCGTATAATCTTTCCATATTCATACCCTCTCTAATGATTTTTCTTGCACGGAACAAGTAATACTTCACCATTTCCGTGCTGATGTGTAATCGGTTCGCAACTTCGGAACAGGAGAGATTTTCAATATAGTATAAAACGGTAGAATCACGATATTGTTTTGACAACAAGGACAGTTCGCGCCGAAGAAGATTTAATTCCTCTTTTTTGACGATTTCTTCTAAAACAGTTTCACCCTCGTCAGCAATATTTTCGTCGAGCTCCGCTATTCGGCTCGCATTTTTTGATTTTTTACGAAGGTAGTCCATATAGGTGTTCTCCGCAATTTTCCACATAAAACCATAAAAGCGTTCCTCGTTTTTTAGGTTTTGCGCAGACTTAACGATTTCATAAAGAATATCACTCGCCAATTCTTCTGCTTCATTTGCGCTTCTAAGCCTTGTTAGAGAAAAGCCAAATATCGACTTCATATTCTCGGTTATCAGTTGTTCAAGTCTTATACTATCCATTTGTTTCTCCATTTCCGTTTCCAGGCGCCTTCATACATATAGTCGTTGAAAAGATAAAACGGTTAAGATGGTTTGTGAATTTTATCATAAACAAGTGAAAAAATTTTATGTTATGTAAAACATTAGAAGATAAAAAGGCAGAGAATTCTCTCTCCTCGGGTTATAGACGAAAAGTATACAAATTGTTACACTGCACAATTTTTTCATTCCGCTTTTTCTTTTGGCGAAAAAGGCGCAAAAGAAAAAGCTTGGCAAAAAGAAAAGCGCCGAAAATGAATTTTCGCCCTCTGCGGAGGGCAAGGAGGGCTCCGAGCCCTCCACCTCGCAAACTTTTGAAAAAGTTTGATCAAAACTTTCGGAAAGCTGACGAAAACCTTTCGTTTTGTCTGCGGACAAAAGGCAGAGAAAGTTGATTCTCTGCCCTTTTCCTATGATTTATCAGAGATCGGGCGGCTCGGGGAGCGGAGGCTCGTCGCCATTTCCGATCGGCAACGCCCCTTGCGGTCTTGCCGCAAACGAGCGTTTTTCAAAATCAAATACCGCTCTGCCGTTTTCCAGCTTCAGGGCGGCATCAAAGCTCTTTCCCGATTTCGGCGAAACAAATCCGCTGATCACCGAGGTTTTTCCCGTTTCGGTCAGTTCCTTCAGCAGTGCCAGCGAGATCACGCGATTGCAAATACTGATATTGACCGAAAATTTACAGCCTTCCTTGTAGCCCGAACAGCCGTAAAAATTCCTCTGGCGCTTCATATCTCTGCCGCAAAGCGGACACTTGGCAACCACGTCACCAAAAAAGCCCGTATCGCTTTGCCGTGCGAACTCGGCGTCACTTTTTTTCTCAAACACCTCTCGGATCTCGTTTTGCGCAAGCTTGACGCTCTCGTCTACGCTCATCTGTCCTCGATAGACCTTTTTGAGTGCCTGACCAAGCTGTGAGGTCTTATATTTATCCATCGTAATCTGCATTTGGAGCAATGCTTCGATCAGAAATTCACCGCCCGGCAGGATGGTGTAAACATCCTTTTTCAGATCAATATAGCCGCTTTTTCTCGCATTGTCGATGATGCCCGTGCGAGTTGCCTCGGTTCCAAGCTCCAAGCCCTCAAAAATGGCTCGGTAGTCCTCGCTGTCATCCACGTGAGCGCCTTCTTCGCTCTCTGCGGCTTCCTTTGCCGCTTTTTTCTCATCCTTAAAGGGATTTTTGAGATAGTTGTTCAGCGTTTCGATGGTATAGTGCTTGGGCGGAGAGGTCTCCTTTTCGGTGGGTTTAAAGTCGATGTTGACCGCGTCTCCCTTTTGGAGCGGCGGCAGGATCTTATCCTTTTGGTTGTAATCGTCGTACTTTGTCCAGCCCTTTTCCAGCATGGTCATGCCTTTGAGGACGAAGGTCTCCAATTCTCCAACGGCAATCGTGATCTCGGTACGCGATACCACACATTCCTCTGCACAAAAGACCGCGACAAAGCGGCGGAACACCGTGGAATACACCTGCATCTCGCGCTCGGAAAGCTGTGTCTTGTTTGGGATCTTGTAGGTGGGAGTGAGTGCCGAGTGCGATTCGATCTTGCTGTCATCAAAGATGCCCTTGTGATCCTTGAACTGTACGGGATATCCCAGCTTTGCGCAGCCCGCAAGGATCTTGCGGATCTTGTCCTTTTCGGCGGTTGCAAGATACTCGGAGTTGGTACGCGGATAGGTCAGATACCCCTTTTCGTAAAGCCCCTGTACCAAGGCAAGGCTTTCCTGCATCGACATTTTATACTTTTTGCCAAGCACATTCTGCAGCTTGGAAAGCGAATACAGTTTACCCGGCGAAAGCTTGTCCCTTTTGTTCTTAACGCCTGTTACAACCGCGCCTGTTTTATTATAAAGCTCGCACATTCTCTGTGCTTTCTCGAATTCGTTCTGTTCGAACTTATTCTTCGAGGTCAGCTCTACGATCTCTCCCTTGGTCTCCTCACGGCTGACCATGGCGTAATATTTCCCCGGAACAAACTTGCGGATCGCCATATCACGGTCATAGATCGCCTTGACAATCGGAACGATCACACGTCCCACGCGCAACAGCGTGCCTGTTTTGAGAGAGGCGTACCGCGTCAGATTCACACCGTACAGCCAGTCAATATAGGTACGAGCAAAGCCCTCTGCCGCCAACAGATCATACTCCGCCTCTTCCTTCATTTCGGTAAGTGCTTTGGCTACCGTTTCGGGAGTCTGGTCGGGCAACCAGAGCCGCTTGAGTGTCTTTTTTGAACTCAGCGCATTTTCGATGCACAGGCGAACGATGATCTCTCCCTCGCGGTCGGCGTCCCCCGCATTCACAACCGTATCAACATCGTTTCGGTTGCAAAGCGTGCGGATCAGCTCAAACTGCCGTTTGACGCCGCTGTCAACACTTTTATCGGCTCCGCGACGCAGCTCAAAGCGAAATTTCTCGGGAAAACACGGGATATTTTTAAGCGACCACCTTGTTTCTCCCTCGGGAAGCGGTGAATAGGTCTCAATATCGCACAGCGAAAACAGGTGACCGAATGCCCACGTTACAAGATAGCCCTCGCCCTCCAGATATCCTTGCCGCTTTTGCAGATTCCCGATTCCTGCGGCAATATTACGCGCCAGACTCGGCTTTTCGGCAATAATTAAGATCATTGTGTCCCCTCCTTCCCAAAAGACAATAAAACCGCAGTCCTGCAACCGCGCGCAGAACTGCGGTAGTTATTGAAAAAATTACATAAATTTACGCAAAGCGTCGGACACGTCGGATTCGGGCATGGAAACCGTCATCGTCATATTCAGTCCGATCTTTTCGATCAACTTATCCAACTCTGCAACCAGCGTTTCAAACGCGGGGATATCACCCTTGCAGATCTTGAGAGTGCTGTCGATGAACAGATCGGTTACATCGTGGTTGCTTGCCAAAATACCTGCTACAAATCCGTACAGGGACTGTGCATCATCTACCATGTATTCGTCCACGTCGATCAAACGCGCGGTCGGCTTAATATCATATCTCAGTTTAACACCCTTTTCAATGCAAACGACATCGCCCTTGGTCACTTCCAGAGCGCCGTTTACCAGATTGATCAGAGTTTTGGTTTTACCCGTACCTTTTACGCCAATGATTAATTTTAACATACTAATACCTCCACATATCCGGACAAATATGGAAAATCTGTCCTGGTACTCTTATTATAACAAATTTCACATCTAAAGTCAAGAGGTTTTCGTCTCTTATTGGTTAATTTTTCAGTCTTTCTTCCAAATCAGCGCGCAAATCCTCGTATCCGGGCTTGCCGAGCAGTGCAAACATATTCTTTTTGTAGGATTCTACACCGGGCTGGTCGAAGGGATTGACCGACAACAGATATCCCGAGATCGCACAAACAAGCTCGAAGAAATACAACAACTCGCCCAATGCGTACTCGGAGCGGTCGCTGACCTCGATCAGAATATTGGGAACTCCGCCGTCAACGTGTGCCAGGATCGTTCCCTGCATTGCGGTCTTTTTCACCAGATTGAGTTCCTTACCCGACAGGAAGTTCAATCCGTCCACATTATCGGGATCCACGGGGATCTCAAAGCTGCTGCCCGTGTCGGCGATGTCGATCACCGTCTCAAACAGATTGCGGCTTCCGTCCTGGATAAACTGTCCCAGCGAGTGCAGATCGGTGGAGAAAATAACCGATGCGGGATAAATTCCCTTTCCGTCTTTTCCTTCGCTCTCACCAAAGAGCTGCTTCCACCATTCGTTGAACATTGCCGAGAAAGGCTCGTAGCTTGCCAGAACCTCGATGCTCTTGCCTTTTCTGTACAGAATATTACGGATCGCGGCATAGCGATAGCAATCGTTTTTGGAAAGATCGGAATCGGTGTAAGCGTGGCTTGCGGCTGCGGCACCCTTCATCAATTCTTCAATGTTGATACCTGCCGTTGCAATGGGCAAAAGTCCCACAGCGGTGAGCACCGAGAAGCGTCCTCCGACATCGTCGGGAACAACGAAGGTCTCGTAACCTGCATCGGTGGAAAACTTTTTGAGAGTTCCGCGTGCGCGGTCGGTGGTCACGAAAATACGCTCTCTTGCGCCTTCCTTACCGTACTTCTTCTCCAACAGGGCGCGGAAGACACGGAATGCGATCGCGGGCTCGGTGGTAGTACCCGACTTGGAGATTACGTTCACGCAAACGTCCTTACCCTCACAAAGTGCCAGCAATTCATTGAGAGAATCCGAGCTGATGCAGTTGCCTGCAAAGTAAATATCGGGAGTGTCCTTTTTCAAATTATTGTACAAGGGCGACTTCAAATATTCGATAACAGCGCGCGCGCCGAGATAGGAGCCTCCGATACCGATGACAACAAAGATATCGCAGCTTTTTTGGATCTTCTTTGCGGCGGCTTGGATTCTTGCGAATTCTTCCTTATCGTACGCCTCGGGCAGATCTACCCAACCCAGAAAATCGCTGCCGGGGCCGCTCTTTTCGCGGAGCATCCGATCGGCGGCAGTGATCTGCGCTTGCATAAAGTTGATTTCGTGTTCACGGATAAATGAAGAAACATATTTGTCGTTTAATTTGATGGACATAACAACCAGAACCTTTCTTTTATGGGATTACAACGTATATTATACAACATCTCTTTCAAAAAAGCAATATCAAAATGCAAAAAATCATGTTTTTTCCTGTATTTAAATGAGTAAAAATTTTGCCAGCAGCCGCTAAAAAATCTCAAAGAAATCGATCTTTGGAACATCTGCACCCGATACGATGGGAACACTGCCGATCTTTTCCTCTCCCAAGTAAAACTCACGGGTTCCCACAGCATCCCCCGCCTTGACGGGAGCCGTCAGGAACTCGGGCAGAGCGGTGCGGACCTCAACCGAGGAAAGAGACGATTTCGGAAGCACACATCGGAATTCTTGGCACAAAAGAGGGCAACTCTCCTCTTTTCCACCTTGTACAGAAAGCGGTTCAAGCGCACTTTCCTCTGCCGTGTAAAGCCCAAAGCTTGCAAAGCCCCAATCCAGAAGCTGCGTTGCAATTGCATTACGGGAATCTCTTGATTCGGCACCCATGATCACGCAGATCAGGGAGAGATCCTCGCGCTCGGCAGTCACGCTGACGCAAAAGCCCGCCTTGGAGGTAGAGCCTGTTTTCAATCCGGTACATCCAGGATAAAAGCGCACAAGCCGATTGGTATTCGTCAAGCCAAACTCCCCGTTTCGAATGGTATCCATCCAAATCGAGCTATACTGCAAAATCGTTGGATGTGCAACCAACGCCCGTGACATCAGCGCAATATCCTTTGCGCTGGTCAGATGCGACTCGGCAGTATCATCAAGCCCCGTTACGTTTTCAAATTTCGTGTCGGTCATCCCAAGCTCGGCGGCACGTTTGTTCATTTTTTCAACAAATGAAGGAACACTGCCCGCCACAAACTCGGCAAGTGCCACCGCCGCATCGTTGGCAGACGCGATCACAACGCTTTTGAGCAGATCCTCAAGCGACATCTGCTCCCCTTCCTTCAAATAGACCTGCGATCCACCCATAGATGCCGCATTCGCCGATACCGTTACGGTGCTGTCCAACCGCACGATGCCCGCGTCCAGCGCCTCCATCACCAAAAGAAGCGTCATGATCTTGGTCACCGATGCAGGCGGAAGTGCCTCGTTCGCGTTTTGCGTGTAAAGAACCGTTCCCGTAGTCGCCTCCATCAACACCGCACTTTTGCAAGGCAGATTGAAGGAGCCGTCCTCTGCCCCCACTTCGAATACATCGGAAGGATCTCCCTCAACAGAGATCGGGATCGGCTCTGCCGAGATCGGCAAAGCACTTCCGAGTGCAAAAGATACGATCAGCAACCACGTAAAGATTTGATTCCACGGTTTTCTCATATTCATCACCTCGACACAACTTATGTCAAGTCTGCCTGAAATATACCAAAGAGGCATCCGCTCGATCGCGCGGACGCCTCTTTGATTGTTTCTTGGTATTATTGCTTCACCGAGAATTGATAAACAGTGGTATAGTCGTATTTCTCCCCGGGATTGAGGATGATATCGTCAAAGCCCGCGTGATGGATCGCATCGGGTGTCTTTTGCGTTTCCAGACAGAAGAGCGACTGCAGATTCTGCGGATAGCCTCCCTTGAAAGGATGCTCGGAATTATCAAGGAAATTGCCGCTGTAGAACTGCACACAGGGCTGGTTGGTAAACACCTGCATCATGCGTCCGCTGTTGGGCTCGTAAACCACGATTCTTTGTACAGGCTCCTTGGTCTCGCCGCCCGTAAAGCAGAAGCAGTGGTCGTAACCGCCTGCCAGACCGAGATCGGTGTTGGTGAGATCAAAGTCGCGCCCGATCGTTTTGGGATCACGGAAATCAAAGGGAGTTCCCTCCACCGATTGGCGGACACCCGTCGGAATCAGCCCCTCATCGGTGGGCAGGTACTTATCTGCGTCCATCTGCAAAACGTGATCAAAGATCTTGCCCGAAGCATAGCCGCCCAAGTTGAAGTAGGCATGGTTGGTCAGGTTCACGATCGTCTTTTTATCGGTGGTTGCTTCATAACGGATCGACAATGCGTTGGAAGCAAGCAACGCATAAGTTACGGTGACCTGCAGGGTTCCGGGATAGCCCTCCTCACCGTCGGGAGAGGTGTAGCTGAGGATCAGCTTCGGCTCATCCCCGTCAACGGGCTTTACACTCCAAACCTTATGCGAAAAGCCGACCTTACCGCCGTGCAATGCGTTTCCGTTGTTGTTTTTAAAGATCTTGTAGTCCTTACCGTCCAAGGAATATTCTCCCTTGGCAATACGGTTTGCGGTTCTTCCGACCAATGCGCCGATATAGCCGTTTCCAAGCACGTAGTCACGCAAGGAATCATAGCCGCCCACAACGTCAGAAAGTCTGCCCCATCGGTCGGGAACGCGGATCTCCATGATCGCACCGCCGAATTCGCAGATACGTGCGGTCATACCGTTTTGATTTTTCAGAGTGTAAGTATAGATCTCCTGTCCGCCGTCAAGCGTTCCGAAATAATTTTTCGTAATCATTGTTTACTCCTCGTATCCGTTGGGATTTTTCTTCATCCAGTTAGCAAGGTCCTCGCACATCTCTTCAATGCCGTTCTCAGCGCGCCAGCCAAGCTCGGTATACGCCTTGGTGGGATTTGCATAGCAGGTTGCAATATCTCCTGGACGGCGGTCAACGATCTTATAATTCACGGTAAGTCCCGTTGCCTTCTCGTAAGCCTTTACGATCTCCAGCACCGAATATCCCGTTCCTGTTCCGATGTTGAAGTAGTCAACGCCCGTCACGGTCTCTGCCTTCTCCAGCGCCTTCAGATGTGCTTTTGCAAGGTCTACCACGTGGATATAGTCACGCACACCGGTTCCGTCCTTGGTATCGTAATCGTTACCGAAGACCGACAGATAAGGAAGTTGACCTGCCGCAACCTTTGCAACGTAAGGCAACAGATTGTTCGGGATTCCGCGCGGATTTTCACCGATCAGACCGCTCTTGTGCGCACCGATCGGATTGAAGTAACGCAGGATCGAAACACTCCACTCGTTGTCGGATACCCAAATATCCTTGAGGATGCGCTCGATCATCAGCTTGGTCTCACCGTAAGGGTTGGTGGTGGAAAGCGGAAAATCTTCGCTGATCGGAACGGTTTTGGGCATTCCGTAAACCGTTGCGGAGGAGCTGAAAACGATTCTCTTTGCGTTGTACTTGGACATCAGATCCACCAGATTGAGGGTGCTGACGAGATTGTTGTGATAATACCAGCCGGGCTTCTGAACCGATTCGCCAACAGCCTTCAATCCTGCAAAATGGATCGCGGAATCGATCTCGGGATTCTCAACGAACACCTTTTCGAGAGCATCCTTATCGCACAGATCCACACGGTAGAACGGAAAATCCTTGCCCGTGATCTCCTTCACGCGCTCCAGCGACTTTGCGCTGCTGTTGCACAGATTATCCACTACAACAATATCATATCCTGCATTCAAAAATTCCACTGCGGTATGGGAGCCGATAAAGCCCGCACCGCCCGTAATCAAAATAGACATTTCAATCTCTCCTTTTCAAATTATATGACCGTCCCGATCATGCCCAGAGATTCTCGGGATATTCTCCGCTGTCGATCAGCGCGCGGATAGACGCCTTAACGCTTGCCTTATCCTCAGCGTAGGTCACGCCGTACCACATCGATTTGGTGGGATATACGCGCACATCGCAATAGCCCTTGATCCGCTGGGTATCAACCGATGCGGGCAGATAGTATTCTGCCTTCATGGGATTGTCGCCAAGGTTGGACAGGAATTTTACGAAATCCTCCTCCAAGTGCGCAAAGATATCGGGAGTGAAGCCCCAGCAGTTCATCGAAACAATGGTGTCAAGAGGCAGATCCACCCAAGTCTTGCCATCATCGTCAAGATATTCGGCGCCGCCCTCTTTCTTTTGGATCTTGGTGCGCTCGGTAACGCCGCCCAGCATATCCGCTGTGTCAACGATACACTGTCCGCGCGAAACGGTACCGTTATCGGTAAGCGTATTTCCAAGGCGGAAGCCTACCATACAATGATGTGCCACACCGTTCTCTGCAGTTGCGGTTTTCAGATGCTTTGCAAGCTGCATAAAGGTATCTCTTCCGTAAAAATCATCTGCGTTGATCACGGCGAAATTGTCCTTTACAACATCGCGCACACAGTAGATCGCGTGTCCCGTTCCCCACGGCTTGGTTCTGCCCTCGGGAAGTGTAAAGCCTGCGGGCAGATCATCACCCTTCTGGAAGGCGTAGGTCACCTTGATCTTCTTTTCAATACGGCTGCCAACCGTTTCACGGAAGGCATCCAGATTTTCTTCCTTGATAATAAACACAACGTGATCAAATCCTGCCTGTACTGCATCATAGATCGAAAAATCAAGGATAAATTCCCCATTCTCGGTCATGGGATCCAGTTGCTTCAGTCCGCCGTAGCGCGAACCCATACCTGCTGCCAAAATTACGAGTGTCATATATGAAAGACCTCCGATCAGATTATTTTTATACATCTCTTAGTATACACGAAAACGCCCGAAAAGTAAAGACCTTTTTTCATTTTTTCCCAAATTTCTTTTGCTGAAAAAACGAGAGTGGGAGGACAGCCTCTGTTTTCGCAGAAGCAAGTCCTCCCAATGATTATTTCGTCATTTTTTCCTGCTTGACCTTGTGGTCGATCACGTGGCGGGATGCCAACTCACGGTTGATATCCTCCAGAGAAATTCCCATCTCGATCATCAGCACCATTACATGGTATACAAGGTCAGAGATCTCATAGATCGTTTCTGCCTTGTCGTCTGCCTTTCCCGCAATGATGACCTCGGTGCATTCCTCGCCCACCTTTTTCAGAATCTTGTCGATTCCCTTTTCAAACAGATAGGTGGTATAGGAGCCTTCCTTTTTCTCGATCTTGCGTCCGCGGATCACGTCCATGAGTCCCTGCAGAGAGAAAGCCGAGAGCGTATCGCTTTCGTAAACGTAATCGTTGAAGCAGGAATCAGCCCCCGTGTGGCAAGCGGGACCGTCCTTTTGAACCAGCACGGTCAAAGCGTCTCTGTCACAGTCCGCCATAATGTTGACGATGTGCTGACGGTTGCCAGAGGTCTCTCCCTTTCTCCAAAGCTCTTGGCGAGAGCGCGACCAGAAGCAGGTCATACCCTCCTTGATGCTGATCTCCAGTGATTCACGGTTCATATACGCCACGGTGAGCACCTTTTTGGATTCGGCATCCACCACAACGGCAGGGATCAAGCCCTTTTCATCAAATTTCAGTTCGTCTATGTTCAACATGGTTAAATTCCTTCTTTCTGTGTAATTCTGACATCGATCCCGTTCGACTTGAGCGTTTGCTTCAGATCGGGGATCTCAACCTCTCCGAAATGGAAGATCGATGCGGCAAGTCCCGCATCTACCTTGGGAAGCGTTTTGAAAAGCGTTACAAAATCCTCTTGACATCCCGCACCGCCCGACGCGATCACGGGAACGTCCACAACATTGCAAACCGCCTCCAGCATTTCCAGATCAAAGCCCTTCTTTACGCCGTCGGTATCGATGCTGTTGAGCACGATCTCGCCCGCTCCCGCATCAACGCCGCGCTTGATCCATTCAATGGCATCGATTCCTGTATCCACGCGACCGCCCTTGGCAAAAACACGGAATTGTCCGTCCACGCGCTTGGCATCCACCGAAAGCACCACGCACTGGTCGCCATACTTTCGTGCCGCCTCTTTGATCAGATCGGGATTGCGGATCGCGCCCGAATTGACGCTGACCTTATCGGCACCGCATTTGAGCACACGGTCGAAATCGTCCACGGTATTGATACCGCCGCCAACCGTCAGCGGAATAAAGATGGTCTTTGCAACCTCGCAAAGAATATCGGTAAACAGTGCTCGCCCCTCGGCAGATGCCGTGATATCGTAAAATACCAGCTCATCGGCACCGCATTCGCTGTAAAACTGTGCCAGCTTGATGGGAGAGGAAACGTCGGCAAGGCCTAAAAAGTTGACGCCCTTTACCACGCGTCCGTCCTTGACGTCAAGACAAGGAATGATTCGTTTGGTAACCATCCTTCACACCTCCCGAGCCGCCGCAACGGCTTCCTTCAGATCGATCGCACCCGTGTACAGAGCCTTTCCGAGAATGGCTCCGTAAAGTCCCATTTCGGAAAGCTTTTTCACGTCTTCCACGCTTGTCACGCCGCCCGATGCCGTAAAGTTGATCGGGAAACGCTTGCCAAGCTCCGAGTAAAGTGCGAGATTGGTACCCGACAAAAGGCCATCCTTGGAAATATCGGTGCAGATCACGCAGGAAACGCCCTTTTGGGTAAGCGTTTCGCAAAAATCAAAGCAATCGAGTGCGCTGACCTCACGCCAGCCCTTGATGGCAACCATGCCGTCCTTGATATCCACGCCAACCGCGATCTTATCGCCGTAAGCCTTGAGTGCCGCATCCAAAAATGCAGGATCGGTCACAGCAGCGGTTCCGATGATCACACGGTAAGCACCCGCGTCAATGTAGGTCTTCACGGTTTCCATCGAACGGATACCGCCGCCGATTTCCACCTTCAATCCGCTCTCGGCGATCAATCGCTTCACGGTATTGAGATTGGGCGTATTGCCATCACGCGCACCCTCCAGATCCACCACGTGCAAATATTCCGCACCGCACGCGGCAAATCCTTTGGCAACACCAACAGGATCATCGCTGTAGACCGTCATTTGGTCGTAATCTCCTCGAATCAAGCGGACGGCCTTACCGCCGATGAGGTCTATTGCAGGAAACAAATTCATTGGTTCAAAATCCTTTCTCGGATAGGTTACATCTCGCAGAACGCGCGCAGGATCGCAAGTCCCACCTGTCCGCTCTTTTCGGGATGGAACTGCGTGCCGTACACGTTGCCCGATGCCACAGCAGCTGTCAGAGTTGCTCCGTATTCCGTGGTGGCGATCACCGATTCCTCGCAATCGGCACCCGCATAGGAATGGACGAAGTAAACGAAATCGCCTTCGTTGATATAACGGAACAACGGGCTTTTTTCCTTCCCGAAGGAAAGCGCATTCCAGCCGATATGAGGCACCTTCAAGCTCTCCCCGATCACAGGACGGATCGGCTTGACGGATCCCTTGATCAGCCCAAGTCCGCGATGCTCGCCGTATTCGTAGCTTTTCTCGAACAGCATCTGCATTCCAAGGCAAATCCCCAAAAGAGGCTTGCCCTTTGCCGCCTCCTCCAGCACCACACGGTCAAGCCCCGATTCACGTAGCTTGCGAGCGGCATCCTCAAAAGCACCGACACCGGGCAGGATCAATCGGTCCGCCTGTGCCAGAACCGCGGGATCGGAGGTCACCGTAACCTCTTTCCCAAGAAACGCAAACGAGCTTTTCAGGGAAAACAAATTTCCAACGCCGTAGTCAATGATCGCTATCATAAAAGAACTCCCTTGGTGGACGGAATTTCATTGGCGCGGCTCTCCGAAACTGCAATCGCCTCGCTCAGCGCGCGTGCCACAGCCTTGAAGATCGCCTCGGCAATGTGATGCGAATTCTTGCCGTCAAGCTGACGGATGTGCAGCGTGATTGCCGCATTGCGAACGAATGCCGTCCAGAATTCCTCTACCAGCTCGGTGTCAAAGCTACCGATCTTCTGGCTGGGGAATTCCGCCTTGAAGACCAGGCAATCTCTGCCCGATACATCGATTGCCGCCAGCACAAGCGCTTCATCCATCGGAAGCAGCATATTGCCGTAGCGCGCAATTCCTCTGCAATCGCCAAGAGCCTGACGGAAGGCAGTCCCCAAACAGATACCGATATCCTCCACGCTGTGGTGATCGTCCACGTTGGTATCTCCCACGCATTTCACGGAAAGATCGAATCTGCCGTGCTTTGCAAACAGCGTAAGCATGTGATCCAAAAAGCCACAGCCGGTTTGAATGTCGGACACGCCCGTTCCGTCCAGATTGAGCGAAAGAACGATATCGGTTTCTCCCGTTTTCCGTTTGATTTCAGAGTTTCTCATCATTAGCTCCTTTCAACCGCGCTTTTGCTCGGTCAGAATCTCCTTGACCGTTGCAACCAGCGTTTGCATCTCTTCCATCGTACCGATGGTGATGCGGTTATAGTCTTTGATCAGTTCGGCGGTAAAATGACGCACCAGAATGCCGCGCGCCTTGAGTTCAAGGTAAAGTGCCTCGCCGCCGATCTTCTCGCTCTTTGCAAAAATAAAATTGGTGGAAGACGGCAAAACGAAGAATCCGAGATCCTCCAATGCCTTGGTCGTATAGGCTCGATTTTCTTGAATTTTGCGGCAGTTCTGCATATAATAATCCTTTTCATCCATCGCCGCCGCACCTGCCAGGAGCGACAAGCGATTGACGTTGTAAGGATTGGTGGAATACTTGATCTTTTCAAGATCGGCGATCAGCTCGCTGTTACCGAAGGCAAAGCCAAGCCGTGCGCCTGCCAAGGAATAGGACTTGGAAAAGGTACGGACCACCAAAAGATTATCATATTTTTCGATCAGCGGCAACGCACTCTCAGCACCGAAATCAACGTACGCCTCATCAATGAGTACCACGTGATCGGGATTGGATTTCACGATCTCTTCGATCTTGTCAACCGAGATCGCAATGCCTGTCGGTGCGTTGGGATTGGCGATCACAACCGCTCTGCCGACGTTCAGATAATCACGGTAATCCACGCGAAAATCATCGGTCAGATCAATCTTTTTCGAATCAATTCCGTACAGATCGGCATACACCGAATAAAAGCCATAGCTGATGCTCGGAAAAGCGACCCCATGTCGGCAAAACGCCATAAAGGAAAAATTCAGGATCTCGTCCGATCCGTTGGAAACAAACACGTTGGATGCTTTCACACCGTATTGCTCGGCGATCTTTTTTCTCAGCTTCCCTGCCGTGGGGTCCGAGTAAAGTCTCAATTCCCGAACACTCTCGTTGCCGATCGCCCGAACCACTTCGGGGGACGGCGGAAAGGGCGACTCGTTGGTATTGAGCTTGATATATTTCATGTTGGTGGGCTGCTCTCCGGGGGTATATGCCACCAACGGTTGATACTGTTCTGCCAAAAAGCGGCTCATGTGTACGCTTCCCTTCTTTATTTGCTATTCTTATTTTTTCTTGCAACAGCGCTTGCCGCGTGTGCAGTCAAGCCCTCACGCGTTGCAAACAGTGCAACATCATCGGCAACCTTTGCGAGAGCCTTTGCGGTATAATAGGTATACTGTGATTTTTTCACGAAATCGTCAACCGACAAGGGGCTGGAAAACCGCGCGGTACCGCCTGTGGGCAGGGTGTGGTTGGGACCTGCAAAATAATCCCCCAGCGCCTCGGGACAGTATTTGCCCATAAATACCGAGCCTGCATGACGAATCTCGCCAAGATAATCAAACGGATTGTCCACACAAAGCTCCAAATGCTCGGGAGCGATCTCGTTTGCGATCTCGATCACGCGCGCAAGACTGTCTGCAACGATGATCTTTCCATTGTTGTCGATCGAGGCTCTTGCGATCTCGGCTCTCAAAAGCTGCGGAATCTGTCGCTCCAAAGCGGCTTGTACATCGGTGGCAAGCTGTTCGCTGTCGGTTACCAGAACCGCGCTTGCAAGCTTGTCGTGCTCGGCCTGCGACAAAAGATCTGCCGCTACCACGTCGGGATCACAGGTTGCATCGGCAACCACAAGGATCTCGCTGGGGCCTGCGATCATATCAATGGCAACCTTTCCGAACACCTGCTTCTTTGCCTCCGCAACAAATGCGTTACCGGGGCCTACGATCTTATCAACCGCGGGTACGGTTTCGGTTCCGTATGCCAGTGCGGCAACAGCCTGAGCGCCGCCAACCTTAAAGATGCGGTCAACGCCTGCGATCTTCGCCGCCGCCAAGATATTGGGATTAACCTTTCCGTCCTTGCCGGGAGGGGTTACCATCACGATCATACCGCATCCCGCGATCTTTGCGGGAATGCTGTTCATCAACACCGAGGAAGGATATGCAGCCGTTCCGCCGGGGACATACAATCCAACACGGTCGATGGGGGTGATTCTCTGCCCCATCACGATGCCGTCCTCGCCCTCGATCAAAAAGCTGTTGCGAACCTGTCTTTTATGGAAGTTGTGAATATTCACAGCCGCCCGTTTGATCACGTCAAGAAACGCCTCGTCTACCGACGCAAACGCCTCATCGATCTCCTCTTTGCTGACTTCAACGGAGGAAAGCTGTACCTTGTCAAATTTTTCGCTGTATTCCAACAAGGCTTTGTCTCCGTTCTTCCGAACATTCTCAATAATTCCCGAAACGATGGAAGCCACATCAACGGTTGCTTCGGCCCTTGCAAAGATCTCGCTGTTTGCAACCTCACCGTATTTCAAAATGCGAATCATACTCTACTCTCTTTTCTCAAGGATTGGCGATCAGCGCCTCAATATCCTCACACATTTTACGAATTTGTTGATTTTTAAATTTGTAAGCGACCTTATTTGCCACAAGACGCGCACTGATATCCACCACGGTCTCTCTCGGCTCCAAGTCATTCTCCAGAAGTGTTTTTCCGGTTTCCACGATATCAACGATCACATCGGAAAGCCCCAGGATCGGAGCCAGCTCGATCGAGCCGTTGAGCTTGATGATATCGATCTCACGGCTGATCCCATTGTAATAGGAGCGCGCGATATGCGGAAACTTGGTGGCAACGCGCAGGGTCCTGTCGCGGTTATCACAAAAATCCTTTTTGCAAGCCACCGCCATGCGGCACTTTCCGATGCCAAGATCGGCAAGCTCGTAAATATCGGGCTCATATTCCAGAATAATATCCCGTCCCGCAATGCCGATATCGGCGGCACCGCGCTCAACGTAGATGACAACATCCGAAGGCTTTACCCAGAAATAACGAACGCCCTTCTCGGGATTTTCGAAGATCAGCTTGCGGTTTTCCTCATGAATCGAGGGACATTCATATCCCGCCTGTTCAAATATCTTGTATGCCTTCTCGCCCAAGCGTCCCTTGGGAAGCGCAATATTAATCATTGGTTTCAAGGACTTCCAGACCTCCCTTTCCAAGCTGCATCCGTGTGCGATAGCGAACACCGATCGCACCGTTTCGGCGGATCAGAACGCTTTTCCCGTTTTTGCGAAGCTCCTCCGCGGCGGCGATCAGCGCGGCAATGTCGGTAGCGATATCGTAAGTCAGCACCACGTCAACATCATACGAAGAAGAGGTGCGGTCAAGCTGCTCCAACAGATCAAGGTACACGGCAAAGCCAATCGCTCCCGCAGTTTTTTCCATCTTAGACATCAATTTATCGTATCTGCCTCCCGACAGCACGCCATCGGGAATTCCGTTGATAAAGCCGCGGAAGATAATTCCGTTATAATAGCTCATATCGTTGACCACGGAGAAATCCAAAAACAGACCGTTAACACAGCCGTACGCGCGCAACAGCTCTGCAACGCCGCGCAGCTCCATGTATGCAGCTTCCATCTTAGCACCCTGCACCAGGGGAGCAAGCTTTTCCAAAGCCACCTCAAGCGGCTCATACAGCTCGGTGATCTGGCAGATCGATGCCGTGATCTCCTCGCTCAGTCCGTGTGCCTTTGCATAAGCGCGGATCGCATGCGTATTTTTGGTTGCAATATCGTGCAACAGCTCACCGCATCCATCCTCGTCCACACCCGCATTCTCCAGCAGTCCGCTGACCAATCCCATGTGAGACAGCGCAAGAATGTTATCGCCGTTGATCAGATCCAGGCTTTTTTTAGCAAGCATCACGACCTCGGCCGCCGAGCAAAGATCGATCTCTCCGATGCACTCGAGTCCCGTTTGCATGATCTCACGGAAGCCGTTTCCACCTGCAGAGGTGCGGTACACCGTTTCATTGTAAAACAGCTTGTGCAACGACTTATCCTCGCGTCCGATGTTTTTAATGATCGACAGCGTTACATCGGGCTTGAGTGCCATCAGCTTTCCGTTTGTATCGGTAAAGGTCAGAATATTATCGCTGACCAAAAAGCTTTTATTTTTTGCGTACAGGTCATATTCCTCGAACTTGCTGACACGGTAATGAGAATATCCGTATCTTCGATACAACTCGCGCAAGCCGTAAACCGCCTGTTCGTCCTGTTTCAAAACTTCATTTTCCAACTTCATTTCTTGGACTCCTTCTCCACTCGATCAAGGATCATTCGGTAACCGCCTGTACCGTAATTGTACGCGCGATTGATACGGCTGATGGTTGCCGTGCTGGCACCCGTTTCCTCTACGATTTTACTGTAAACGACCTGCTCGGAAAGCATTTTAGCAACCAACAAGCGTTGCGCCACGTCAGCGATCTCCTTTTGCGTCATCAAATCCTCCAAAAACGCGGCACAATCCTCCTCGTTTTCAAGAGCAAGCAACGCGCGAAACAGTAGCTGACATCCATCATTTTGATATTTATTCATCAACCAAAATCTCCCTTCCTTTGCAGTTTCACAAAGCACTTTAACATGATAACACACTAAAGCGCTTTTGTCAAGTACTTTTTTGCAATAAATCCTATATATTTCAATATTTTTTTGCAAAAATAAAGAAAACGATTTCAAAAAGCGAATACGGGCTGTTGCCGAAGCAACAGCCCGTGAAATTTGAGTTGATTTTTAGTTTGCGTTGATGATGATACCGTCGCTCTCATTGCCGGAAACGGTAACGGAGGAGCCTGCCCCGCTGTTTGCGGACGCATCGGGATCCTTTACAACCGAGATCACGGTACCGTCCACGATGGTGGCAACATAAGCCTCGCCAACAAAGTCGTCTGCGATCGGCGTTACAGTGATCTGCAATGTACCCGTTGCGGGAACCCCTCTGAAGGTCAAAGCAGTGATATATCTACCGCCCATCTGAGCTGCGGTTCTGGTCTCGATCGAGCCATCCTCGCCTGCTGCATTCAAAGCTACCCAAACCTCTTTGCTGACCGCCTCAACGTTGCTCTGCACGGTTGTGCCGTTATAAACGAGCGTGTATCTGAAGCCAACCTTTTCTTCGTAGTTCCTCGAAGCAATGATAGCCGCAAAGCGGATCGCGGTTTTATCGGTGGAAACCTGATAGCCGCGGATCTCGGGCGTTGCGGCAACAACCGCAGGCTCGTCCTCGGCACCCGCCATCATGGGAACTCCCAAAAGCTCGGTTACCTTTTTGGCTGCCTCGGCAGAGGTAGTATCCGCCAGATAATAAACGGTAGAACCGTCAGCGGGAGCAACGGTAATACCGTACGCACCGCCGTTGGGGATCGTAGCATCAACAGTGGAAGTTGTGTAATCGGCAGTACTTGAATATACAGTAGGTACACCTTCGTTATCGTAACCGATGATCCAACCGGTCATCGATTTTGCACCCGAACCGAGAACCGAGCTTCCGTAAGCATAGCAGTTGGTGAGTACAACCTTTTGCGCGCCCTCTGCACTCCAATCAATAAATCCGCCTACATAAGGGTTATCTGCGTAATTCAAAGTAGCGGTTCTGCCGTACGAACCAACGATCTGTCCAAAGGTATCGCCGTACGCGCCATAAGCTTGAGAGTTCTTGGTAGAACCGTGAACCTCACCGGTATTGACGCAATTCTTAACGGTGATGCCAACCGATGCGTTGGAAATCCAAGCAACGATACCGCCGATCGACTCACCGGAAGAAAGGCTCAAGGGCTTAACCGTACCTGCGTTCAAGCACTTATCAACCACAAGAGAGGTAATTACATGACCAACCTTACCGATGATACCGCCAACGATGTGGTATCCCTGAACAGTGCCGAAGTTCTTGCATCCGGTAAAGGTGTAATCATAACCGGTTCCCTGATACAGATAACAAGCGATACCGCCGGAATACTCGGTAGAGGTAACGGTTCCGTAGTTTTCACAGTTGTTGACACTCATCTTGGCAGCGTAAATGGTGTAACCGACAAGACCTCCTGCACGGCGAACACTGCTGCTTCCGCCGATCGCACCGAAGTTCTTGCAGTTATTCAGCGTCCAGGTATGAGATTTTCCGTGACCTGCGGAAACGATGCCTGCGGCTGCCGCATAGGTCGTTCCGGGATGGATAGCACCGTAGTTGACACAGTTTTCAAACAGAACGGAAGGAGTACCGGTTCCGTTGACCTGACCAACGATACCGGCAGCCGTTTGAATATAGGTATCACCGGTTGTGTTGGCGCCGGTGTTCTTTACCGAACCGTAGTTCTTGCATCCGCTCAGGGTCGCACCGTTCGCCGCATTGTCGATACGGCCTACGATCGCACCGAGGTTACCGGAGCCTTTTACTGCACCGTGGTTCTCACAGTTGATCAAGGTAAAGTTGTTAGCGCCTACATGACCGGTAACGCCGCCCATACCGTAGTTGGAGTTCACGTCCTTTGTGGAGGTTACGTTTCCGTAGTTCACACAGTTATTCAGCTCCAAGGCACCAACCAAGGTATTTACGCGTCCAACGATACCCGCGCCAAGGTTATTACCCAGAGAAATATTAGCGTAGTTTTCACAGTCCTTCATGTAAACCGTGCAATAAGCTCCACCCGGATTCCACAAAAGGCCTCCAACGCCTTCCGTACCGCTCAGTGTTTCTGCCGTATAGGTATTCGCGCATCTGATAAAGGAGAGGGTTGCGCTTTCAGTAGTTTCGTTGCAATAGTTCGTAGTAGTAAGCATTCCGGCAACCGCAGTACCAAGCAATCTTGCGTTGGATACGCAATCGGTCATCTCAAGCGTACAGGTGGTTCCCGTGGTGTAGAAGAAGCCACCGATACCGCCGCCTGCGGAAACCCACTTACTTTCTACGCGGGAATTGAGTACCTGAATATAACCCGCAGCAACCTTCATCAAAAGACCCATATCGGCGCTCGCAAGACCGCGGTCTCCTCTGTATCCCCAAATGGTGATGTTATCAAAGGTAACGTCGGTGTTAGCGGTAGAATCGGCAAAAATACCGTAAATATTGCCGTTTTCAGAATAACGGATGGGATCTGCCTCACTACCGAATTTCAGATTCTTTACGGTAACGGCATTACCGTCCGCAATCTTGAACATCGCATGCGTCCAAGCCAAGGAGCTGGTATAAGACTCGGTTTCGGTGTACATACCGGGGTTTGTCAGGTAATATCCCTGATAAATGGTATGGCCGTTTCCGTCAAGCGTAGCACCTGCGGGAATCGTGATCAAAGATTCCTCGACGGGCTTGGTTGCATAATCACTTTCGGAAGGACCTGCATCAGTGTTCGAAAAAGTGTCATTCACCGTTCCGGCAGAACCGAAGGTGAGGTCGGTGGTCAAGTAATAATACTTCCCTGCCGCCATCGTCTTAAGCTCTGCAACCGAACCGATCGCAATCGCATCTGAGGGAGCGTCTGCAGGCTTTGCGGTTTCAGCGGAAGCAGTGAGCCCCATTGTGAACATGGAAAGCACCATTGCCAGCGTCAAAACCAAGGCAAGAACTTTTTTCATAAATGTCTCCTTTTTCTACCATCTTTGATATTAGAATACAATTCTATATGGTAAATTATAACATCCCCAATAGGCTTTGTCAAGGCTTTTTGGGGATGTTTACTAAAAAATCGGTCTGCTTTGTAAATAAAGTTATTTTTTCGTAAAAGCCGTCGGATTTTAAAGCTCCGTTACGCTGACCTGCGCCAGTACCGAAGCAACATCCTCGGGACGGGGCGGCAGAGTTCCTGCCGTCATGCAAGCTGCGGTTCCGTAAGCAACCGCATTGCAAAGAGCCTCCTTTGCATCGGCTCCCCTTGCGGTAGCAGCCAGAAGTCCTGCCAGTGTGCTGTCGCCCGCTCCGATGGTAGATGCGGGATGCTCCAGCTTCGGAACATTGAGAATCAACATTCTTTCACCGTTCGACCAAACCGCTCCGTCACCGCCAAGACTGATCATAACCTCTTCGGCAACGCCCTTCTCTACCAATTCCCTTGCGGCGTGAGCGGCATCGGCGGCATCGGTCACGCTTCTGCCCAAGAACGCGGTGATCTCCTGCTCGTTTGGCTTGATGAACCAGGGGCGGATCTGTTGCAGATCCTCGGGCGAGAGCGAATTGGAATCCACGATCACCTTCGCGCCTGCTTTGATCTGAGCCTTCAGAAATTCGATTGCCTGTGCCTTTTCGATTCCGCGCGGCAAGCGTCCCGCAAAGGCAAGCAAGCAGCCCTCGGTGGTTCCTTGATGCAAAGCCTCATCCATGCGCTCCAGCATCTTAGGAGATACCGAGAAGGTGTCCAGGCTGATGCGCGTTTCCTTATCGTTTGCTGGATGAAGTGTCACGTTCTCGCGGATACGGCCTTCGGTATACAGCGGAACGAAATTCAGCCCATCGCGGCGAAGCTGTGCCTCAAACGCCGCGCCGTTCTCGTCTCCGAGGATCAGATACGCGGTATTGTAGGTGCCGTTTACGGTCAGTGCGCGTGAAATATTCACGCCCTTTCCGCCCGCATCGCAAAGCACGCTCTGCACGTAGTTCTCTTTTTTTGCTTCAAAGCTTTCCATATAATAATGGAGGTCAAACGCGGGGTTGAGTGTAACCGTTTTAATTTGTTTCATAACGATCTCCTTTTCTATCAGCGGCGGGGAGCGTTCTCCAACAGATATTTCTCGGCCTCGGCACACCACAGACCGTTGTTTGCCTTTACGATCTCGTCAAGACGCGCCCACATAGGATCCTTCTTGCCAAGCTCTTCAAATTCGGTGAGCGCAACGATCGGGATATCCAGCTCGTTGTAGCAGATCTTCTTGCATCCGCTGGGCTTTGCCATTGCAAAGATCGCCTCGGGAACCTTGTTCATACCCAGAATGTGAGAAACCATTACACCGGGGTTGATCGCCTTTTTCTCGATCAGCTCGATGATATCGATCATATCCTGCGGGATGCTTCCTGCGGTACCCACCAGGTGGATGCCGTCGTAGTGAACACGGTAGAGGTTCAGGCTTCCCTGCAGATCGTGAATGGGAGGACCTGCGAAGAAGTTGATGCATCCGTCCTCGCGGCAGATCTTTTCCGCCATGGTCAACAGTCCCGCAACGGGAACCATTACGAACACATCGTCAAAGCCGCCGTCGGACAGCTCGATCAGCTTTTGTGCGGGATCCTCCAATCCCGAGGTATTCAGATAGATCAATTCGCATCCGCGAGCCTTTGCGTTCTCGGGATTGCACTTGGTGCGCGCGTATTCAAGTCTTTCCTCGGACAGATCGGTAACCACTACCTGAGAGCAGCCCGCATAACCGATTGCAAGCTCGATCGCACCCAGGCCCATAGGACCTGCTCCGCCGAGAATTGCCAGCTTTCCGCCCTTCTTTGCACCGTCGGTGCGCACATAATTGGTATAATCGGTGTGATACAAGCCCTTGAACGCACGGATAATGCAAGCCAGGGGCTCGGTAAGCGATGCTTCGTAGAAGCTCTCACCCTCGTAAGGCAACAGGCATCCGCGCTCCAGAACGATCTCGGGAACTACGGCATAGGTCATGTTACCGCCAACATAAGGATAGGAATAACCGGGATCATAGCCGCTTTCCAGCTTCAGCGCAGGCTGAATAACGGCACGCTGACCAACCTTCCACTTGTCTCCCATTGCAGAGCCGACCTTCACGATCTCTCCGCACATTTCGTGACCGATCACGATAGGATTCTCGGCAACATTTTCGGGTACGCGCTTGTGCATGGGGCCTTGAATAACAGCCTTATAGGTAGATGCGCAAACCGAGTCGGTCACCACGCGCATCAGCACCTCGTTGGCACCTACTTCGGGAAGCTCAAAGCTTTCAATTCTCAAATCACTTGCACCGTACAGGCGCACTGCTTCTGTTTTCATAACGGTAATCCTCCGTAATTTTTATTGTTGACCTTATTGTAACACACCAATCAAACTTTTTCAATATTTTTTCGACTTTTTGATAAAAAATCTTTCAAATACCGATCACCGATCAAAACCGATCACAATCGATCAAACAAAAAGGAAAACAAATGGTTACCACCCTACTTTGATTTTACCTAACTATACAAATAAAACAAATACCGTAACCGTCTCTCCTCGTCCGTCAGTCGACAAGCGGCCGCACCTTCCCCGCCGGGGAAGGCTTTTCGATAGCCCCTTCTTCGCAGACTTATCACAAAAAGGCGCAAACCGTATCCGCTACAGTTGCGCCTTTTGTTCGTTTCAATTTGATCAGTCTCCGCAGTTTTCCCAGTTGTGGTAAACATCCATTACATCATCGTCCTCTTCCAGCTTTTCAATCAGAAGATTCATGAACTTGATGTCCTCTTCGCTCTCCAGCGTAACAGAGGTGGATGCGACCTTGGTCTTTTCAGCCGACAGGATCTCGTATCCTGCGTTTTTCAGATCCTCCTGAATGGAGTACACATCATCGGGCTCGGTGGTAACGATGAATACCTCACCGTCTGCCTTGAAATCCGCCGCACCTGCCTCAAGTGCAGTCTCCATCAGCTTATCCTCGTCCACATCGCCGTCTTCGTTGTTGATCACAATCTCGCCAACGTCGGAGAAGAGATATCCCACGCAACCGGTCTGTCCCATGTTGCCGTGATACTTGGAGAAGTATGCGCGCACGTTTCCTGCGGTGCGGTTGCGGTTATCGGTGGTAGCGGTTACCAGCACGGCAATGCCTGCGGGGCCGTAGCCCTCGTAGGAAACCTCCTCGTAGGTCTCGGAGGTGGCACCGAGTGCCTTCTTGATGCAACGCTCGATGTTATCGTTGGGAACGTTGTTTGCCTTCGCCTTCTGGATCAGATCACGCAGCTTGGAGTTGGATGCGGGATCTCCGCCACCCTCCTTTACTGCTATGGTGATCTCCTTGCCGATCTTGGTAAAGATCTTACCCTTTGCGGCATCGGTCTTTTCTTTTTTGTGTTTGATATTCGCCCATTTGCTATGTCCGGACATGGTTTCTATTTCCTTTCAATTATAAAATCAAGTTAAGATCAAACCTTTTCGGTCTTTTTCAGACAGATCAGATCAAATGCGTTGCCCATAACGGTCTTCACCGCCTCGGTCAAACGGATACGCGATGCGCGCACCGCTTCGTTTTCAGCGGTCAGGATCGGGCAGTTATGATAGAAGCGGTTGAACGCCGCCGCAACATCCAGAATAAAGCGCGTGATATAGCTCGGCTCGTAATCGGCAATCGCCGCGCAAACACGCTCACCGAAGCGGCACAGCGTTTTCACCAGTGTTGCCTCTTCCTCGGTGGTGATCTCCAAAGGAAGATCTGCAATCTCGCCCGCACGGCTGAGTACCGAGCAAGCGCGCGCGTAGGTATACTGAACGTAAGGGCCTGTGTTGCCGTCAAAGCTGAGGGCTTCCTCCATCACAAAGTTGATATCCTTCATACGGGTGTTGGAGAGATAGTAGAACACAATCGCACCCACACCGACAGCCTCTGCGATCTCGCCCGAGCTTTCCAGATCGGGATTTTTCTCCTTCATAATGGAAGATACCTTTTCGATCGCCAGAGCAAAAAGATCCTTGAGCAATACCACGTTACCCGTACGCGTTGCAAGCTTGGCACCGTTGAGCGATACCGTACCGTACGGAACGTGAACCAGCTCGTTGTACCAAGGATAGCCCATCATTTCCACAACCTTGAACCACTGTGCAAAGTGCAGACATTGCTGTGCGCTGGTTACATAGATCGCTTTGTCGAACTTGTAGGTTTTCTTGCGGTATACAGCCGCCGCGATATCACGGGTGGGATAGAGCGTGGAGCCATCGCGCTTGAGGATCAGGCAAGGCGGCATATTGTAATCCGAAAGATCCACGATCGACGCACCGTCGTCGATCTTCAAAAGTCCCGCATCACGCAGCTTCTGAACCTGGGCGGGCATCTTATCGGTGTAAAAGCTCTCGCCCTTATAGGAATCGAATTCGATTCCAAGCTGTTTATAGGTTTTTTCGTACTCTTCCAAGCTAATTGAAACAAACCATCTCCACAGCTCAAGATTTTCCTCGTCGCCCATCTCCAGCTTATGGAATTCGGCACGGGACTCCTCTGCCAGTGCGTCATCGGCGGGAATTCCGTTTTCGGGATCGCCCTTGATGGCGTTGTTGATGCGCACGTAAAGCTCTACCAGCTTGTCGATTCCTCCCTCGATCACCGCCTCACGGCTTCCCCACTTGCGGTAGGCAACGATCAGCTTACCGAACTGTGTTCCCCAGTCGCCAAGATAGTTGATACCGTAGCACTTGTATCCCGCAAACTCGTGAAGCTTGCGCAGAGAGTGTCCGATCACCGTGGTACCGAGGTGTCCGATGTGGAAGGGCTTTGCAACATTGGGAGAGGAATAATCCAGCACCACCATTTTGCCGTTTCCAAAGTCCTGCGCACCGTAACGGTCTCCTTTTTCCAAGATCTCGGGAACCACCGTTTTGGCAAGATACGCATTGGAAAGCGTGATATTCAGATATCCGCTTACCGCTTCTACCTTTTCTATCGCATCATCCTTGATTGCATCGGCAAGAGCCGCGGCAATTTGCACGGGTGCGCGGCGAAGCGTTTTGGAAAGCTTAAAGCATGGGAAAGCCAAGTCTCCCATTGCAGCATCGGGGGGATATTCAAGCATGGCAACGATATCGGTTGCCTGCAATTCGGCATCGGCATTGATCGCCTTGACTCCAAGTGCGATCTGTTCCGCAATCCGCTGTTTTATGGTTTGCATAGTAAATCCTTTCAATCCTTATGTTTCATTCACAATGTTAAATTATACTACAACTCATTTCCTTTTTCAAGGGTTGTTTACGCTTTTTTCAATTAAATTTGCAACTTTTGCACCTACGAAACGCACAAGCGAATCGGTATTCAAAAGCAACTGCGCACCGCGCGTTCCCGAGCTGACGGTGATCTCATCGAAGTCCAGAGCGCTTTCATGGATATACGTTGGGAATTTCTTTTTCATTCCGATCGGCGAACAGCCTCCCCGAATATATCCCGTAAGCCCCAAAAGCTCCTTTACGGGAACCATCTCGATCTTTTTGTTCCCTGTCAGCGAGGCGGCATTTTTTAAGTGCAGCTCCTCGGCAACGGGAATACAGAAGACAAGCGGTCCTGTTTTATCTCCCCTTGCAACCAGTGTTTTGAACATTTTGTTCTGATCAAAACCAAGCTGCTCGGCAATATGGATTCCGCTCAGATCATTCTCGTCCACAGTATACTCCAGCACCGTGTAAGCGATCTTTGCCGCATCCAGCATCCGCATGGCATTTGTTTTCGTCATAGTCTCACGCTTTCCCTTTGTATTCATCGATCATTTCCCGAGCGGCACTGCGCTGTGCATCGGTAATCTCAATACCGCCAAGGATCCGCGCAATCTCCTCTACCCGCTCGGAATCGGTCAGTTCCCTGACCTCTGTCTCGGCGCGTCCTGCCGCCTCTCGCTTGGAGATCAGATAGTGAGCGTCTGCCAGCGACGCTATCTGTGCAGAGTGCGTCACACACAGCACCTGCGTCTCCCTTGCGGTCCCGTAAAGCTTCATACCGATCTTGCGCGAGGTCTTTCCCGAAACGCCCGTATCCACCTCGTCAAAGATCACCGTAGCGGCTCCGTCCCGGTCGTTGAGTACCGAGCGCAGTGCCAGCATGATACGCGAAAGCTCTCCTCCCGATGCAATCTTTGTCATGGGCAAAAGCGGCTCTCCGGGGTTGGTAGCGATCATAAATTCAATCTCATCGGCACCGTTTTCCGAAAGCTCGGTCGGCACGAGGGCGATCTCAAAGCGCACGCGCGGCATATCCAAAAATGCCAGTGCCTCGGTAACCTGCCGCGTGATCTCGTGAGAAGTCTTCTCTCGGATCGCGTGCAACACAGCAGCCAACTCCTTGGCTTGCCGATACAGATTTTTTTCTTCGGTTCGAAGCTCTTCCAGCTTTTCCTCCGAGCTGTCAAGCTCCTCAAGCCGCTCTGCGGCTCTGTCACGGAATTCCAGAACTGCCGCAATCGTCTCTCCGTATTTCCTTTTGAGCTTAGAGATCGCGTCCAGTCTGCCCTCTATGGCATCGATCCGCGCCGTGGGATCGGCTCGGTCATCCTCGATATATCCAAGTGCCGTTTCGGCAATATCCTCTAGTTCGGAGGCCGCCGTTTCCAAGCGCTCGGCAAGCAGGTCGCTTCCCTCTACCAATCCGTTCAGCGATTGCAACGCCTGTCTGGAACGGGTGATCAAGGAAATTGCCGATCCCTTTTCGGCACCGCGCAAGGCTCTGTAGACAAACTCTGCCTTTTGGTTGATCTCTTCGAGATTCGCCAGACGATCTCTTTCCCCGATCAATCCCTCTTCCTCGCCATCCTTCAATTTGAGTGCATCGATATCGGAAATCTGAAACTGCAGCATTTCACGCAGGCGTATTTTTTCCGCCTCGTCACACTGCACGGAATCGATCTTTTTGCGTACGGCTTTCAGTTTTGCATATATCTCCCGATACTCGGACAGCTCCCGTTCGGGATGTGCGTAAGTGTCCAGAAGTGCCGCGTGCGTGCTTTTCTGCAACAGCTTTTGGTTATCGGACTGTCCGTGAATACTGACCAGCATCCGCGCGATCTGCTTTTGCATACCTTGCGTGATCACACGTCCATCCAGTCTTGTTTGCGATCTGCCGTCTGCCTGAAGCGTTTTTTGCAGCATCAGTGTGCGGTCTTCAATCGAAAAGCCCATGTCGGAAAGTGCCTCACAAACCGCATCGGAAAGCTCCTCAAAAACCGCGCTGACCGTTGCACGCTCGGCTCCCGATCGGATGATCTCACGGGAAACACGGTTGCCAAGCAACAGATTGATGCTGTCGATGATGATCGATTTACCCGCACCCGTCTCACCCGTCAGCACCGAAAAGCCCTGTCCGAAATCCAGATCCACGCGGCGAATGACCGCGACATTCTCGATATGTAACGAACGCAGCATAGCTTACAGATTCTTCATCAGCATGCGGATACGGTCGGCAATCACGGTAGCGCACTCTTCATCACGCGACACGATCATGATCGTATCATCTCCCGCAACACAGCCCAGCACCTGATGCATATTCATACCGTCGATTCCGACAGCAACCGCCTGTGCCAATCCCGAATAGGTTTTCAGAACCACGATATTGCAGGCATGATCCACACTGACGATCGAATCGATCAGCGAATTGCTGAATCCCATCGCGGGGCCGTTTTCGCTGTGCTGCTTGGGCAACACATAGCGGTAGGTTCCCTGTCCCGACATCATCTTGGCGATCTTCAGCTCGCGGATATCACGCGAGACCGTTGCCTGTGTGACCTCAAAGCCATGATCGCGCAAGCGCTCGATCAATTCATCCTGTGTATCGATCTCATATTTGGAGATCAGCTCCAAAAGCTTCTCCTGTCTATGCTTTTTCATGATTCAAACTCTCCTCTCAAGCGCGGGAATCGCTCATTTTTTGACGTAATTTGCGGAAAAAGCCGCATTTTTTAAACCGAATCAAGCGAGTCGTCATCGGAGATTTGGTGATGCGAACCGTTTGATTGTAATAAACTTCAAAGTTCATGCGCCCGTCAACCGTCAGATACAGCTTCTTTTCGCGGGTGCAGATATTTTTGATCTCCAAAACAGAGGTGTCCGAAAAGATCAGAGGTCTTGCCCCAAAGGAGTGCGGACAGATCGGCGTAACACAAACGCAATTTGCGCGCGGATCCATGATTGCTCCTCCCGCCGACATAGAATACGCCGTGGAACCCGTTGGGGTTGCCACGATCAAGCCGTCGGCACGGTAGGTCGTAACCGATTCTCCGCTTTCATAAAGCTCCAGATCGATCATACGCGGCATGGAGCCGTTGGAGATCACCGCATCGTTGAGCGCGTGACAGAAGGAACGAAGCTCCCCGCCGTTGCCGAAAAGCTCAACACGGATCATGGAGCGTTCCTCGATCTCATAATTCCGATCAAACAGGGCCTCCAGCCGATCCAGCTCCTACAGCTCCAGCTCCGCCATATAGCCAAGACGCCCCAGATTGATGCCAAGGATCGGCGTTTTGCGCTGTGCCGCGCGGCGTGCCGTTTCCAGAATGGTACCGTCGCCTCCAAGCACGATCAGAATATCGGCTTCCTCATATACAGACTCGATGGGAAGATAGCGGATCGCCTCGCTCCCCTTATGCATCCGCATGATTTTTTCGCGGTTAAAGGCTGCAATCAGAATCTCGCATTCGTGCTGTAAAAGACGGTCCGCGACCTGCATGGCGGCATTTGCCTTTTCGGAAATATTAAAATTGGTCAACAATGCAATTTTCAGCATTTGTTTTTCTCCTTTCGCCAATGTGAGACCGCTCCTGTCAGAACGCTGATGCGCTCGGCAGAAAGACAGCTTACACCATCGGCTTGATTGATAAAATGCACCAGAAATTCACGGTTTCCGTCACCGCCCTCAATGGGGGACGCGACCAGTCCGATCGGTGTCAGTCCGACTCCGATCCCCGCATCCAAGACGCGCTCGATCGCCGCTCGGTGCGCCCGCTTATCCTTTACGATACCGCCCTTTCCGAGAAATGCCTTTCCCACCTCAAACTGGGGCTTGATCAGGCAGACCGCAGATCCGTTTTGCCGAAGCAGAAGCGGAAATCGCGGGATCAGATAGGTTGCGGAAATGAACGATACGTCCATCACGATCAGATCAACGGAAGCTCCGCCGATCTGAGAAAGAGCCAGCTCACGCGCATTTGTATGCTCCAAAGAATCCACGCGAGGGTCCGAAGCAAGCGACGGAACAAGCTGTCCCACGCCCGAATCCACCGCCCAAACGTGCACGGCACCACCCTGCAAAAGGCAATCGGTAAAGCCGCCTGTAGAAGCACCGATGTCAAGCGCGTTCATACCTGTGGGATCGATCGAAAAGGCATCCAGAGCCGCTCTGAGCTTAAGTCCGCCTCGGCTGACGTACAGCAGATCGTTTTGAATGACAACGGTATGCTCTCCGTCAAGCTGTTGGGAGGGTTTCGTCAGTACAACTCCGTCCACCAACACGTTTTTTTCCTCGATCAGCATTTTGGCGCGTTGACGGCTGGGGACATATCCTTTTTCAACAAGATAAAGGTCTGCTCTCATTTTTTACGGGTGGCAAGCCAGGTTGCCAGCGAGCAAAGCGCATCCGAATCGGGATATTTTTTCAGTGCCTGAACCGCCTCTCTCGTCAGACGGTCTGCATAAAACTGTGCCTCCTCTACGGTATAGAAGGTCATAAAGGTATTTTTTTGATGCTCGGCATCCACTCCCACGTTTTTGCCAAGCTCCTCGGCATTGCCCGTGCAATCGAGGATATCGTCCACGATCTGGAATGCCAGACCGATATTTTCGGCATAATTCACAACGTCCTCCATGCGAGGATCGGTAAAAGAAACCCCTGCCGCAAGCGCTCCCAGCACCGAAGCGGCACTGATCAAAGCACCCGTTTTCATAGAATGGAGCTTGAGGAGCTGATCGAGCGTCAGCGTTTTCTTCTCTCCCTCCAGATCCATCACCTGTCCCCCGATCATGCCGTAGCGTCCCGCACAGCTTGCAAGGTAAGCCGTCGCCTTTGCCGAGATCTCGGGACCTGCCGCCACGTTGGATGCGGCGATCTCAAAAGCACCCGTCAGAAGCGAATCTCCCGCCAGAAGTGCGGTCGATTCCCCGAACACCTTATGGTTGGTGGGCTTTCCGCGGCGCAGATCGTCATCGTCCATACAGGGCAGATCATCGTGGATCAGCGAATAGGTATGAATCATCTCCACAGCACAGGCAAACGGCAACGCCGCCTCCTCGTCTCCGCCGAACAGCTTACAGAATTCCAGTGTAAGCAAAGGTCGGATCCGCTTGCCGCCCGCAAACAGGCTGTAACGCTCTGCCTCAAGCAAGGGGGCAATATCCGCATCCTCGGTGTAATAGCCGCGCATTGCCTGCTCGGTCACGGTGGCATCGCGATGCATCAATAAAGTCAAGATATCCTCGGTCATGATCAATCCTCCGCCGAGTCAAAGTCAACCTTTGCAACACTGCCATCGGGTTGCATCTGCAGCATTTTCACGCTCTGTTCTGCCTTCTCAAGCTGTTCGTTGCAGGTGCGTATCAGCGCAACTCCTTCCGTGTACAGCTTCAAAAGCTCGTCCAACGAGCCATCTCCTCCCTCAAGCTCGGCAAGGATCTCCTCCAAACGAGCCATAGATTCTTCAAATGGAACTGTTTTTTTCGCCATATCAAATTCCTTTCTCGTCCAGCACCAAGGCTTCTACCTGTCCGTCGGCAAAGCGAACCGTCAATCGATCGCCTGCCTGCAAGGACGCGGCACGGGTTACGGTGCTTCCCTCTTTGCTGACCGCCGCATATCCGCGTGACAACACTGCAAGAGGGCTGAGTGCTTCCAGACGCGCACTCGAGCGAATCAGTTGATTTCTTTTTGTATCTAAACTTTTTTGGATCACTTGTTCAAGACTGTTTTCCCGCTCTCCCAAACGCATACGGAAGCCGTCCAGCAACCGCTCGGGCGTCCGAAAGACCGCGGAGGATGCGATCTGCTGTAAAAAGCGTTTTTCCTGCTGTATTTTGATATCGATCAGGCGAGTCATACGTTGTTTGATTGCAAGCAACCGTAAAACCAACTCACTTTTATCGGGAACAGCAAGCTCTGCGGCGGCTGACGGTGTGGGAGCACGTCGGTCGGCAACGAAGTCGCAGATTGTAAAGTCGCTCTCATGCCCAACAGCCGAGATCACGGGAATCGGACACGCCGCGATCGCCCGAGCCAACGCCTCATCGTTGAATGCCCAAAGATCCTCTGCAGAGCCTCCACCTCGTCCGATGATGATCACGTCGCAAAGATCGGTCATGGAGAAAAATTCGATTCCCATACGAAGCTGCGGCGGTGCCTCCGCGCCCTGTACAGCCGACGGAAACAGGATCATTTCGGCACACGGAAAGCGTCTGCCAAGCACGTTTTTGATATCGTGTACCGCCGCACCGCTCGGGGATGTGATCACGCCGATGCGCATGGGAATGGGAGGCAACGGCTTTTTTCGTGCCTCGTCAAACAGACCTTCCGCCTCCAGACGTCTTCGAAGCTGCTCGTATTGCAGAGCCAGCGAGCCAACGCCGTCGGGCTGCATATCGTCGATATAGAGCTGATACTGTCCCGTAGCCTCGTAGACCGACACCCGTCCGTGAGCGATCACGCGCATTCCGTCCTCGGGACGGAATGCCAGGCGCGAGGCATAGCTGCGGAACATCACGGCTTTGAGCTGACCTGCAGAATCCTTGAGCGTCAGGTAGGCATGTCCCGAATTATAAAGCTTAAAATTGGAGATCTCTCCGCAAATGTAGAGATTGGAAAGCACACGGTCGCCGTCAAGCAGCATTTTCAGATAATCATTCAACTGTGAAACGGTCAATAAAGTCTTGTTTCGCTCCATGGCTTTCCTCCTGTTTAAAAATTATGATCGAAAAAATATTTGCAAAAAGTTGACAAATCGCATAGGTGTAACCTTGCATAAGCCCATTAGCCGCTTTTCTCTTTGACCATACAGGCGCAAATGAGAAGAGGCTCCGCTTCGCTCCGCCGCATTGCAAGCAATGCCACTACAAAAGAGAAACGCCGAAGATCATTTCGCCGTCTGCGGACGGCGAGGAGGGCTACGCGCCCTCCACCTCGCAAGCTTTTGAAAAAGCTTGACCAAAACTTTTCACTAACTGACGAAACTCCTTAGTTTTGTCTGTTGCCGTATTTCTTCCTACACAACAGCGCGATCCCCGCGGCATTGTCGGCGGAAAACTGTGCTTCGGCAAAATAAGTGTCCGGACGGCTCGCAAATCGTTGTTGGATCGCTAAGTTGCTCATCACGCCGCCCGCATAAACAATGGGCAGATCCGGATACTGCTCATCAACGTACCGAGTCATCGCCGCCAAGGTCTCTGCCACAAACGCGAAAACATAAGCACTGACCAAGGCCTTGTCCCGTGTCTCATTCCACAGTTTCTCGGCAAGATTCTGCAGTCCCGAAAGATTACAGCGTCCTTCCTTGACGCAAATACGCGGCTTGGGAAGCTTTCCCCCAAAGCCTTTTGCAAGACCCTCCATCTCTTTTCCGCACGGAAAGCGCAAGCCCATCATCACACCGACACGGTCAATAGCCTGTCCCGCATTCAAGTCTGCAGTCTCTCCGATCAGCTTGACCGTGAACCCGTCGGCACGGGGCGTGGCATACAGTACCTCGGTTGTCCCGCCCGACACATGGAATGCCGCAAAAGGACTCTCCAAGAGCCGTTCCATCGCTCCGCAGGAATACAGAGCCGCCATGATGTGTCCGTCCTGATGCGAAAAGGCATAAGTTGGAGCATCGATTGCTGCGGCAAAGCTTTCCGCCGCCGCCTTTCCCGACAAAAAGCATGGCATATAAGACCCCTCGGCATCTCTCGGAAATGCCGAGTAACCAACCGCCAGCACCTTCTTCCCGCGCACAGCTTCCCTCAACTCCCCCATCACTGCGGGGAGATTCTTGACGTGTGCAAACACCGCGTCACTCTGACGCAAGCCGCACTCGCCCTCTCGAACAGGCAGAGGTGCCTTGATATTGGCGATCACCTTCCCGTCCTTTGTACAAACAGCCGCAGAGGTCGTATAGTTACTGGTATCGATGCCAACAAAGCACTCGTTTGTCATTGTTTTTTTGCCGCCTCGATCTCGTTCTTGGCTCCGTTGAGCAGACCGTTGACAAACGCCTTCATTTTCTCATCGTCGTATTTTTTTACAAGCTCGATCGCCTCGTTCAGAGAAACCGACACGGGAATATCGTCCATGTAAAGCATTTCGTAGATGCAGAGGCGGATCGCCGAGCGTGATACAGCCGAAATACGGGAGGTTTTCCAGCCGTTGGAATGCCGCATCAGGCAAGCGTCGATCTCCACCAGATGCTCGTGAACCCCAAAGTAAACCGCCTTGATATACGCATTCTCGCAAAGCTCCCTGTTTTCAAGAGAGGTTGCATAGATCGCATCAATCTCCTCTCCCTGTCGGAATTCGGTTTCAAACAACAGGCGGAAGGCTTCCTCGCGTGCTTCTTTTCTTGTCAGTTGTGCCATAAAGACCTGTATCCTTTCTTTTCGTCTGCGACCAAACGATCGCATAATAATCCATCCTACATATTATACAACCAAATCGGCTTTTCGTCAACCTCAAAAATGCATATAATCATAAAAATATTCACTGTTTTTATAATATTTTTGAATAAAACCCGATAAAATGTTAAAAAAACATCATCTCACGGTATGGAGGCTATATGCAAAGACTTGGAATAAGGACTTCGTTTTCGTTTTTGATCTTTCTCCTGATCTTTTCCCTGATCGCCGCCTGTTTCTCTTTTTTCGCGCTTCGGGAAGACCCCTCTGCAGCGTTGTCCGATGAATCGACAGAAGAAACCGATCCTATTACGGTGATCCTTGATGCGGGACACGGCGGCGAGGACGGAGGCGCCTCCTCTGCCTCGGGAATTTTAGAGAAGGATCTGAATCTTTCGATCACGTTCCTGCTCAAAGACTTTTTGGAGGCAAACGGGATCCGCGTGGTGATGACACGCACCGACGATCGGCTGCTGTATGATACCTCGGTCGATTACAACGGACGAAAAAAAGCACTTGATCTTGCGGCTCGCAAAAAGATCGGAGAGGAAACACCAAACAGCATTTTTGTCAGCATTCACATGAATGCATACCCACAAACGCAATACAGCGGTCTGCAGGTGTGGTACTCCCCCAATCACGAGGATTCCAAGGCGATCGCCGACAACATTCAAAACACGGTACAGGAGCTTCTTCAGCCCGAAAACAACCGCAGGATCAAGCCTGCCACCTCTTCCATTTATCTGCTCCACCGTCTGAAGTCCCCCGCCGTTTTGGTGGAATGCGGATTTTTGTCCAACGAAGCGGAAGCCGCCCGCCTTTCCTCCCCCGAATATCAAAAGGAGCTGGCGTTTTGTCTGTTTCTTGCGATCTCACAGCACCTAAATCCGCAAAACCGCTGATTTTCCCAAAAATACCGAGAAAAACGCTTGCATTCCACGCAAAGGTATGGTAAAATGAGAGAAGAATCAAACACAAGAAGGAGACCGATATGAAGGGCTTGAAAACGGTTTATATTTGTTCGGAATGCGAATACAAATCGCCGAAATGGATGGGAAAATGCCCAAAATGCGGCGCGTGGAATTCCTTTGTGGAGGACGTGGAAAGCACACCTCCCGTACAGTCCGCGCCCAAGCGCGTCAGCATGATCCCCACCTCCGACGACAATCACGCCGTGGAATTTGCCGACCTGCAGATCCCCGATTATATGCGGCAGAAAACAGGGCTTTGTGAGCTTGACCGCGTACTTGGCGGCGGCTTGGTTCACGGATCGGTGGTCTTGCTTTCGGGTGAGCCGGGAATCGGTAAATCTACCCTTCTGATGCAGATCTGCGACGCGCTGGGTGCCTCCCGCCGTGTGCTTTATATTTCGGGCGAGGAATCGGGCGGACAGCTCAAGCTGCGCGCCAAGCGTCTTGGGATCGGCGGCAAAAATCTGTTTATTCTTTGTGAAACCAATATTGAAAATATCCTCAAGGAAGCCGAAAAGATCAAGCCCGATGTGATGATCGTCGATTCGATCCAAACCATGTATGCCGCATCGGTCAATTCAACGCCCGGCAGCATCACACAGGTCAAGGAAACGGCGCTCTCCTTCATCAACAAAGCAAAATCCAAGGGAACCTCCGTGATCATGGTGGGACACGTCAACAAGGAAGGCAGTATTGCAGGGCCAAAGGTTTTGGAACACATGGTGGATGCCGTTCTGTATTTTGAGGGAGAGCGTCAGCAAGCCTACCGCATCATCCGTGCCATCAAAAACCGTTACGGCTCCACCAATGAGATCGGTGTGTTTGAAATGACCGACAAGGGACTGTTGGAGGTGGAAAATCCTTCCGAAATGCTGCTTGCGGGCAGACCGAAAAATATTTCGGGCAACTGCGCGGTTTGCACGCTGGAAGGAACCCGTCCCTTGATCGCAGAAATACAGGCATTGGTCACACCCACCGCCTTCCCCGCTCCAAGACGAACAACCAACGGCATTGATTACAACCGTATGTGCCTGATCATCGCGGTACTCGAAAAACGCTTGGGATTGAAGTTCTATCAGAACGACGTATACATCAACGTCATTGGCGGTCTGCGCTTGGACGAGCCTGCCTCCGACGTTTCTTTGGCAATGGCACTGATCTCCTCGATGACAGACCGCATCATCCCCGACAATCTGATCGCCATCGGTGAATTGGGGCTTGCGGGAGAATGCCGCGCGGTATCCAATTTGGAACAACGCGTCAAGGAAGCGGCACGTCTTGGCTTTACCCACGCCATTGTCCCCTACCGCAATGTTGAAAAAAGAAAGCTTGAATGCGAAGGGATCAATATCATTCCGATCAAAGGCATTTACGAGGTTCTGAGCATGATGAAAAAAGAGGATTGAGCCCTCCCAAATTTAATATTGCCGCAGTGCTCTTGCGGTCGTGCGCTGTTCTGATCCTGTTCTTTTCAGGAAAATATTTTTCGTTTTTCTATTGACTTTTTTCCGCCGTTTGTGGTACAATAATCACGAGCCAAAGCAAGCAAGGACGGCTGGCGGACTTTCCGCCCCTGCTTTGAATTTGCTTTAGCGCGTTTTTTTGGGTGTTCGGCTACCTTGCAACTGTGAGCCGTTCACCCTCTTTTTTTATTGTTTTTTCTCTATCATGATTTCAAGCTGCTTTATTGCTTCATCGGTCAAGCCCTTAACGCTTTTCAATTCCTTCACTTGAAAATCCCTAAAAATACCCTACAAAGCGCAAACAGAATATACAAACCGCTTGCAACATCCCTTTTGAGGATACGCTGCAAGCGGTTTTTCGAATTGTATTCCGAAACCCATCAACCGATGGTTCCAAAAAGCTTTAGCTGTGCAAAGTTTATTAAAACGATTGAAGTGCATAAAGGAAGCCTTCTCCTTGAGGAGAAGGTGCCGAGGAACGAGGCGGATGAGGTGTTGACCCAAACGCCGTCTGCCGACGGCTACACCTCATCAGTCGCCTGCGGCGCCAGCTTCCCCTCAAGGGGAAGCCTCCCCCCTCAAATTGCCACATCCAAGCTACCAACAAGGATGACTTTATTTTGCATCAAACCAGGTGTTTCCGATCTGGATCTCCACGCACAGCGGAACGGTGTAATCCACAGCCTCCTCCATGGCGACCTTCAAGATTTCCTTTGCCCGTTCGGCACAATCTCTGTGGGCTTCGATCAAAAGCTCGTCATGCACCTGCAAAATCAAGCGCGCATCAATTCCAGACTCTGCAAGCATTTTGTGTGCGCGAACCATCGCCAGCTTGATCACGTCGGCGGCGGTTCCCTGAATCGGGCTGTTCATCGCCACGCGCTCGCCAAATTTTTGCTGCATTTTATTCGTTCCCAAAAGCTCGGGAATCGATCTGCGTCTGCCGAACAGCGTGGTCACGTACCCCTGCTCGTAGCCTGTTTTGATGATATTTTTCAGATAAGCATCGATCCCCGGGTAGCTTTCCAGATAGCGGTCGATAAACGCCTGTGCCTCGGCTCTGGAAACGCCCAGATCATCGGAAAGCGAGAACGCACCGATGCCGTACAAAATACCGAAATTGACCGCTTTTGCCTTCTTTCTCATCTCGGGTGTGACCATTTCGGGAGAAACACCGAAAACGGTAGCCGCCGTGGAGGTATGGATATCCGCACCGCCAAGGAAGGCTTCGATCATATTGCGGTCGCCCGAAATATGCGCCAGAAGACGCAGCTCGATCTGCGAATAATCGGCATCAACGATCACGTAATCCTTGTTTTCGGGCAAGAAAAATTTTCTCATCTCGCGCCCAAGCTCGGTACGCACGGGAATGTTTTGCAGGTTCGGCTCGGTGGAGGAAAGTCTGCCCGTTGCCGTTCCCGTTTGCTTGAAGGTGGTATGCACGCGTCCGTTTTCGTCGGCGACCTTCAAAAGTCCGTCGGTATAGGTGCTTTTGAGCTTTGTGACCTGTCTGTAATCCAAAATATCCTCAATGATCGGATGTGCGGGACGCAGCTTTTCCAGGATCTCCGCGTTGGTGGAATATCCCGTTTTGGTCTTCTTTGCGTGCGGAAGACCAAGCGTATCGAACAGGATCTCGCCAAGCTGCTTGGGAGAATTGATGTTGAAGGTCTTCCCTGCGTGGAAATAGATCTGCGACTCCAGAAGTGCCGCTACAGATCCGAGCTTCTCACCGTAATCGGCAATGCCCTCCCGATCGATATAAAATCCCGTACGCTCCATGTCGGCAAGCACTGCGGCAAGCGGCATTTCCAGCGTATGGAACAGCTCCTCCTGTCCGCTCTCCCGAAGCTTTTCCAGAATCGGTGCGTACAAACGGAAAATATACGCCGTGCGCACGGTTTCGTCGGGTAAGGTCGCTCCGAGATAGTCCGAGATCAGAGTCCCAAGCTCATAATTGCTTTTGGAGGAATTGACAAGGTATGCGCCAAGCATCACGTCAAAGAGCGAAAGTTCACGGAAGGAGTTATCGGTATATCGCTTGTAAAGCTGCTTTGCATCGTAGCAGATCAGCGTTTTTCCTTGCAAAACGCCGTAAAAATCGGCAATCGGAGCATTTGTTTCCCAAATTTCCGCACCGTTTGAAAAGTGCAAGCTGTCTTCATTGATCTCAAACGCAATACAGTCTGCCGCCTGCAGCTTTTCAGTCAATGCATCGCGGTCAAGTGAGATGCTTTGGATCTCCGCGCTTTCCTTGGCACTTCCCTCCTCATGCTCCAGGTCGAAGCGCTTGAGAAATGCCGAAAATTCCAAGCGCAAAAAGAGCTGCTTTGCGGCGGCACGGTCGAGCCCCTGATTGGCAAGTGCCTCCAAGCCAAAGCCAAGCGGTACCTCGCGGCAGATGCGTGCCAGATTTTGGGAGAGGTATGCCAAGTCCCGTCCGCTCTCCAGCTTTCCTCTGACCGACGGCGTGTGCTTGGCGGTGGGAAGCTGCTCGTATACGCCATCCAGGGAACCGAATTCGGCGATCAGCTTGAGTGCGGTCTTCTCGCCAATGCCCGGAACACCCGGAATGTTATCGGAGCTATCCCCCATCAGCGCCTTTACGTCAACGAACTGCGAGGAACGAACGCCGTACTTCTCAAAAAATTTCGATTCGTCCATGTCAATCGTTTCGGCATTGGTTGCCAGAAGAACGTGAACACTCGGGCTGATCAGCTGCAGGGAGTCGCGGTCGCCCGTCATAATATAGGCCTCCGTGTCCGAATCCTCGCACATCTGTGCCAGCGTTCCCAGAATATCGTCCGCCTCATAGCCCTCTTTTTCCAGAACGTGATACCCCAGAGCCTTCAAAAGCTCCTTCGCCACGGGAAGCTGCATGGCAAGCTCCTCGGGCATCGGACGTCTGCCTGCCTTGTAAGCGTCGTACATCTTGTGGCGGAAGGTGGGTGCCTTCAGATCGAACGCCACGGCGCAATAGTCGGGAGAGACCGCCTCTGCCTGACGGCTGATCATATTTACAAGACCATAGAGCGCGTTGGTATAAAAGCCGTCCTTCGTTGTTAAGGGACGGATTCCGTAGAAAGCACGGTTGAGGATACTGTTGCCATCAATGGCAAGCAATTTTTTCTTCATTTTCGGCATCCTTTCATCATAAAACACTACTGTTAGTTTACCACAAAATACCGAAAAAGTCAATTAAAATATAACAAAAGCGGAAGAATTCTCTTCCGCTGATCAAAATTATATTTCATCCTCGTCGCTATCGCGCATTTCCTCGGTAAAATCCTCTTTGCCCGCACCGCACAAGGGACAGGTCCAATCGCTTGGCAGATCCTCAAAATCGGTGTGTTCCTCGATTCCGTTCTCAGGATCTCCCAGCGTGGGATTATACTCATAACCGCAAAGCTCACAAACATGAATCAACATTCTGTCTTTCTCCTTTTTCTCAATAGAAATTACTCATCAAAAATACGCAAATTATAATATACCAAACTACGCTTTTTGTCAATAGCCTTTTTGCATATTTTTTGAATCGTTATGCAAAAAATTTATTCGCATTTTGTATAACGCGGACACATCTTCACGGACAGTGTATGCACACGGCGCAAAAAGGCAATGCAAAATTGAAAAAAACACCATATTTTTGTGCCTTGCATCATAAACTGTTTTGATGCAAGGAGGAACGAACCATGGAAAAACACGCAAAGCAGATCTTTTGGAACACGATTCTTCTGACCGCCGCAACCTTGCTGGTGCGTACGGTTGGGGTAAGCTTTCAGGTGTTCGTCTCCAACCGTGCGGGAGCCGAAGCGATGGGACTGTTTTCCCTGCTGTCGGGCGTTTACGGTTTCGCGCTCACGCTTGCGACCTCGGGGATCCATCTGGGCGTTACGCACCTGATCGTGGATGCGATCGGTCGCGGGCAACCCGGCAGAATCGCCCCCGCAATGCGTCGGGCTACGCTCTACGCACTCTTTTTCGGCGTTGGTTCTTCCCTGTTGCTCAGTGCCTTTGCCGAAACGGTGGGAACCGTATGGCTCAAGGATGTAAGAACGGTATCCTCGCTGCGTCTGCTTGCGCTCTCGCTTCCGCTGATCTCGCTCTCCTCCGCCTTCGGAGGATATTTCACGGCGGTTCGCAGAACCTTCAAAAACGCAACCGTGCAGGTATTTGAGCAAGCGATCAAGATCGGCGCGACCATGTATCTGCTTGCCGCAGGCGTTGCAGGTGACGTGGAAAAGACCTGCTGTGCCCTGGTCCTCGGAGGCGCACTTGCCGAGGTCGCTTCATTCCTTTTGAACATGATCCTGTTTTTATACGATAAAAGACGGCACTTTCCGCAAAAAAGCAACGCTGAGGGAAGTCGGGACGGAATCCTGCTTCTCAAAACATCCTTACCCGTTGCGCTGACCGCTTATGCGCGCTCGGGGCTGGTAACGCTGGAGCATATTCTCATTCCCGAGGGACTGCGCAACAGTGGAAGCTCACACGGCGCGGCGCTCGTCGCTTACGGCAGCATTCACAGCATGGCACTTCCCATCATCTTTTACCCTGCAGCGCTGATCTCCTCGTGCGCGGGACTCCTTGTTCCCGAAATTGCCGAATGCCACGTCCGCAAATGCACACGCAGGATCGGATATATGATCTCCCGCGTGTGGTGGCTCTCGCTGGTCTTCTCGATCGCCGTTGCGGGAATTCTGATCTTTTTTTCCGAGGAGATCGGAGAGACGCTGTACCCCGGAACCGATACGGGCAGATTCATTCGGCTCTTGGCTCCTCTGATTCCGATCATGTACATCGACACCGCGACCGACGCCGTGATGAAAGGGCTTGGTGAGCAGATCTATTCCATGAAGATCAACATTGCCGACGCACTGATCTCGGTGATCTTAGTCTGGCTTCTGATCCCCCGCTATGGGATCGAGGGATACCTGTTCACGATCTATTTTTCCGAGTCCTTCAATACCGTATTGAGTATTTCCCATCTTTTATCGATCACCTCTCCGAAGATCCACCCCGTGAAATGGGTCATCAAGCCGCTTCTGGCAATCGTGGGAGCTACAACAACCGTACATCTCCTGCTGCAAAAAAGCGGCCTGCAGATCGAGCCTGCGGGACTTTCCATTGCCGTTCACATTCTGTTGGTGCTTGTCGTTTATCTTGTCCTTTTGCTGCTTTTGGGAGGAGTTGACCGAGAGGATGCCGAATGGTTTGCCTCCCTGTTTTGCAAAAAAAGCCGCACACGGTCGGCTGAAGGATCAGACGAGAACGGTGCGGCTGTTGATTCATAAGAACAGCTTACGGAATTGCCTTCCCTCAAAGGCAGCCTTCAGGGTCGGCAAAAGCAGTGAGAAATCCGCAACCAGTGAATGCGGCTTTTTCTCGGGATCATCCTGTACCATCGGAACGAAATAAACCTGCTTGCGGGACAGAAGTGTGGCAATATTCTTCAAATTTGCCGAGAGTGCGTCGTTTGACGCCAAGGAGATCACCAAGGGGCGGTCACTGCGCAGGTGTGCCTTTGCCGCCATACAGACCGCAGTGTCGGTAATTCCGTTTGCGATCTTTGCCAGAGTATTTCCCGTACACGGCGAAATGATCAGGGCATCCAGAGGCGAGCGAGGTCCCAGCGGCTCGGCATCCACCACGGTTCGGATCACGGGGCGTGAGCAGATCTCTTCTACCCTTTCGCAAAGCTCCTTTGCCGTTCCAAAGCGCGTATCGGTCACATAGACCGTTTCACTCAGGATGGGCTGTATCTCGTATCCCGAAGCGATCAGATTTTGCAGCTCGGTAAGCGCACGCGCGTGTGTGCAAAAGGAGCCACAAAATGCGTAACCTAACATTGTTCATCCATCCTTTCATCAAAGAGTCAAGCAATCAGACGGATCGAATTTCCAACAACTCCATAACGGTTTGCGCAAGGATCACTCCCGCGCTTTCGGGGGTACATTTTCCGGGGAGCGCAGTCCCCCACACGGTGCGCAGGCCCAGCTCGTGCGCTGCACCGATGTCAATGCCGCCGGGTGCCGATGCAAGATCGATGAGCACACAGTTCTTCGGAACGGTCTCCAAAACGCCTCTTGTGAAAAGCCATGTCGGAACGGTGTTGAAGACCGCACGGCAGGCATCGGGAAGACTTTTGAGTGCCGTATAATTGTCTTTTTTGTCAAAAAGCACCACGGTATGGCCGTTCACCTCTGCTTCGGCAAGCACCTCGCACCGTCTTGCATATACAGTAACCCTTGCGCCAAGCGCCTTCAGCTTGCTTGCCAACAGCTTGCCGATCCTGCCATAGCCAATCACAGCACAAACCAATCCGTCCATGGTTATGGGAAGCTCCTGCATGGCAATTGCGATCGCCCCCTCTGCCGTTGGAACGGCATTCCTTTGCTGCAGGCTCTCGGATCGGAAGTAATCCACCAGCGTAACGCCATGCTTCTCGGCAAGCTCATAAAGTGCTTCCGTGAAGCGGCCGCCGTACAGCGTTTTTCCTTGCATACGCTCAAAGAGTGCAGACAGGCGCAGTGATGTGTCGGCACCGCCGAGCGGGCAGTTGACACGCACCCCATCAACCGATGCGGGCAACGGAAGAAGAACCGTATCTGCTTCCGAAGCTGCGTCCTCCCAACTATCACATACAATTGCCGTGCCAACCGCACCGCAGCAATCTCCCAATCCCCACACGAAAGCCTGATATCCGCTCTCGCCCAGCCGCTTCGCCATTGCGATCTGGCGGGCATCTCCCCCGAGAACCGCCAGCCGTTGCTTTGTTGCCATGTCTATTCATCCTTTCTATCATGCTAACAATAACATAATATGACAAAAAGCCGCCAATCGATACCGAAAAGCAGCTTTCTGACGGATTTTATTCTTTCAGCTCTTCAAAGCCGGCAGTTGTTCCTCTGCATCATAAAAAACCGGGATTCCGTAACGCTCGGCATCGATGCATATACGTTCCGCGATAGCGGTCTGCTGTATGTTCCGAGGTTTTGGAAGATGCAGCTCCCGCACAAAAATTTTCGTGGACAGCTTGGAGAGAAAATACGGTGCCTGCGGATCGATCTCACAAAGGACCAGCGATTCGATCTCGGTACACATCTGTGCGTTTACGGTCTTTTTGATCTCATACGACAGATTCAAAGTTCCTTCGGCATCGTTCACAACGACAGCACGGCCTTCTTTTGTACGGATCAAAACCTTACCCGATGACACCTCCAAGGTAGTTGTCTTCCAACCCTGTCTTTCAGGTGCGTGAACTCCCGCAAACGAAGAAATAACAACTGCAACGCACAACAGCGGTACCGACAAGCTCCACCGCCACCGTTTCACACGCAGTACCGCAAGCAAGATCAGCACAGCCGCTAAGATCAGAATGACCGCCGTGCAACGAACATCCTGAAGAGGCAACAGTCCGTGTCCCATTTCACTCAGTGCTTCCACCACATCAAGCATCCACTCCTCGATCGCACCGCAAGCCTCTCCCAAATACGGAAAGGACGGGAAAAGGAGCAGAATCGCTCCGAGGATCAGCAGTACCGAAACGGGAATGGAAAACAAAAGCGTTACGGGGATAGACCAGACCGAGATCTCGCCAAAGAAGAACGCGCTGAGCGGCAACAATGCGATATTGGCGATTACACCAACCGAAATGGCCGAGAAAAGTGCGCGGAAAAGGCGAAAAACAGGCTTTGGCAAGTGCGTTTTCTCACGCCAACGGTCGGTCATTTTTCGGATAGCGGGCATGAAAATGATGATAGAGCCTGCCGCAAGGAAAGAGAGCCACAGAGACAGATCGTAAACTGCGTAGGGAGTTCCCTGCAGGATCAGAAAAAGAGCCAAGGACAACGCCGTAAAGGGATCGTAATCTCCCTTCCACAGATAGGCAAGGTAAAGGATGCAGACCATCAGCACCGCGCGCATTGCCGAAACCGAGCATCCTGTCAGGATCAGATATCCGATCGCGGCGAGCGGGATCAGAATTGCGCGAGCGACACGAGGTACCCGAAGCCGCCGCAACAGAAGCTCTATGGCACCGATCAGGATCGAAACGTGCAGACCGCTGAGTGCCAAGAGATGCGAAATGCCCGTGTAGGAAAATCGCAGTTCATCGAGATCCGAAAAGAAGCGGTCATTTCCCAATAGTAGGCGCGAAGTAAGACCGCCGCCCGTTTCCCCGTACAGATCGTAGGAAAGCTTCAGGTTCAGATTCGATGCCCAAACCGACAGAGGGATGTCGTCAGAGGGCAGGATCGTGCAGGAATCGCCTTCTTGTGATACCAGCACCAGCATACATCCATCGGAGAGGCTGTAGCTTTCTTCATCAAAGAATTCATCCGATTCAAATGCACGGGGGACGATCTCTGCTTGAAAGCAATCACCGTTCTGCAAGGGCGACGGATAATCACACTCCAGCAAGGCACCGAAGGATTCTTCATCCTCGTTTATCTGATCGATCTGTACGCGGAAGCGGCTGTAATAGGCTTCCCCGCTCAATCGCTCGATCACCTGTCCCCGAACACGGCACGGCGTACCAACGTAGCTTTGCAGCCCGGCATATCGGATCTTGAAAAAGCAATAAGAGGTTCCCAAGGACAGCAAAACAGCACCAACGCAAAGGAGGGCAACGATCCCGCGCCTCCCTGCCCGCTTTTTGATCCAAAAAACGAGCAAAAGAGCCAAAAACAATGCAAATGCAAGGAGTAAAAGAAGCAGATGAGACGTGTTTGTCAGCTTGGTTGCAAGCAGTGCAAAAAGCGCATAAAAACATGCGGCAAGCGCCATGGGACGGTGATGAAAGATCTGCATTCCACTTCTCCTTTCTTCCTGTTTTGGCAAAAAATTCACAGAAAACGATTTTTGTCTTGACAAAACGGTCGATTCCGTGTATAATGTACATGTATGCCGCATATCGGCAAGTAAAAACGAATGATTTTTGGAGGAAACGATAATGTTTGAAACACTGAAGGACCTTTTGGTTGAGGAGCTTCAACTTGATCCCGAGGAAATTAAGCTTGAATCCGAGCTTGCCAACGATCTTGGCATCAATTCTATCGAGTTCGCAGAGCTGGTTTATCTGTGCGAAGACAGATTCGGTCTTGAAATTCAAGACAGCGACAGCCACAAGTTCGTAACCGTTGGCGATGTAGTTGCTTACCTGGAAGCACATAACGGCTAAAACACGAAACATACTAAAATGAGCACTGAAACGGTGCTCATTTTTTTCGTTTTTTTCAACAACACTATTATACACGACTTCTTCATCCGTGTCAAGTGAGAAAACAAATCCGAAAAAAGTAAAAAAACTCTTGTAATCGTTATTTTTTTGCGCTATAATATAAGGTAAAGATGAAAATCGAAGGAAAGGATGACTTATCCATGAAACACGGTTTTATTTCGGTTGCCGCCGCTTCTCCCAAGATCCGCACGGCTGATCCGATGTTCAATGCAAACGAAATGGCTCGAATTGCCACCCAAAGCGCGGACAAAGGCATCAAGGTTCTGGTATTCCCCGAGCTTTCCCTGACCGGTGCTACCTGCAAGGATCTGTTTTTTTCCAACACGCTCCTGTGCGGTGCCAAAGCGGGACTGACAGAATATCTGAAGCAGACGGCTGATCTTTCGATGGTATCCGTTGTAGGTCTTCCCCTTTGCATCGCGGGCAAGCTTTACAACGTAGCCGCCGTATGCCATAAGGGACTCGTTATGGGCTTTGTTCCCAAAACGAACGTATCCTCCAACGACACGCTTTCGGATGCACGCTATTTTCAGTCTGCCGCCTCGCTTGATGCCTGCGGTTACGTAGAATGGTGCGGCGAGGAGGTTGCCTGCGGAACCGATCTGTTATTTACCTGCAGTGAGATGCCCTCCTTGAAATTGGCAGTTGAGATCGGAAACGATCTCGGCGCCTCTTATCACGCTCCCTCTGCCGAGCATGCGGCGGCAGGTGCCGCCGTGATCTGCAATCCTGCGGCATCGAATGAAACGGTAGGCGCGGCACAGTACCGTAAAATGATGGTGTTGTCACAATCGGCGCGTACCAAATCGGTTTATATCTATGCTTCTGCAGGCGACGGTGAATCGACCACCGATCTGGTGTTTGGCGGTCACTGTCTGATTGCGGAGAACGGAGTGCTGTTGGCGGAAAAGAAGCCCTTCTCTGCCCAAAATACACTGATCGCTCAGCCCGATCTTGAGAATGTCATCTACGAGCGTCGCCGTTCGGATTCCTTCCTGTCCGAGCCCGCCTCGACATACGGGGAGATTTATTTTGAGCTGCCTCTTGAGGAGACCAAGCTGACGCGCATCATTGATCCCCATCCCTTCGTTCCCGCCGATGAAGCCGAGCTGTTCGACCGTTGCGAGACCATTCTCTCGATTCAGGCAAACGGCTTGAAAACACGCATCGAGCGCGCCTATGCGCAAAAGATCGTGTTGGGTATTTCGGGCGGATTGGATTCCACGCTGGCACTTTTGGTGATGGCTCGCGCGATCGATCTGTTGGAGCGTCCAAGAACCGACATCATCGCGGTGACCATGCCCTGCTTCGGTACCACCAAGCGTACAAAAAATAATGCGACCGTGCTTTGCGAGGAGCTTGGCGTGGACTTCCGCTGTGTGGATATTTTCGATGCGGTCAATCAGCATTTTCGGGATATCGGACACGATCCCGAAAACCGCAACGTGGTATACGAAAACGCGCAGGCTCGTGAGCGCACGCAGATCCTGATGGATATCGCAAACGGTTGCGGCGGCATGGTGATCGGTACGGGTGACCTTTCCGAGCTGGCTCTCGGTTGGGCGACCTACAACGGCGACCAGATGTCGATGTACGGTGTCAATGCCGATATTCCCAAAACCTTGGTTCGCCATATTGTGGCACACTGTGCGGCGGTTGCGCAAGGAGACGGCAACCGTGCGCTTGCGGGCGCACTGCTTGACGTGGTCAACACGCCTGTTTCTCCCGAGCTTTTACCCGCGAACGAGAATGGCGAGATCGCGCAAAAGACCGAGGATCTGGTTGGTCCTTATGAGATCCACGACTTTTATCTTTACTATATGCTTCGCTACGGCTATTCTCCCGAAAAGCTTTACCGTCTTGCCTGCCACGCGCTGGGAGATGTATACGACAAGGAAACGCTGAAAAAATGGCTGAAAACCTTTGTTCGCCGTTTCTTCAGCCAGCAATTCAAGCGTAGCTGTATGCCCGACGGTCCCAAGGTCGGCTCGATCGGTCTGTCTCCGCGCGGCGATTGGATGATGCCCTCCGATGCGGCAGCCGCTTTGTGGACGCAAGAAGCGGAAAGGATCTGATTTGAGTAATGTACTGTACACGTTGCGGACAAGCCATCCCATATCAATCAAATTTTTGCACAAGCTGCGGATATCCAACGGTTGAACATATACTAAACACACAAAAAGTTGGAGCTTCCAAAAAAACTTCTTCAAAAGTAATTCTGATTTCGATTTTATCGGTAACGCTTGCAATTTTAATCATCGGATTGGCAGTAGCTATTGTGTTTGATCCATTTCATATCTACACCCTACCCGAAAGAGAGCAAAAATGCTACGAGCTGATGTTGGATGTTTGTCCGGAATTCAAAAATCCTTCCTCCGTCAGGATCGTTTCGGGAACCTTCAACTATTATCCTGATGTAGATTCGGATTATTGCAGCGCATATTTACGGCTATCTGCCACAAACGGCTTTGGAGCAACTACAACGGGCTATTATTTTGTGGGATACGGTATGGACGGCGGCGAACTGTTTATTTTTGATTTGGAAGATTTCGGGCAAGATTATGAATATTTTGATTCCTCTATAGAACAATGCAAAAAGACTAACGATTTTGATATAGAAAGAGTCAACAGAGAATTGGATCAATATTGGAACAAAGATTAAAACCCCTCTTTCGAAAGTAAAAATTATATTCACAGGTAAAATCATGAAACTTATAGAAAATCAATCGTTTGACGCGGAGAGAGCCTTTTACGGTTGCTCCGACGTTACTGTAAAGCAATGCAAATTTCAAGGGCCTGCCGATGGGGAGAGCGCATTTAAGGAAAGCAAAAACGTGCTTGCCGAGGATTGTCTGTTTGATCTGCGCTACCCCTTCTGGCATTGCAACGGTGTTTCGGTTAAGAATTCGGTACTGACCGAGCTTTGCCGCGCATCCTTCTGGTATTCCGAGGACATTCAAATTTGCGATACCAAGATGCACGGGATCAAGGCGTTGCGCGAATGCGCGGAGATCACGCTGACAAATACCGATATCATTTCCCCCGAATTCGGCTGGTTCAATCATCACATTAAAATGAACGATTGTACGGCAGAGAGCGAATATTTTATGATGCGCTCCGATCATCTTGAATTCAAAGATGTGCGGCTCAAAGGAAAATATTCGTTCCAGTACATCACCGATTCCACCTTTGATCACTGTCAATTTGACACCAAGGATGCATTTTGGCACGCCAAGAACGTGACCGTAAAAAATTCGGTGATCCGCGGTGAGTATCTGGCATGGTATGCCGAGGATCTGACCTTTGAAAATTGCAGGATCATCGGCACACAGCCGCTTTGCTACTGCAAAAATCTGAGGCTGATCAACTGCGAAATGATCGATGCTGACCTTTCGTTTGAACGATCCGAGGTAGATGCCGTGCTGACTTCCCCGATCGTCAGCATCAAGAATCCCATCTCGGGACAGATCACGCTCCCCTCGGTGGGAGAGATCATCAACGAGCTTCCGAACAGCTCTTGTACGATCGTTTGTACTGAAAAATAAACTTGATGCCAAGATTTCCCATCCAATGCACCCTTCCATAAGAGAAAAGCCAAGTGCTTGTGAAAGCACTTGGCTTTTTCGTTTGCTTACAGATCGGAATACAGCAGACGTTTGCTTTTGGCGTCGAGCTTGGTGTAATCCTTGATCTCATAACGGTTATCGTTGAAATCACGAATGATAATGCGTCCTGTTCCGCGGAACATCTTGATATCGTGGTGTCGGTTGCGGATCTGGAAGGTCACGTTTCCGCGATCGGTCTCCACCACCATTTTCATGGTGCCGTTTTTCACGATCACATCGCAGACCCTGGTGATCTCGGGGATCAGATAATATTCCGCAAAGCAATCCTCCAAAACCTTTCTGGAAGCCGCATCCACCTCGTCAAAGTCACGGATCAGAGCAACCTCCTTCTCCTCGGCATCCAGAAGTGTGATGTACATGTTCTTGTTGCTGAACGGAAACAGACGTCTCGGCTCCAGCTTTTCGATCATGGTTCCATCCTTCAGGATCAGGTTCACATAGTAAATGTCGCTGCGTTCCAGCTTTGCTGTGTATTTGTCCACATAAATGCGTCTCATGAGCCTGCCTCCTTATTCGAAGTTTTCCTCACGGCGAGAAGCCGCGACCTTATCGGACATCGATTGGATCTGTACCAACTTATAATATTTACCCTTCATTTCCATCAATTCCTGCGGGGTTCCGCACTCAATGATCGAGCCGTTGTCAACCACCACGATCTTATTTGCTTTTGCAAGCGTGGAAAGTCGGTGCGCGATCATCAGCGTTGTTCTGCCGCTGATCAGATGCTCGATTGCATCCTGGATCAGATGCTCGGTCTCGGAGTCAACCGAGGCGGTCGCCTCGTCAAACACCAGCATTTTGGGGTTGCGGAGCATTGCGCGCGCGATCGAAATACGCTGCCGCTCACCGCCCGAAAGTCCCACACCTCTCTCACCGATCACCGAATCGTATCCGTCGGGCTGACGCACGATAAATTCATGCGCGTTTGCGATATCGGCGGCATTGATGATCTCGTCGGTGGTAAAGGAGCTGTCACCGTAAGCGATATTATTATAAATGGTGTCATGGAACATCATCGGCTCCTGCTGTACATAGCCGATATGGGAACGGTAATACTGCATATCAATATCACGGATATTCACACCGTCCACGGTGATGGTGCCCTCATAGTGATCGTAGTAACGCAGGAGCAGGTTGATCAAGGTCGATTTACCCGATCCCGTTGTACCAACGATACCCACAATATCACCGGGTTCAATGGTCAGGTTGATATTTTTCAGTACCTTCTTGGTACGGTCAAAGGAGAACGTAACGTTTTTGAACACGATACGGCCGCCCATGTTGACATCGGTATTTCCCTTTCCGAAGTCATGCTCGGGCTCGGCATCCAGAATATCCATGATGCGCTCCACCGATGCCATCGCGTTTTGCGTGGAGTCGGAAAGGTTTGCAAAGAAGTTGACGGGCTCGTAGAACATGGTTGCATAGGAGATAAAGGAAACCAAAAGACCGACAGACAGCGATCCCATCGACCCCGTCTCGATGCCCTTGATAACCATCTCGCCGCCGAATGCCCAGATCACAACACTTCCGCAAGCGATCAGACAGTTGACGATAGCGGGATATGCGTGCAGGATCTTGCCCGCCTTGGAATCGATCTCACGCCAATCCTCCACCGCGTCGGTAAAGCGTGCAACGGTGTTTTTCTCATTGGTAAAGGATTTGATAACACGGATACCGGGGATGGTATCGGTCAAGGTGGAGGTCACGCTTGCCGAGCGTCTCCAGATGCGGCGGTAGAAGGGCGCGATCTTTTTACGGAAGATCCGCGATCCGATTACCACGATCGGTACGGGGATCAGCGACAGCAACGTGAGCTGCGGATTCAAAACCAGCATCACGATCACGATACCGACCATTTTGAAGAACTGTACCACTACTTCCTGCGTGATACGGATCATGAAAGACTGCAGGGTTGCGGTATCACCGCTGATACGGTTGATCACGGCACCCGTGGAGGTCTTATCGTAAAAGCGCATAGGCAGGTGTTGGGCTTTTTCGTAAACATCGCAACGGATCCGCGCAACGATCTTATTGCCGCAGATACGGAGCATATAGCCTCGGACACCCGAGAAGGTATAATGTACGATATGAACACCGATCAGCGACAGCACCACGATCAACAGCATGGTGCGGCTTCTCTCGGCGGTATTGGTTGGGATCAGAATATCATCCACCAGCGTTCTGGTCAGCATCGGAGGAACGAGTGCCAGCGCGGTGGTCAGGATCGAGATAAAGACCGAAATGATCAGCACGGGCAATTCGGGCTTGAGATACCCCGCCAGTCGCTTGATCAGTCTTCCCTTACCCATACAGGAGATACACGGAACTCCGGGAGCGGTCAGGGCTCTGCCGCACTTGGGACAGATCGACAAAAACTTTTTGTAGGTTGCTTCAATACCGCCAAAGGCTTCCTCGGGGGTTGAAGACCCCGAATTGATCTCGTTGACGTAATGAAGCACAGCATCGCAAAGCGTTGCCACCGAAAAGGTAAAGCGGAACAGCTCACGCGTGCTGCCGTCCTTCATTTTGGCACGCATCAAGCCGTTACTGTACATTCGCTTGTTATAGATCTCCTCGATATCCGCAATCGCTGTTTTTTCGGAACAGCTTGCGCTCACGAAATCATAACAGAACAAATGTGCCCGCGTTCCCAAAAGAACCGTTGTACCGTAATTTGCGCGGTCGGTGATCTCTCCCACCACGGCAAACAGGATCGGTTCCTGCTCGGTTGAAAGCTCCAGAATGGTTCGTACCTGCTTCTCGTCCAACTTCACGTTGGTTAAAAAAGAGTGTTCCATAGCCTTTTCGCAGCCGAAGATCGGCGCTCTCCTTTGCTTTGTGTTCGGGTATTATAGCACACAAAAAAGCAAAAGTCAACCTTTTTTCGACATTTTTTCAGAACGGTATTTTCAACAAAAATACGGGACCATTTTCGTTTATTTTACCCAGTTTTAATTTGCTTTTTGGGGTTGTTTTTTTGCTTTAAAAATGGTATACTGAAGGAGTTCCTTTCCCGCTTTTTTATAAAAATTACAAAAAAGAATATAGAAAGAACCCCGACGGATTTTCCGTCGGGGTTCTATTCTGTCAGATGAATCAGTCAGCGTAAACGCTTACTTTCTTCTGAGATCTGGTCTTGTGCTCAAACTTAACTCTACCATCGATCAGAGCGAACAAGGTGTGGTCCTTGCCTACGCCAACGTTTTCGCCTGCGCAAACAGCGGTACCTCTCTGTCTGATGATGATGTTGCCGGCAACAACTGCCTGACCGTCAGCCTTCTTTACGCCAAGGCGCTTGGACTCACTGTCACGACCGTTCTTGGTAGAACCGACACCCTTCTTATGAGCAAAGAACTGTAAACTGAGCTTCAACATCATTCTTATCCTCCTAATTTTTTTTGGATGTGGACAACGGCAGATTATTCTTCGTACGGTTTGTCGACCACGGCAACGTCAAGATAGTCGCCGTACTCCTCGAACATATCACTGAGCTGACAATAGTATCCCATCATGATCCCCGAAACCGCATATCTCTTATAATCGTCCGACTCAAACTCGGGCAGTGCGGCTTTCGCACGAACCACGATCCGAGTGGCCCCCTCGTCGATATCATAATCAACGCTGGAGGAATATGCAACCTCAATGGTATTCACAAGAAACATTGTCATCGAAGACAGCGCGGCGCACAAAATATCGTCGCCCGCCTGTGCAAACCCTGCGTGACCCTGCTCCTCAAAGCCGTAGAATACTCCACCGCTTCTGAAAAACACGATTTTCGTCATGTCTCTACCGATTCGCTTGGAATCAGCCCTCGATCTTCACGATCTGAACCTTGGTGAAAGGCTGTCTGTGACCGATCTTCTTCTTCTCGTTCTTCTTGGATTTGTACTTCATAACGTAGATCTTCTTAGCCTTGCCGTTCTTCAGTACTTTTGCGGTAACCTTCGCACCGTCAACGGTGGGGGTACCTACCTTGAAGCCGCCGTCGTTGGACAGAGCCATAACGCTGTCGAAAACGATCTCGTCTCCTTCATTTGCTTCGAGCTTTTCAACAAAGATAATGTCCTGCTCGATTACTTTGTACTGCTTTCCGCCGGTTTCGATAACTGCAAACACGAAAAGCACCTCTCTTTCTGATAGTCTCGCTGAAATTCATGGCGGTGTTTTCAGACACACTTAAAAAAGCCATTTTCAAGCGGCATACTATTATACCATGCGATTTTCCGTTTGTCAAGTGTTTTTTTATCTTTTTTTCAATCATTTTATAAGAAATTGTAAAATAATTTGCTTTTTCAAAAAAACTATTGAAATATCGGATAGATTATGATAAAGTATATAATAATATAAGTATCTTCCGAAAGGCCGACTGTATGAAAATCTGGAATCTTATCAAAAAAATATTCAAAAGCACCTGCGTTTATTTCACGCTGATCTCGATCGTTTTTATGCTTTTGGGGATCATCGGAGGAAACGATGCGTCGGGAATCGGCTTTAAATCCTCTGCTCTTTTGTTCATTCCCTTTGGGATCTGCATGGCACTGGCACAGGAGCTGTTGTGCGCAAAAACGCTTTCTGCTCTCACGCGCTATCTGGGACATTGCGCGATCACACTGATTGCCTTTGTTGTCCTGCTTTCCGCCAACGCCGATTTTACGTTTGCAAAGCTGATCGTGCTGATCGTTCTTTTGTTGATTCTGTATTGGATTATTTTCGGTATTGCCCTGTTGATCCGCCGCCGTTTGAAAAATCTGATGGAAGAAGATTGATATCCTGCAAGGGGGTGTTTGCAAAACGAAACCCTTTTACCGAATCCTTTCCTTGATATTCGCCGCTGTTTTTTTATGGATCCCATGCGCTGCCGCAGAGCCTCGAAGCACCGAATATCTCTTATCACAGACAAACCCGTTTGACTCGGCATATTTGGACTCACTCGTTTTCTTCGGAGAATCCACCACCGCGCATCTGCGCTCCCGTGAGGTGCTGTCGGGCGGAAAAAAGACCGATCAGGTGTGGGCAGACGACAGCGGAACGAGGATGCTGTCCTCTCAAGGACTTTCAACGCCGATCGTTTATCCCGAAACAGGCGAGCTTTTAACGCTCTCCGAGGCTTGTGCAAAAAAGCAGCCTTCCTATCTTGTTCTGTCCTTCGGGATCAACGGCATTTCAAAATTTATTGAGCATAAAGACCTATATGTAAACAACTATCAAAAGCTGATCCGCACGGTGAGCTCCGCCTCTCCCGACACAAAGATCATTTTGCAAACGGTCTACCCTGTTCGCTCTGCAAACGGATTTTCGGTGGATACCGATACGCTGAACCGCTATATCACCGTGCTGAACGGATGGCTCCCCGAGATCGCGGCACAGAATGAAAAGGTCAGGATTGCCGATACGGCATCGGTCCTCTGTGACAGCGACGGTAGATTGCTTGCCGCTTACGATGCGGGAGACGGTCTGCATTTGAACAAACAAGCTTATGAAGCCATCCTTCACTATCTCGGCACACATGCCTGGCAGGAAAGTGAGAATTGAATGAAACCAAAACAACTTTTGATTGCCGTGATGTCTTTGTTGATGCTCTTCTCCCTTGTTTCCTGCAGCAGCTACGCGGATGACATCGACACCGACAATCTGGCAACTGTCGGATTGAATGCGCTCTCCGACAATATTGATTATGTGGAAGCCGACGACGGCTTTTTGGACGATTATTTTTCCACCCCTTCGTGGGTGACCGATTACGAGATCTATCTTGCGCCTACCGCCTCCAACATCAACCAAGTGGGCGTTTACCACGTTCAGGACGGACACACGGAGGAAATGGAAGCAATTCTGAAAGACTATCTGCAACGGTCCTACGCGGAAAACGGGAATTGGTATGATTCCTATATTCCGAAGGAAACTCCGAAGCTACGCGATGCCGAGGTCAAGGTATACGGAAACTATATTGCCTACGCCATCCTCAACGAAACCGACCGCGCTACCTTCTTTGACGCGATTGAAAAGGCTTTGACAGAATAAACGAGTGTAGAGCAAAATAATCATAATTGAAATTCAAGAGAACAACCCCTCCGTCTCGCTACGCGAGCCATCTCCCCTTACACAGAGGGAGGCTTCAAAGTAACCTTGCCCTTGAAACATAATCTTTTCAAGAGCAAGATCCTTTTAGGCTCCTTTGTGTAAAGGGAGCTGTCAGCGAAGCTGACTGAGGGATTGTCTATTGTGCAAAGTGTAATCACTCTGCCTTTTGTCTACAGCTCACAGCACGGATTCAACTCCGTGCTGTTTCGCTTTTGATGCCCTGATAACTTTGTCTTTGATGCAAAAGCTTATCAATATCGTTGATCACCGTTGTCTTTTTCAAGCTCCAGAGCGGTGCCAGAAGCTCGTCATGGGCGCCGTCTCCCGTCAGTCTGCCGATCACAATGTCGGCAGGCAAAAGCTCCAACGCATCAACCACCGTTTCAATATAGTCCTCGCGCTCCATCGGACGGTAGGCATTGGTCTCATAAAGCTCGGACAAACGGGTGTCACGCAGAACGTGCAACAGATGCAGCTTGACTTGATCGGGATGCAGAGCTACCACATCACGAACGCTTTGCAGCATATCCTCTCTGGTTTCCCCAGGAAGTCCGAAGATCAGATGCACGCAGATCCCGATCTTATCGCTTGCGCGGCGCAATGCCTCAAATCCGCGCCGAAATTCCGCAAACGAATGTCCTCGATTGACGGTTTGCGCTGTCTGATCGTTGGAGGATTGCAAGCCAAGCTCCACCGTCAGCACGGTTCGCTCGGCAAGCTCGGCAAGGTAGCGCACCGTATCCTCGGCCAAGCAATCGGCGCGCGTGGCAATGTTTAAGCCAACGATATTTTCGCAAGCAAGCGCTTCCTCAAATTTTTCTTTGAGGACAGACGTCGGCGCGTAGGTATTGGTGTGCGCTTGAAAATAAGCGATACACCGCGAAACATCCCACTTTTTGGAAAACAAAGCTTTTTGCGCTTCGATCTGCTCCCTGATGGACAAAGTAGCTTTGGGAGCAAAGTCGCCGCTTCCTCGGTCTGAGCAATAAATACAGCCTCCCACGCCGCATCTACCATCGATATTCGGGCAGGTAAAGCCCGCATCCAGCGGAAGCTTGGCGCATTTCCCGCCAAACCGATGACGCAAATAATATTCATAAGTATGATAGCGTTTGTTGGTATCGCTGTAAACAAACGGGTTGGTATCGGCTTGAGTCATTTTTCGAGTCCTCTAAAATGTTTTTGATGAGAGCTTACCAAATCATAAAAAGTAGACACGCTGCATAGCCGTCTCTCCTCATCCGTCAGCCGACAAGCGGCTGCCACCTTCCCCGCTGGGGAAGGCTTTGGGATAGTGCGCAAAAAATTGCATATCTGTCCGGGCGCCACTTCTATCAAAATACAGTTTCAAATTTACTTCTTGTAAATCGGCTACGCTTAGCCTTCTCCAGCGGAGAAGGTGCTGAGCAAAGCGAAGCGGATGAGGAGAGCCTTGATGTGCTTTGATATAATAGCAGTACTTGATTATAGCTACTCAGGGCTGTGCCGCGGCACAGCCCTGATCGTTTCATTGATTATTTCGTAAGCTTTTCAAGTGCCGCAATACGTGCGCAAAGCGTCAGAATATCCATAGCTCCCTGCAGATCGGACAAGGTCGGGAAAGAGGGCGCGATGCGGATGTTGCTGTCATCGGGATCGTTGCGGTAGGGATAGGTTGCTCCAACATTGGTCAGCGTAACGCCTGCTTCCTTACAAAGCTGATAGGTGCGCTTTGCGGTTCCCTTTTCCACAAACAAGCTGACAAAATAGCCACCCAAGGGCTTGGTCCAGTGTGCCACACCCGTGTCTGCCAGATCTCTTTCCAAGGTCTCCAGAACCAGCTCAAACTTCGGACGCAACAGCTCGGCAAGCTTCATCATGTGCGCCTTCATATTCTCGGCATTCTTGAAATAACGAACGTGGCGCAGCTGATTGAGCTTATCATGTCCGATGGTCTGTGCGCCGATGATCGGAAGCATCTGCTTCAAATTTGCCTCAGATGCCGCCATGATCGCCACACCCGAGCCCGGGAAGGAGATCTTGGAGGTAGATGCAAAATAGAAGACACGGTTACGGTTGCCGTATGCATCGCAAGCCGCAAAAATATCGGCAAGCGTATCCTGACGGTCGGCATACAAATGGTGAACGGCATAAGCGTTATCCCAGAAAATGCGGAAATCCTTTGCGGCGGTCTTCATGGCACCCAAGCGGCGAACCGTTTCGTCGGAATAGGTGATTCCGTCGGGGTTGGAATACTTGGGGTTACACCAAATACCCTTGACCATGGGATCGTTTGCCACCAGCTCCTCCACGCGATCCATATCGGGACCTGTGGGAGTCATTGCCACGGGGATCATCTTGATTCCCAAGGATTCGCAAATACCGAAGTGACGGTCATAGCCCGGGACGGGACAGAGGAACTTGATCTCCTCCTCACGACACCAGGGACGCTCACTGTCGCAGGTTCCGTACAGCATAGCGCGGGCTACACTATCGTACATCAGATTCAAAGAGGAATTGCCGCCAACGAAGATCTCTTTTTCATTCAGATCCAAAAGCTCGGCAAACAGACGCTTGACCTCGGGGATACCGTCCAGAATACCGTAGTTACGGCAATCAAATCCGTTTTCGGCACGGCAGGTGTCCGAAGAGTTCAGACAATCCAGCATATCCTGCACCAGATCCAGTTGTACGGCACTCGGCTTTCCGCGCGAGAGATCCAGCGAGAGTTTTTTTGCCTTAGCGGCTTCATATTCAGCCCACAGCTTTTTCAGCTCCGACTGTGCTTCCTCACGGTTCATCTTTGAATAGTTCATTGGCTTATTCTCCTTACGATGCTACAGTTTTTATACTGTTCCCTATTATAGCATATTCAAAATGGAATTGCAATAGTGTTTTTGCAATTTTTATCACAAAAAATTGCATTTTTAGGGATCTTTTTTTGTCGTATTCCAAAATTCTGCCACAATTTCTGCAAGTTCGGCAGAATTATTTGCATATTGAATGTGATTCCAGTGGTCGGGGAAGAGCTGTGTGAGGCGCGGATCGGCATAGCGGTCATCGATCAGAACGATCACGCCCCTGTCCTCTTCCCGGCGTATCACGCGTCCCGCCGCCTGCATAACTCGGTTCATACCGGGATAGGTGTAGGCATAATCGAAGCCGCGCTCCCGTGTGGTTTCGTAATAATCGCGCAGAATGTTGCGCTCGTTGGAAATCCCCGGCAAGCCTGTCCCCACGATCACCGTACCGATCAGCTGTCCTCCCGGCAGGTCGATTCCCTCTGAGAACGAACCTCCAAGCACGCAAAATCCGATCCTACGGTGACCGTCATCACGGAAGGACGCAAGGAAAGCCTCCCTTTCATCGGGATTCATTCCGCGCGTTTGCACCACGCACGCAACCTTGGGATATTTTTTTCGGAACCGTTCCAAAACGTTCTCCATATATTGATAGGAAGGAAAATAGGCAATATAATTTCCCTTTTTTCCCGATGAAGCCGCGGCAATAAGAGAAGCGATCCGCCCGTAAGACTTTTCCCGATTCTCCATGCGGGTGCTGACAGACGCAACCGCCGCCAGGCAAAACTGCTGTGCGCTGAAGGGTGACGGCAACGAAATGCGAACGGCATCCTTCCCGCCCCCCAGAATATCGGCAAAATAATCGGACGGTGTCAAGGTCGCCGAAAACAGCACCGATGCGCGGGTGCAGGAAAGCCGTGTGTTCAAAACGCGCGAGGGATCAAGACAGATCAGGCGGATCACGCGGTGATCCCCATCCAGCTCGATAAAGGTAAGAAATTTATCGTCATATTGCTCGGAGATCACCTCAAAGCGCTTGAGTGCGGAGTATAAACGCTGAACGATCCCTTCGGTCTCGGTTCCTCTGTTCTTTCTCAGCCACGCATCCAAGGCTGATCTGACCTCATAAACCGACTTGTGAAATTGCTCCAAGGGAGTTCGGCTGATATAGTATCCGTGTTCCCGTCCGTCCTCGTCCCGATAGAGATTTTCCTCACACAAACGGCGGAACCCGACCATCGGAACACTCAACTTCTCGATCGCGCGAAACAGTGTTTCCTCGGTTTCGGGGATTTGCTGCAAGGCAGCACTCAGATCGTTCAGATCAAGCGATGCGGAATACATGGACATGGCGCGATCGGCAAGATTGTGTGCCTCGTCCACCAAAAATACGTAACGGTTTTCCCGAACCGCCTCGGGATCCAAATAACGGCGCAGATAGACCATTGGATCGAAAATGTAATTGTAATCGCAGATCACGGTGTCGCAAAGCTCGGAAAGCGCTAATTGAAATTCATAAGGACAGACTTGATACTGTGCGGCAATCTCCAAAATCGACGAAAGACTAAAGCCATGATGCAGTGTCAAAGCCGCTCGGATCGCATCGGGCAAACGGTCATAAAAGCCCTTGGCACACGGACAGTCAACGGGATTGCAATGTGCCGAAACGCCTGCGGGATCGGCGCGTGCCGCCACGTTGACACAGATCTGCTCACGAGCGGTCAGTATGATGGTGCGCAGATGCGTTCCCGCACGGAACAGCTGCTCCGCCGCGCGAAAGGCTTCCCTGCGGACAGCGGCCTTGGCGGTCAGATAAAAGATCTTGTCGCAATGTCCTTCTCCCAAGGCACGCATGGCGGGATAGAGCGTGGACAAGGTTTTTCCCGTTCCCGTAGGAGCCTCCGCGAACAGCCTTTTCCCCGCGCGAATATCACGGTAACACTCGCGGATCAGGATATCCTGCCCGTCCCGCACCGAGGAATACGGAAAGTGCGCACTGTGTACAGACGGACGCAAGACGGTTTCGCGGTCGATCAACAGCTTGGCACGGAAAAGAACGCGGGAAAGCAGATTCTCATAAAAGACTTGCAATTCCTCTGCCGTGTAGACCGTTTCAAAATACCGAATCTCGTCGGTATCAATACAATAATAAGTTAAACGAACACAAACCTGTTCCAAATCTCGTTCTCTTGCCAAAAAGAACGCATAACACCGAAGCTGGGCATCGTGCATAGGATGCGGCGGTAGCTCAAAGCGACGCGCGCTGACGGTCTTGATCTCGTCTACTGTAGGCGGATCGGTTGCAAGAATCCCGTCTGCCCGTCCGCTGACCTCAAAATGCACACCTTCATACTGTGTGGTATTGCAGAACGGTCTTTCTGCATCGTACAGAACACCTGCCTGCGATTGAATTTTCCGATGGATCGCGGCTCCCAGCGCGGCTCTTTCAAACGAAACCCGTTTCCCCATACCGGGACGCAGATCGAGGTCTCCGCCCGAGAGAGCGAGCGAGCAAAGCTCGGTTACGGACAGCATGACCGCAGCTCGTTCGATTGAATATTTCATTGCGGTCACCTCCCCGTTCATTTTTTATCATTATATTATGAAACAAAAATGTGTGCTTGCACGGACATTTTTGTGAAACCATCAATACCGCAGACGCACGATAGTGCGCACAGCAAGAAGGGCTGAGCCTTGCGCAGCAAGGCTTTCTGCGGATATTATAGCATAAAAAAGAGCATTTGAAAATAGGAAAAATGAAAAAAGAGAATCACTTTATGCTGTGATTCTCTTTTTTTGCGATTATTTTGCTTTCAAACCGTAGCTTTGCGCATATTGCCGAGCATAAGATTTTTCGGGACAGACCACCGTCAAATCCTTATTGCAGTTGTCGAAAGCTCCGTAGGAGATCGTTTGAACCGATGCGGGAAGCGTGACCGTTTGCAGTGAGGTACACCCCGAAAATGCAAACCACCCAATGCTTTCCACCCCCTCGGGAAGTGTGATTGATGTAATATCGGTATTCTGTGAAAAAGCACGGTCAAAGACAGCAAGAACGGGCAGACCGTCGATATGTGTGGGAAGAACCACCTCTTTTGATTTTCCAAGATATGCAGTGACGGTCACTCCCCCGTTTTCCTTGATGTAACGAAAGGAATCAACCGCAGTGGAGGTTGACGATCCCGAAGCTTCGTTGGAAGGCTCTTTATTGGAGGCTTGGTAAAGAGCATACAGGGCATCATACTCAGCTCGGCTGGTGTAAAGTGCGCTCTGTACCTCCAAAAGTCGGTCTTGCAGATTTACAGCAAGCCCCTCGTAATAGGCGACCTTGGTCTCGGCATCCGCCAAAAGCTTGTCTTTGCTATCATCGTACGGAACAGGCGTTTCGGTGTCAATAGCCGCCTGACACCCGCAAAACAGTATTCCTGCCGCCGCGCCCACTACTATCATGCGTTTGAGTTTGTTCATGATCATCCATCCTTTCTTTTTTTCGTACCAACATCATAACACAAAGCCCCTGTCGAAGTTATGGGAATCCTGCGGGGGAAACACTTTTTTGATCCGCAACGTAAAAAATCTCCGAATTCCCGTTTTTGCGGAATTCAAATCGATCTTTTTTAAAAAAAGTATTGACTTTTTCTCTTTGTTGCGCTATAATAATGAAGATATGTCGGACCATTAGCTCAGTTGGTCAGAGCTCCCGGCTCATAACCGGTCGGTCCAAGGTTCGAGTCCTTGATGGTCCACCAAAACAAACAGGGGAACGTAATTCGTTCCCCTGTTTGTTTTGATTGAAGTAGTTTTTAGACACGCTTTGCTTCTTCGATCTACCTTTACACCGATGAGTAGCAAATCACGACTTCTGCATCAAAATAACTCTGTCCCCTTTTTTGAAAAATTTGTGTTTCTAACATTTCGGAAACATTTTACCAACAAAACCCTAAAAGGGATCGGGTAAAATACGCTCACAACGAAACAAAGAAGGCAGGAACGTATGGAAAACGAAGTATTTATTTATCGGTACTCGGCAAAGAAAAGCCGTGAGGTAGAAGACATCAGAAAAAAATATCTTCCCCGTGAGGAAAGCAAGCTGGACAAGCTCAGACGGCTTGACCGCCGCGTACAAAGTGCGGGCATAGTTGAGGCTCTTAGCGTTGGAAGCATTGGTGCGCTTTTGTTTGGGATCGGAGTATGCTTTGGATTGAACGTGTTTACAGCGGCAACATGGCCGATGTTTCCCTTTGGCATCCTCGGTGCGATCATAATGATCGCCGCATACCCTGTATATCGAAAAATCTTAAATAAAACCAAAGCTGAGCTGACGCCAGAGATTCTTCGGTTGTCGGAGGAAATAATCAACTCATAAAAATTCGATTTAACAAAACAAAAACATTTTATAAAAAAATCGCAAACAACAAAACAGTATGATAGAGTCACAGACTCAAACAAATAAAAACACAAAAGGAGAACACAAAATGGGTAACTTTCTGAAAAAAGCATTTCAGGATATGAAGGCAAACGCAAAGGCACAGCACGAGGTTGACAAGGCAGAATTTGAAGCGGTAAAAGCAGAATCCAAAGCCTATTTCGAGGAAAACAAAGGTCACAACACCTACGCAAAGGCAAAAGCTGACGCAAAGAAATCTTGGGACGATGCACACATGACTCCCTCTGAAAGAGCTGCCAAGGAACAGGAAGCACGAGATGCAAGAATTGCCGAAGCAAAGAAAAGAACCGAGGAAGCCGACGAGCGTTACGAAGCGGCAAAAAAGAAATAAAAATTTGACAACATAAGCGAGGCGCCAAGATGCGGCTCGCTTGCGTTGCTTTTCATAAAAAAGCAAAGGAGATGTAAAAATTGAACGCCATTGAAATCAAAGGCCTTTCGAAAAGCTTTCGGGGAATGTACGCTGTGGATCATCTCAATATGACGGTTCCGCAGGGTGCAATTTACGGCTTTATCGGAGAAAACGGCTCGGGTAAATCGACAACGGAAAAGCTCATTTGCGGTCATCTTGTTCCCGACGAGGGTGAGATCAAGCTGTTTGGCAGAGAGTATACCGATCCCGGTGTGCGTGTCAGAGTCGGGGCACTGATCGAAAACGCCGGATGCTTTCCGAATTCCTCCGTATATCAAAATTTGCGGATGCAGACCATCAATCTCGGTCTTGAAAATCCCGACGAGGAGATCAGACGCGTTTTGGAGATCGTACGCATGGAAGAGCATACAAAAATGAAATTCAAGAGCTGCTCTCTGGGCATGAAGCAGCGCATCGGAATTGCGATGGCTCTGCTTGGTAACCCTGCCCTTTTGATTCTGGACGAGCCGATCAACGGATTGGATACAGACGGAATGCGGATCATGCGCGAAATTCTGATCGATATCACGCAAAAATACGGTTGTACCGTTCTCATTTCCTCACACATTCTCGGCGAGCTGGAAAAGATCGCAACTCACTACGGCATTATCCGTCGGGGTAAGATGATCATGGAGCTGACCGCAGAGGAAATGGACAGCCGCGCACAGGTGTTTGTTTCCCTGAAAACCCGTGACATGGCAGGTGCCAAGGAAATATTGAAAAACAGCTACAAAACCGTTAAGGAAGAGGACGGATATCTCCGCGTTTACGATGTGGATGATACCGCCGAGATCGTTGATCTGTTGATGAAGCACGGGCATGTGATCAGCGAGATCAAGAAGAACAAGATCGGACTTGAGGAATACTACATTGAATTGATGTCGAAGGAGGATCGGTAACATGACAGCACCCTTAAGCTTTGAATCACCAACCTTTGCAAAACGAATCAAGGGAATGCTCGGCGTTGATTTTTACCGCCTGTTCCACACTCCCCTATTCTACATTTTTCTTGCCATCGCGGCAATCATTCCCGCAATGGTATCGGCTATGACCGTGATGCCCGATCAAAACGGAAACACGATGGAGCCGTTGTATTCCAACGTGTGACAGATCATTGCATCCTCGGAATCCTTGTACGTCATTCGTGGGATCGCCGACTATGCAAATATGAATATGGTCTTTATCTTCGGCGGGATCATGGTATCGATCTTCATAGGTCATGATTATAAATCGGGCTACGTCAAGCAGCTTTTTACCACTCACGCAAAGAAACAGGACTATATGATCTCCAAAAGTCTGGTTTGCGCCTTTGCCATGGCGTGTATGTGCATTGCCTATCTCATCGGCGGCACGGTTGGAGGCTTGCTGGTCAACTACGATACAACCGTAAACGTTGGCTCGCTGATCATCGCCATCCTCGGCAAAATGATCATGAGTCTTGGCTGGGCAAGCCTTTACACCTTTCTCAATGTGATCTTCCGTAAGTATTTCGGCATTTCCATTGCATCGTCCTTCTTCTTCGGAACGGGAATCCTCATCATCGGAGCTGCCGCGATCGTTGAAAGCCTTTCTTTGCCAACAGGATTTTTGAACATCTTCCTGTACGGTTCCTCGGTCAACGCCTGCCTCACGAGTGATATCGTCACGTTGCTGACCTGCATCGCGGTTTCGGTAGCATGGGCGCTGTTCTACAATATTCTTGGAACAAAGATCCTTTCCAAGAGCGATGTATACTGATCGGAGGTGAAAACATGAATGCAGTTGAAATCAAAGGATTATCCAAAAATTTCGGCTCCAAGCAGGCAGTCTGCAATCTTGACATGACGGTTCCCATGGGTGCGATCTATGGCTTTATCGGAGAAAACGGCTCGGGTAAATCCACCACCGAAAAGATGATCTGCGGTCTGATTCCAAAAAGTGGCGGCTCGATCAAGCTGTACGGAATGGATCACACCGATATCGATGTTCGGGCAAAAATCGGCGTATTGATCGAATCCCCCGGATGCTTCCCTTCTCTGACCGTTTGGGATAACATGATGCTGCAGGCGGCAAATCTGAGCCTTCCCAACGCCGAACAAGAGGTGATCAAGGTCTTGAAAACGGTGAGAATGGAGGGTGCGGCAGGAAATAAATATAAAAATTGCTCACTGGGAATGAAGCAACGCGTTGGTATTGCAATGGCTTTGCTTGGCGATCCTACCCTTTTGGTGCTTGACGAGCCCTTGAACGGTCTGGATGCCGACGGTATGAGAATTATGCGCGAGGTATTCCTTGACGTGATCCGTGACGGAAAGCGCAGTATTATTGTTTCCTCGCACCTCTTGGGAGAGCTACAGAAGGTAGCTACACACTACGGCATCATCCGCCACGGAAAAATGATCGTTGAAATGACCGCCGAAGAGCTTGATGCAAGCTGTCGCACATACGTGGCGCTCCAAACGGCTGAAATGAACCGTTCCAAAATGCTTCTCGGATGTAAATACTCTCGTGTGGAAGAGGATGAAGCAGGCTATTTGCGTGTTTACGATGCAACAACACCCGAAGAAGTTGTTTGTTATCTGTATGAAAACGGGATCCCTGTAACCGAGATCAAGACCGACAAGATCGGACTTGAGGAATACTATATCGATTTGATGAAGGAGGGCAAATAAGATGGAAAACGCTGTGAAATTCGAGCAAAACGGCTTTGGCAAGCGCATGAAAAGTATGTTGAAGGTCGATTTTCGAAGAATGTTCCGATCAAAGCTCTTTTATATTCTGATCGCCTGTTCCCTGCTGGTTCCCATTATCATGACCGTGATGCTGACGATGATGGACGGCAGTATTTCGGTTGATCCGCAAACGGGGAAAGAAACGATGATGGAAGGCCCCGAAAGCGTATGGCAATCGATCGGATCCCTCCCATCCGAAGATACAGATATTCAAGAACCCGCAGGCGGCATGGGAGACATGGACGTTATGGCGATGTGTAACATCAATATGGCGTTTATGGGCGTGTGCGTCTTCGTTTGTCTGTTTATCTCGGACGATTTCAGAAGCGGATACGCCAAAAACCTCTTCACCGTTCGCGCAAAAAAAGGAGATTACGTAATCTCCAAAACGCTGGCAGGCTTTGTTTGCGGTGCGCTGATGCTGATCTCTTATTTCCTTGGATCGATGATCGGCGGCGCGGTCACAAGTCTTCCCTTTGCGCTCGGCACACTTTCGGCCGCAAACATCGTGATGTGCATGTTGGCAAAGATCTTTCTGATGCCTGTTTTCGTTTCGATCTTTACCCTGATCAGCGTTGCGGCAAAGCAGAGGGCTTGGCTTGCGGTTTGCGGCTCGCTCGGCGGTGGGATGCTGCTCTTCATGACGGTTTCGATCATCACGCCTCTGAACTCTACCATCCTCAACGTTGCGCTGTGCCTGGCAGGTGGTATTTTATTTGCCCTTGGACTCGGCGCGATCAGCAAAACGGTATTGAAGAAAACAAGCTTGGTATAAACCCATGGATACAAGGCAATGAATTTTGAAATTGCCTTGTATTTTTTTCGAAAATCTGAAAACGCAAACAAAACTTTAACATTTCTGTGCTATAATATAGGTATATCAGTGAAAATCTGTCCTTGGGAGGTAAAACGATGTTCAAAATTTTAGTTGTTGAAGACGACAAAGACCTTAACCGCAGTGTTTGCTCGTTCTTGGGTCACAGCGGATATGAAGCTGTCGGCTGTCTTTGCGCGGAGGATGCTTACGATGAAATGTATAAGACCACCTTCGATCTGATCGTTTCGGACATTATGATGCCGAACATTGACGGCTTTGAATTTGCAAAAACGGTGCGCTCCCTGAACAACGACATCCCGATCCTGTTTATGACGGCGCGCGACGACTTTGCATCAAAGCAGCGCGGATTCCGCATCGGTATTGATGATTATATGACCAAGCCCATTGATCTTGACGAGCTTTTCCTGCGCATCGGTGCGCTTTTGCGCCGCTCCAAGATCGCATCCAGCCGCCGTCTTGAGGTCGGCAATTTTGTAATGGATGCCGATGAGCGTTCGGCTGTTTTGGACGGCGAGGAGATCTCCCTGACGGCAAGAGAGTTTGATCTGCTCTACAAGCTCCTCTCCTATCCCAAAAAGACCTTTACGCGTACACAACTGATGGATGAATTCTGGGATGTGGATACCCAAACGAGTACCCGAACGGTTGATGTTTACATGACGAAGCTCCGCGCAAAGCTTTCGGAGTGCGACTCCTTTGAGATCCAAACGGTACACGGACTCGGCTATAAGGCGGTTATCAAATGAAAAAAGAAAACAGACCCAAAAAAATCCTTGGAACATTCAGTAATTTCTTCATCTTTTTCTTGCTTGCCGCATTTATAACAACCTCCTGTATCATGCTCTTCATCTCTACCCTGCAGACTTCGATCGGCAGACCGTTTACGCAGGAGGAGATCACAATTGCCGCAAAGATCACGCTGGTGAACGTCATTCTGATCAGCGTGGCGATCACGGCAGTCGATCAGATCCGCCGCAAGCTCACGGTAGACCGTCCTGTCAAGAAGATCACCGAAGCGACCTCGAAAATGATCGAGGGTGGCTTCAGCGTTCGCATTGAACCCGCGGCAAAGATCGCAACGCCCGACAAGTTCAACGAGATCATCGATGCCATCAATAAAATGGCGGAGGAGCTTTCCGGCATGGAGACCTTGCGCACCGATTTCATCGCAAATGTGTCTCATGAAATGAAAACCCCGCTTGCTGTGATACAGAATTACGGTACGCTTTTGCAAGCACCCGATCTCTCCGAAGAAAAGCGCATGGAATATGCGAGGGCAATCAACGAAGCCTCTCGCCGTCTTGCCGATATGATGACGAATATTCTCAAATTAAATCGGCTGGAAAACCAACAGATCTACCCCAATCCAAAGCCTTTTGATCTCTCCGAGCAGCTTTGCCAAAGTCTTTTGAATTATGAGGGCGTGTGGGAGAAAAAGAACATAGAAATTGAAACCGATATCGAAGAGGGCGTATACGTCAGTGCCGACGAGGAGCTTTTGCTGTTGGTTTGGAACAACCTTTTTTCCAACGCGTTCAAGTTCACCGAGGACGGCGGAAAGGTGAGCTTTACCCTTGCAGCAGACGAAAAGTATGCCACCGTAAAGATAAGCGACACGGGTTGCGGTATGACTCCGGAGGTAGGTGCGCATATTTTTGAAAAATTTTATCAGGGCGACACCTCACACGCAACCCAAGGAAACGGTCTTGGACTGGCGCTTGTCAAGCGTGTGATCGACATTATGCAAGCAGAGATCGGCGTGGAGAGTACGGTCGGTGTTGGCACAACCTTTACAGTCAAGATCAGGAGGTCGGAAAATGGATTGGAAAAAGCTCGGTAAGTGTTTGCTCTTTCCGCACACTGCGATCATGCTGATCATGGTTCCGATATCAACTTCCCTGCTCGTGTTCTCAATGATCTTTCTCGGAACCGAATCCGCTATCTCATATATGTCCTACGTTCTTGCCGCCTACACATTAACGGTGTGGTGCGTTCGGATCCCGAAGCTGATCGGCTTTTTTCAGAAATTCAAGAACGAAAACAAATATGTCCTCCGCTGGCAGGAGGATGTACGCTTGCGTATGAAGGTGACCTTATACGGCTCCCTTCTGTGGAACGTCATTTACGCAATTTTCCAACTGGGTCTTGGCTTTTACCACCACACCTTCTGGTTCTGCTCGCTCGGTGCCTATTATATCTGCCTTGCCGTGATGCGGTTCTTTTTGGTTCGGCATACCAGACGCTACGCCCCCGGTGAAAAAAGGCAGGCAGAGCTTATCAGATCCCGCACCTGCGGTTGGATCTTTCTTGTGATGAACCTGGCACTTGCACTGATCGTATTCTTTATGCTGTATTGGAACAGAAGCTTTCAGCATCATATCATCACGGCGATCGCAATGGCGGCATACACCTTTACGGCTTTTACAGTAGCGATCGTTAATATCGTCAAACAGAAAAAAAGCAACAGCCCCGTTGTTTTCGCATCAAAAGCGATCAACCTTGCTGCTGCCTGTGTATCCATGCTGACGCTGACCTCTACGCTGCTCACGACCTTCAGTGACGGCACGATGGATCTCTCCGCGCAAAAGATGATGCTTGGCGGGGTCGGATTTGCCGTTTCGGGTGTTGTTTTGGTCATGGCAATCTATATGATCGTGCAAAGCACGAAAGAATTAAAAAAATATAAAAACGAGGTATAAAATGCAAACTCCTAACGACGACCGTCGCTTTTCCTACACCTACTCGGCAAAGGAGCAAGCTGAGATCAAAAAAATCTGAAATAAATATGCAAATCCCGAAACAGAGGATAAAATGACACGCCTGCGCCGTCTGGATGCAAGTGTATCACAAACAGCACAGGCCACAGCTCTCATTTTCGGAGTTCTCGGCGCGCTGATCCTTGGCTTTGGAATGAGCCTTTGCATGACCGAGCTTTCGGTTATGCTGGGACTGGGACAAACGGCGGCATTGGTGATCGGGATCATCATCGGTGTGATCGGCGGCGTGCTTGCAAGTCTTGCCTATCCGATCTATACCGTGATCTATAAACGCAAGCGCGACAAGGTAGCACCCGAGATCCTTCGCCTGACCGATGAATTGATGAAATGAATCAAGCATCCTGTGTGCATATCACACGCCACACATCGATCAGCCGAGAAAGCGAAAAGGCCGCGTTGGCGGGGCTGGTAGACGGCAGAGAGATGGCTTCCCTGCCCGTCTTTTCCTGCAAATAACGGGAATATAAGCGCGTTGCCGTTCCCCCGTTGGTAAAGATGGTTTGAATCTGTGCGGTCTCCAAAATGATCGAAAGATCGTTTGGAACCGCATTTTTAATGCTTTGATCCGAGGATCCCCGAATCTCACAGGAAGCAATCACGTCCCAAAGCGCAATCCGATGCTTGAGCAAGAATATTCTTTTTTCATCAATTGTTTGCGGCAAGCTGTCCTCAAACACCGCCGAAAGAACCTTCCAAAACCGATTTTGCGGATGTCCGTAGAAAAAGCCGCTCTCGCGCGACTTAACGGAGGGAAAGCTCCCAAGGATCAGAATACGGCTGTTTTGATCGTATACGGGGGAAATCGTGTGCAGGATCGGCATGTTACACTTCCTTTCGGGTTGATTGTATCCATTATACCGCACCAAGCACCTTTTTGCAAGACTTTTCTTTCAAATACAGCGCAGTCAAGATTCCAAAATCGGTTGACAATTCGGTGTTTTTGTGATATCATAAATACAATGCAGATACGGAGGTAAAAACGCATGATGAATTTTTTGAAAGGGATCGTGGTCGGTGTCGGAGGCATCACACCCGGACTGAGCGGAAGTGTTCTTTTGGTCATTTTCGGACTTTATCAAAAAACGATCGACGCCGTTGGAAACCTGTTCAAAGATTTTAAGAAAAACCTCCTGTTCCTGATTCCGCTTGTGCTGGGAATGGGTCTTGGACTTGTTGGCTTCAGCGTAGTGGCAGACTTTTTTCTGGAAAACTATGAAATGCAAACGCGCGTGTTTTTCCTCGGTCTTGTGATCGGAACCCTTCCCCTTTTTTATAAGGAAGTGAAAAAAGAGGGCTTTTCCAAAAAATATTATATCTACATGGCTGTTGCGGCAGCAGCAGGTCTCTCTCTCCTGTTTTTCGGTCAGAATCTCTTCCCTGCGGTGGAGGATCCCAATTTCCTGCAATCCATGTTCTTAGGGGTTGCCGTTGCAGGTGCTTTCATCGTTCCCGGGGTGGACAGCGCGGTAATTCTTTCGTCGCTGGGACTCTATACCCTGTTTGTCAGCTCGGTTGCAAGCTTGGATTTTTCGGTCTTGATCCCCGCGGGCATCGGTCTTGTAATCGCCGCGTTGGTCATTTCCTTCGTGATGAGCCGCTTGCTCAAGCATTTCTACACGGCTACCTTTTCCACCATTTTCGGTCTTTTTATATCGATCATCCCAAGCGTTATCCTGGAAGCAGAGCCCGAAACCAAGAGCCGTTGGAGCCATATTCTGACGGTTGAACAGGATGTTGGCAGCTACGTTCTCTTGATTGCCCTGTTTGCACTGGGGTTTGTTCTTTCGTTCTATCTTGGAGATATCAAGAAGAACAACGAACGCATCCGAACGCTTTTTGGCAAAAAAGCTCCGAAAAATGAAGATTGATGCTATATTATGGAATATTCTCAATAAACCCTACATGATAAAAAACGTGATTTGGACTCTTTAAGAGCCAAATCACGTTTTTTGTGGTCTAAATAACCCCCTGGTTCTACCAGGAATCGGGAAACGAGAGGAGCTACAAATACATCGGGCGAGCTAAAAACAAGCTCGAAAGAAAGCCTCGTCAGATTGTCAAGCCAAGTGCAACACTTTTTTCAAAAAATCATTTGGAGACAAAAAACCAAGGCATTTACGCGGGCGATTGTTAATTAAAGAAACAACAGCATCCAACTGTTCCTGCGTCACCTTATTGAAA